>CAZFKN010000134.1:0-7534 GCA_964519805.1 uncultured Gemmatimonadaceae bacterium
GCGCCGCCGGCGGTCCGCGTCGGCGTCGCCCTCGGAGCCCGCGTCCGTGCTGTACGTCTCTGCCTCGAGATCCTCCGACGCTTCCCGCATCGGCATCTGCGCGCGGGCCTCCTTGATCACGTCGGCCAGGGCCGCGGTGATCAGGGAAACGGAGCGGATCGCATCGTCGTTGCCCGGGATGGGCACGGTGATCACGTCCGGGTCCGCGTTGGTGTCCACGATCGCGACGACCGGGACCCCCAGCTTGTTGGCCTCCGCGATGGCGATCTTTTCTTTCTTGGCATCCACCACGAACAGCGCCCCGGGGAGCCGCCCCAGCAGCTTGATCCCCTCGAGGTTGCGGCTCAGCTTCACCCGCTCCCGCTCGAACAGGAGTTTTTCCTTCTTGGTGTAGTTCTCGAAGTCGCCGTCCACCGCGCCCTGCTCCAGCTCGCGCAACCGCCGGATCTGCTTCTTGAGCGTCTGGAAGTTGGTGAGGGTTCCGCCAAGCCAGCGCTCCGTGACGTAGAACGCGCCGCACCCCGAGGCCTCCGCCTGCACGATGGCCTTGAGCTGCTTCTTGGTGCAGACGAAGAGCACGCCTTCGCCCTTGAGCACGACGCTCCGGAGCAGCTCCTGGGCGGCGTGGATCTGCCGCAGCGTCTTCTGGAGATCGATGATGTAGATGCCGGAGCGCTCGGCGAAGATGAACCGGCGCATCTTCGGGTTCCACCGGCGGGTCTGGTGGCCGAAGTGGACGCCGGCCTCGAGCAGGTCTTGAAGTTGCGGCTGTGCCATGCGGGCGTGCGAATCCTTCCTCGTTAGGGTTGTGCGTCCGTCGCCTTCGTTTCCGGCCCCGACCCCGAAGGGCACCCCGGGTCCGGATCCAGCGACGTGCGAGATAGCGGCTCTAGCGCTTCGAGAACTGGAAGCGCTTCCGGGCGCCGGGGCGACCCGGCTTCTTCCGTTCGACCGCGCGCGGATCGCGGGTCAGGAGCCCGGCGGTCCGCAGTTTGGTCCGGTGCTGCGAGTCCGCCGAGATGAGCGCGCGGGCGACACCGAGGCGCACGGCCCCGGCTTGACCCGCCTGGCCGCCGCCGTTCACATGGGCGCGCACGTCAAAGGCGCCCAGGGTGTCGGTGGAGGTGAACGGCTGCTGGATGTGTTGCACCAGCGACGGCCGCGGGAAGTAATCGCCGAGGGTGCGGCCATTGATGTCCCACTTCCCGGTGCCGGGCGTGAGATAGACGCGGGCGACGCTGGTCTTGCGCCGACCCACCGCCTGCCACCGGAACGTCGGAGTTGCCGTCATGCAGTCACCTTGGTCGGGCCGAGAGTGTAGGGCTTGGGCTGCTGGGCGGCGTGCGGATGCTCGGCACCCGCGTAGACCTTGAGCTTGCCCCGAAGCTTCTGCTTGGCGAGGGAGTTCTTCGGCAGCATCCCAAAGACCGCCTTCTCGATCACGCGCTCGGGATGCCGGCCCAGCACGTCACGGGCGACGGTGAACCGCTCGTGACCCATGTAGCCGGTGTGCCGGAAGTAGCGCTTCTGGTCGAGCTTCCGTCCCGTGAGCCGGACCCGCGCCGCGTTCACGACGATGACGAAGTCGCCGCCATCCATGTGCGGCGTGAACGTTGGCTTGTGCTTGCCGCGGATGAGCTGGGCCACGGCGCTCGCGAGCCGGCCGAGGGGCACATCGGCCGCGTCGACGACATGCCACTCGTGCCGGAGATCCGCCGGCGTGGCGGTGAAAGTCTTCATGCGCTACAGAGTCCCGGGGTTCCGTGGAGACGGGTCAAAACAAGACAGACTCAAAAGATAGCCGACGCTCCGAGGTCGGGTCAAGAGCCGCGGGTGAGCGACCCGCCGCACGCGCCGTTGCGCTTCCGACCGTCAGCCGGCCTCGAACTCCACCAACGTCTGCCCCTTCTCCACTGCCTGCCCCGGCCGGACCAGAACCGCGCGAACCCGACCGCCCGCAGGCGATCGCAACTCGTTCTCCATCTTCATGGCCTCGAGCACCAGCACGCCGGCACCGGGCGCGACGAGCTGTCCGGGCTCGACCTCCAGTCGCACGACCAGGCCCGGCATCGGAGCCTTGAGCAGGCCACCGGTCACATGGCGGCCGGACGCCGCCGCGAGCGATCGGATGTGGCGCGTCCGCTCGTCCACTACCTCGGCCTCACACCGCTCGCCGCCGGACGCCAACGCCCACCGCCCAGTCCCGATGGGGGTGACCGCCAGAGCGCGCTGCCTTCCGTCCACCGTGAGCAGGCAGATCGGCGTTCCCGGCACGGCCCGGACCGACGCGCGGCCAGCAACGCCGTCGACGACCACTCGGTCACCGTCGACCTCGACGATCACCTGACGGCCCCGAACCTCCACATGGTACTTCATACCCGGTCCAGCACGGCGACGGTCTCGACGTGCGCCGTTTGCGGAAACAGGTCGAACGCCCGCGCCTCCACCAGCCGGAATCCCGGCCCCAGCCGCACGATATCCCGAGCCAGCGTTGCCGGGTCGCAGGAAACGTAGACGATCCGGCGCGGCCGGCCGGCCGCGATCGCCGCAGTGACGGCCGCGTCCATCCCCGTTCGAGGCGGGTTGGTCACCACGAGATCCGGCGGCTCAAGGCGAGCAACGGCAGCTTCGGCCGAGCCCGTGTGCCGCCGGGCCGAGGGTCCGGCAGCCTCCGCGCGTGCGACCGCCCTCGGGTCGCGCTCGACGCTTTCCACTCTGGCGCCGGCAGCGGCCAGGGCGGCGGTCGTCTCCCCGATCCCGGCATACAGGTCCCACACGCCGGCGCCTCGGACCGGGCCGAGCCGGTCGACGGCGAATGCACGCACGCGGTCACCCATCACCGGATTCACCTGCTCGAAGGCCGGGGCCGGCGCGTCGTTGGCCCGGCCCGCCAGCACCCGTGCGACGCCGCCCTCCGGCTGCCACCAGAGCGCCGTCGGGACTTGGGCGCGGTCCAACTCCCCGGCGAGTGTCGGAGCTTTGGTCCAGACGACGGTTCCACGCACTTTCGCGATGACGTGCCTGCCGCCGGCGCGGTCGAGCCGAAGCACGAGACGATCGAGCCCGGGCGGCATCAGCGCACGGTGCCGGCGCAGCACCGTCCACAGCTTCATGAGCGGCTCCGCCGCCAAGTGACAACGATCGAGCTGGAACACGGCATCCGCCCGATCCAACGGGTGCAGGCCGATGCGCCGCCCGTCCGGGGCCGCCGCGAGGGTGAGCTTCGTGCGATAGCCGAACTCGCGCTCGGCCGGCTCGAGCGAGGGATCCGCCACTGCGAGCCGGCCCAGCCGCCGCAGCGCGTCTCCCACGAATGCGGCACGAGCTGTCCGTTGCACCGGCGCCGCGACGTGCTGCAGCTGGCAGCCGCCGCAGTCATCGGCGGTGTAGTGCGCGCAACGAGGCTCAACCCGGTCGGGGCTCGGCTCCAGGATGGCGGCCACGCGCGCCCGGGCGAACCGCCGCGACGGCTTGAGGTCGCGGAGCGCGACAAGCTCGCCCGGCGCCGTTCGCGGGACGAAGACCACGCGTCCGTCCTCCAGGTGGCCGATGCCGTCGCCGCCGGCGGCGAGACGCTCGATCCGAACCCGGGGCGCGGTCATCGCAGACCCTCGAGCCGAGCCTGACGCGCCCAGGCCGTGGCGGTTGCCGCGGGCTCGCCGAAGTGGGGCCGCCGCACCTGGCGCGCCTCGTCTTCCGCGAGCGCCGCGGCGATGGCGAGGTCGCGATCGAGGCCGGGATCAGGCGCCGGGTCGAGCAGGTCGGCTCGCCGGTCGAGAAACTGGATGTCGATCTCGCCCGCGCGGAACGACGCGTCGGCGATGAGTCGTCGGTGGAAGCCCTGGTTGGTCGCGACGCCGACGAGCGTCAGCTCATCGAGCGCCCGGGCCATGCGCTCGATCGCGCGGGTCCGGTCCGGCGCCCAGACGATGAGCTTTGCGAGGAGCGAGTCGTAGTAGAGGGTGACCTCGTCACCGGTCTCGACCGCCGAGTCCCAGCGGACGCCCGGACCCCCGGGGACGTGCAGGTACTCCACCCGGCCGGTGGAGGGGAGAAAGCCGTTGGCCGGATCCTCGCTCGTGATCCGGCACTCGATCGCCCAGCCGCGGGGCTCGAGCGGTCCGGTGGCGACCCGCATCGGCAGCCCCTGCGCGATGCGCAGCTGCTCGCGCACCAGGTCGATCCCGTACGTCAGCTCGGTGACCGGATGCTCGACCTGGATGCGGGTGTTCATTTCCAGGAAGTGAAAGGCGCTGTCGGCGCCGAGGAGGAACTCGCAGGTGCCGGCGCCGCGGTAGCCCACGGCCCGGCCGGCGGCCACGGCGGCCGCTCCCATCGCGGCGCGCAGCGGCGGCGTTACGGCCACCGAGGGCGCTTCCTCGACCAGCTTCTGGTGGCGTCGCTGGACCGAGCACTCGCGCTCGCCGAGGTGTACCGTGCGCTCGTGGTCGGCAAGGATCTGGATCTCCACGTGACGCGGGGCCACGATGAACTTCTCCAGGTAGACCGCCGCATCGCCGAACGCCTTCCGCGCTTCGGAGGCCGCCGCCGCCAGCGCCCCCGCCAACTCGGCCTCGGCCCGGACCACCCGCATCCCCTTCCCGCCGCCGCCGGCGGCCGCCTTCACCATCACGGGAAAGCCGATCTCGCGCGCGAGGCCGAGCGCGGCCGCAGGGTCGGCAACCGGCGCGTTCGCCCCGGGCACGATGGGCACGCCGGCGGCGGCCATGCGGCGCCGGGCCTCGGTCTTGTCGCCCATGGCACGGATGGCGGCCGGCGGCGGGCCGATCCACACCAGCCCCGCCCGCTCGACCGCCTCCGCGAAGGCGGCGCGTTCTGCCAGAAATCCGTAACCGGGGTGCACGGCATCGGCGCCGGTGAGGGCAGCGGCCTCGAGGAGCCGATCGATGACGAGGTAACTCTCGGAGGCGGGCGCCGGCCCGATCGGGACGGCACGGTCCGCGGCTCGGATGTACGGAGCGGTGCGGTCGGCGGCGGAGTGGACCGCGATCGCCTCCAGGCCCTCTTCGTGGCAGGCGCGGACGATGCGGAGTGCGATCTCGCCGCGATTGGCGATCAGCACCGACCTCACAGCGGGATATTGCCGTGCTTCTTGGGCGGATTCCGGTCGCGCTTGGTGGCCAGCACGCGCAGCGCGTCGATGAGCCGCGGGCGGGTGTCGCGCGGATCGATCACGTCGTCGACGTATCCCCGGCCGGCCGCCGCATAGGGATTGGCGAACTTCGCGGTGTACTCGTCGGTGAACTGCGCCAGCGCAGCCGCCGGATCGGCCGCGCCCGCGATTTCGTCCTTGAACAGGATCTCCACCGCGCCCTTGGGACCCATCACGGCGATCTCCGCCGAGGGCCAGGCGAGGTTCACGTCGCCGCGGATGTGCTTGGAGCTCATCACGTCGTACGCGCCGCCGTACGCCTTGCGGGTGATGACGGTGAGCTTGGGGACAGTCGCCTCGCAATACGAATAGAGCAGCTTGGCGCCATGCTTGATGATGCCGCCGTGCTCCTGCCCCACCCCAGGCAGGAAGCCGGGGACGTCGACGAACGTCACGACCGGCAGATTGAAGCAGTCGCAGAAGCGGATGAAGCGTGCCGCCTTGGACGACCCGGCGATGTCCAGCACCCCGGCGAGCACCGCCGGCTGGTTCGCGACGATCCCCACCGGGCGGCCGCCCAGGCGGGCGAAGCCCACCAGCATGTTGTCGGCGTAGCCACGGTGCACCTCGAGAAAGCCGCCGTCGTCCACGATCCGCCGGATCACGTCGTGCATGTCGTACGGCTTGGCCGAGCTCTCGGGGACGACCTCGAGGAGCGCCTCATCCCGGCGGTCGTCGGGGTCCTGTGTCGGGCGGAGCGGTGGCTGGTCCAGATTGTTGGGCGGCAGGAAGCCGACCAGCTCGCGGATCGCGTGGAGGCACTCGGGCTCGGTATCGTGGGTGAAGTGCGAGACCCCGGAGGTCCCGCCGTGGACGTCGGCGCCGCCGAGCTGCTCGAACGTGACTTCTTCGTGCGTGACCGTCCGAACGACGTTGGGTCCGGTGACGAACATGTAGCTCACGCCCCGGACCATGAAGATGAAGTCGGTGATCGCGGGGCTGTAGACGGCACCGCCGGCGCACGGGCCGAGGATCGCGCTGATCTGGGGGACCACGCCCGAGGCGAGCGTATTCCGGAGGAAAATGTCCGCGTAGCCCCCGAGGGAAACCACGCCTTCCTGGATGCGGGCGCCGCCGGAGTCGTTCAGGCCGATCACCGGCGCCCCGTTCCGTACGGCGAGGTCCATCACCTTGCAGATCTTCTCAGCGTGCGCCTCGGACAGCGAGCCACCGAAGACCGTGAAGTCCTGGGAGAACACGTAGACGACGCGCCCGTCGATGCGTCCGTAGCCGGTGACGACGCCGTCGCCGGGGTAGATCTGCTCGGCCAGCCCGAAGTCGCTGGCGCGGTGGGTGACGAAGCGATCCAGCTCGACGAAGCTGCCCTCGTCGAGGAGGAGATCGAGCCGTTCCCGGGCGGTGAGCTTGCCCTTCTTGTGCTGCTGTGCGATCCGCGCGGCGCCCCCGCCCTGTTCTGCGAGTGACTGGCGGTGATGAAGGTCTTCGAGGAGGGAGCGAGGGTCGGGCATCGTGGCGGACAATATAACGCCAGCCGTAGAGGCGCGGAGAGAGGCACGGAGAACTGCTTACCACGGAGACACGGAGGCACTGAGACTGACTGTTGATGGGGGTGCGGCCGGAGGGTTCGAGGCGAGGGGAATTGATGGGGGCGTAGGCCAGCAGCCGCGTATCGTACGGCTCGGGCAGAAAGCCCTTGGGTGGTCTATGACGGCCCTACCGGGTCCCCCGCAACATCTCAACCTTGTCACGCACGATATCATCGGTGCGGCCATCGAAGTGCATCGGTGCCTGGGACCGGGGCTGCTCGAATCGCTCTATCGCGAGTGCGTGTGTCACGAGCTGCGCCTGCGCAACGTGATCTTCGATCGCGAAGTCGCGGTCTCCCTGCAATACAAGGGGCTCCAGCTTCACCAGACATACCGCATCGACTTGATCGTCGCGGGCTCGATCCTCGTGGAGCTGAAGTCGGTGGAGAAGGTCCATCCGGTTCACCAGGCCCAGGTGCTGACCTACCTCAAGCTCAAGCGGCTCCCGCTTGGGCTGTTGATCAATTTCAATGTCCCGGTGCTGCGGGCGGGCATCGTTCGCATCGCCAACTGAGGGCCGAGCGGTCAACGAGGCACAGAGAACTACAATTCACAGAGGCACGGAGGCACGGAGACGCACGGAGAACAGCAATTGAGGTGGGTGCCCCGCCGAGCGAAGTGATCCCCGTTGAGGACCGACCACAAAACAGCTGTTCCTCTGTGGTCTCCGTGACTCCGTGTCTCTGTGCGTGCAGTTCTCCGTGTCCCCCGTGGTGACAACAAAAAAAAGCGGGCCCCGTAGCCGGAGCCCGCTTTGACTCGATGACCCGACAGAAATCAGGCCGGTGCCGGCGCTGCGGCCGGAGGATCCTCG
>CAZFKN010000135.1:0-6118 GCA_964519805.1 uncultured Gemmatimonadaceae bacterium
CGCCCCTTGACTCCCGACCGGTAGCACCCATTTTGTAAGGCCATTCACAACAAAGGCGTAGGGCCCCCTGGAGCGCGGCGGCTTGGCGACCAGGGCTTCCGGTGTCGCAGGCGTTCTCCGACGTGGCCGAGATTCGACCGAGAGTGGAACCGTCGTGGCGGGCTGCTTCCGGGATGTTGCAGGAAGCGTCGGAAACCCGAGACCGGGTCGCCTGACGCGGACCCAGAGCCTGCCGCCTGCGCGGCACGGCCGAGCATTCCACATCAGACTCTTCCAACTCTCAAGGAGACCGGAGCCATGAGGATTATGTCCCGATGGTTGGTCGCCCCTGCGTTGCTCTGTACGGCGGGCCTCGCCGTCGCGCAGGCCCCGGGCGGTGATGCCGTCCAGCCGTCGGAGGTCACCAGCCAGCGGCTCCTGAACGCAGCCGAGGAGCCGGGCAACTGGATGATGTACGGCGGGAACTACTGGAACCAGCGGTACTCCAAGCTCGCCAAGATCACCACCGCGAACGTCGGACAGATGATTCCGCGGATGATGTTCCAGACGGGCATCGCCAAGCTGGGCTCCTTCGAAAACACTCCCATTGTCGTCGACGGCACGATGTACGTGACCACCCCGTACAACACCGCGATGGCCTACGACCTCAAGACCGGCAAGCAGCTCTGGCGCTACGAGCACAAGCTCGGCGCCACGATCACGTGCTGCGGCCCGAACAACCGCGGCGTCGCGGTGCACGGTCCGCACGCCTACATGGGGACCCTGGATGGGCACCTGGTGGCGCTCAACCGGAACGACGGCAGCGTGCTGTGGGACAAAGAGGTCGGCGATCCCGCGCTCGGGTACAGCATCACCATGGCGCCGCTGGTGATCGGTGATAACGTGATCGTCGGCGTGTCGGGCGGCGAATACGGCATCCGCGGCAACGTCACCGCCTACAACGCGGTGAGCGGCCAGCAGGTATGGCGCTGGTACTCGATTCCCGCTCCGAAGGGCGATCCCACCTTCGACGAGGTGGCGCCGAACGGCTGGTGGGGCACCTGGCCCACGTCCACACCGGACGGGGCGGATCTCCACCGCGACCCCGCGAAGGAGAAGGCGGACAGCGCCAAGTACGCCGATACGTGGAAGACCGGCGGCGGCGGCGTGTGGATGACCCCGGCATACGACCCCGAGTCGGGCACGATCTACGTTGCGGTCGGCAACCCGTCGCCTGACCTCGACGGCTCCATCCGCCCGGGCGATAACCTCTACACCGACGCCGTCGTGGCGATCGACGCCTCCAACGGGAAGACCCGGTGGTACTACCAGACGGTGCCGCACGACCTCTGGGACCTGGACGCCGTCTCCCCGCCGGTGGTCACCACGCTGGGCGGCAAGAAGGTCGTGCTGCACGCCGGCAAGACCGCCTGGGTCTACGTACTCGACGCGGCCACGGGCAAGCTGGTCCGCCGGACGGACAACTTCACGCCCCAGGAGAGCATGTTCGCGCTGCCGAGCGACAAGGGAACCCGGATGCTTCCGGGCGCCAACGGCGGCTCGGAGTGGTCGCCCATCTCGGTGGACCCGAACCTGAACTACGCGTACACCGCCGGGCTGCATCAGCCGATGAACTACATCACCCACACCGCACCGTACGAAAAGGGCCGGCTCTGGCTCGGCTCCGCCTTCGTCGCCATCGCGGGAGAGGAGCAGTACGGCCTCTTCTCCGCCGTGAATCTCTCGACCGGGAAAATCGTCTGGCAGAACAAGGTGCCGCAGCCGATGATGGGCGGCGCACTCTCGACCGCCGGCGGCCTCACGTTCACCGGCGAAGGGAATGGGAACTTCAACGCCTACGACTCGAAGACCGGCAAGCTGCTCTGGCAGTTCAACGCCGGCGCGGGCTGTAACTCGGCTCCGATGACCTTCGAGTTCGGGGGCGAGCAGTTCATCGCCGTGGCCTGCGGCGGGAATTTCCAGATCAGCTACCCGCTGGGTGACGCGGTCATGGTCTTCGGCCTGCCGAAGGGTGCCTCCGGCAAGGCGATGGGCAAGACGGGCAAGAAGAAGATGTAAGGACCCCCGGCGCGGGCGCGTCGCCGGCTGCCAACCGGGCGGCGCGCCTGACCGAGGGTGGGGGGAGGACGTTGCAAGGGGCCGAGCGCGGACCAGCCGCCCCCGGCCCCGCGGACGCCGAACGCGGGAGGTGACCGACACGATGTTTCGTCCGGCAAACGAAGCACGAACACCCACGCTCGCTGTTGCATGTGGTGC
Source organism: uncultured Gemmatimonadaceae bacterium (assembly GCA_964519805.1). Lineage (GTDB taxonomy): Bacteria > Gemmatimonadota > Gemmatimonadetes > Gemmatimonadales > GWC2-71-9 > DASQPE01. Next base: position 2,257 of record CAZFKN010000135.1, read on the forward strand.
AGGTGAGTTTCGCAGCTGGCTGTCGTGGATCCAGTCAACTCAACTCTGAGGGAAGCGCACCTATGAAGCGGATCGGGCTGGTTTGCCTGGGGCTGGCGCTGGGGGCGGCGAACACCGTCCACGCGCAAGGCCTCACGATGCAGATGAGTAACGGATGGAACTTCACGTTCTCCGGAAACGTGAACACGTTCCTCTACTACGAGAAGAGCAACAGTGGTGGGAATACGGCCACACCGGGCGGCCTCACACCGGCAGGGGCCGTGGTGAGTGCAACGCGGCTCACGGTCGGCCTGCTGCCGGCGTTCGCCGTGTTCGACGCCAAGGGCAAGGAAGGGAACACCGACCTCGGCGTGCACTTCGGCTTCGCGCCCAATGTACAGTGCAGCACGGGCCAAAACGACTGCTTCGGCGCCCAGATCGACATGCGTCAGGTGTACCTGACCGTCGGCGGCACCTGGGGTCAGCTGCTCGTCGGCCGCGAGCTGGGTCTCTACAACCGTCAGAACATCCTGACCGACCAGACGCTGTTCGGCATCGGTGCGAGCGGCAACGGCACCGACACGCCGGGCGACGGCTTCGGCACCACCCTGGGCCGCATCGGATTCGGCTACATCTATCCGCAGTTCCGCGCCCAGATGACCTACTCGACCCCGGCGGGGCGGCCATACAGCTGGGCCATCGGCCTGTTCGAGGCCGCGTCGGTCGGAGGCTTCACCAACACGTATCTGCCGCGGGTGGAGTCTGAGTTCACCTACAGCCAGAGCGGCTTCAAGTTCTGGCTCGGCGGCACGCTTCAGAGCACGAGGGAGTTCCCGTCGACGCCTGGCGGCGGCTCAAACCCGAGCCTCACGGGCTGGGGCGGGAGCGGCGGCGTACGCTACGAGCAGTCGATGTTCTCGGTGACCGGGTCCGGTTACTACGGCAAGGGCCTCGGCACCACGCTCTACGGCATCGGCGCGACCGATGGCGGGACGGTGGGCAATGACGACGCCCGTAAGTCCTACGGGTTCATCGGTCAGGTGACCGTCACCCCGACGGGCAGCAAGGTGACGATCGCCGGCAGCTACGGGTCGAGCTACCTCAAGGCCTCGAACACCGAGTCCAAGACGCCCGCGACCGACTTCCGCACCGAGAACACGCTGATCTCGGGCGGGATCTACTACCAGGCCACCAAGTCGCTGAAGGTCGTCGGTGAGTTCGACTATTGGTGGACCAAGGGCAAGATCGCCGGTGCCACGCCGACCGGCCAGAGCAGCAACAAGCAGTGGGCGCCGGCCCTCGGCTTCATGCTCTTCTTCTGAGCCGACCGGTTATACTGTAGCACGCATTTCGAGCGACCCTCTTCGGAGGGTCGCTCGCTTTCCACCCCTACGTCCGAGGCCCGACCTTGATCAAGACCGCCCCGCTCGTCGCGATCGCCGCCCTTCTGGCCGCGTGTGGCCACGCCATCGCGACCGCTTCCGTGTCCGAGAGTCAGCTCGCCCCGCCGGAGGCGTTCCAATGCGTCATGAGGGAGTTCGACATCCTGGGCTACCAGCGCACCTCGTACGACAAGGGCGGGCTGCTCACCAAGGCCCGGAAGGTGAACCCCAAGATCACCTTCTCGAACGTACAGTTCCGGAAGACGTGGGACCTCCTCGAGGTGCAGGTGCGGGCGGGCGCTACGGGGACCGACCTCAAGGTGACGCCGTCCACCGCGGCCGAGTACTTCGGGCAGACCGGTCCGGTGCTGAACCCACTCGAGACCAGCGCCGAGGCGAAGGAAGCCGCCGCGACGCTTCAGCAGGCTTGCAGCAGCAGCGCCACCGCGCCGCCGGCATCGCCGCCGCAGCAGTAGAAAGGAGCGCCTCCCAGGGCTAGCTTAGAGGCGGCCAAATGCCGTTTCTCGCTCTCGTCCGGGAGGCGTAGTGGCAGTACCGCAGGTCGAGCTGGTCCAGCTTTCCCGCCGCGCGCCCGCCGACGCGGGCGCTCGCGTTTCCGCTTCGGGCTCTCCGCCCGTCGTCCCGTTGTTTCCCCGTCGCAAGCCCGGCTGGCTCAAGGTCAAGGCGCCGGGCGGGCCGACCTATGCCACGCTCAAGGGGCTGATGCGCGAGCTGGGCCTGCACACGGTGTGCGAGGAGGCCCGCTGTCCCAACATCGGGGAATGTTGGGAGCACAAGGCCGCGACGTTCATGATCCTGGGCGACGTGTGCACCCGCAACTGCACCTACTGTGCGGTCGCCCATGGAACGCCCCGGGCCTACGACCCCGCCGAGCCGGTGCGGCTCGCCGAGGCCGTGGAGCGGATGGGCCTCCGCCACGTGGTGATCACGTCCGTCGACCGGGACGATCTGCCCAACGGCGGCGCGGAGGCGTTCGCCGCCTGCATCCGCGAAATCCGCGCACGCCTGCCGGACACGTCGGTCGAAGTGCTGATCCCCGACTTCAAGGGCTCAGAGACCGCGCTCCGGATCGTTATGGACGCGGCGCCCGACATCCTCAACCACAACCTCGAGACTGCCGAGCGTCTCTACCGGCTGGCGCGGCCGGGCGGACGCTACCATCGCGCGCTCGAGCTGCTGGCGCGCGCGCGCCGCATGGCGCCGGATGCGCTCACCAAGTCGGGTATCATCCTGGGGCTGGGGGAAGAGTGGGACGAGATCATCCGCTGCCTCCAGGATCTGCGCCGGAGCGACGTGAACATCGTCACCCTCGGCCAGTACCTGCGGCCGTCCGACGGCCACCTGCCGATCGCCCGCTACTACACGCCCGCCGAATTCACGGAGCTGCGCGAGATCGGTGAGTCGATGGGGTTCGCCCACGTGGAAGCGAGCCCGCTCACCCGCTCGTCCTACCATGCCTGGTCGCAGATCGATCAGGCACGGGGCGCGGCGCGCTGATGGCCGGCTCCACCGCGGCGCGCCGGGCGCGCACGGGCGCCCGGCCGACCGATGACGCGCTCCCCGAGGAGTACCGCCGCTGGCTGCGCGAGATGATGGTGATCCGCCGCTTCGAGGAAAAAGCCGGCGAGGCCTACAGTCTGGGCAAGATCGGCGGGTTCTGTCACCTCTACATCGGCCAAGAAGCCGTCGCCGTCGGCAGCATCGCCTCGCTCCGCCCGGACGACTACATCGTCTGCTCCTACCGCGAGCACGGGCATGCCCTGGCCCGCGGGATCTCCCCCCGGACGGTGATGGCCGAGCTGTTCGGCAAGGCGGCCGGATGCTCCCGGGGCAAAGGCGGCTCGATGCATCTCTTCGACGCCTCGCGCGGCTTCATGGGTGGTCACGCGATCGTGGGCGGCCATATCCCCATCGCTACCGGCATGGCGTTCGCCGCGAAGTACCGGGGCACCGAGCAGGTCGCCGTCTGCTACTTCGGCGAGGCGGCGGTGAACAACGGCGCCTTTCATGAGGCGCTGAACATGGCGGCGCTCTGGAAGCTCCCCTGCGTGTACATCTGCGAGAACAACCGCTACGGCATGGGGACGGCGCTCGAGCGTGCCAGCGCGATCTACGACATTTCCGAGCGGGCATCGTCCTACGACATGATCAACGAGGTCGTGGACGGGCAGGACGTGCTGGCGATGAAGAACTCGATGGACCGGGCGGTGGAGCGCGCCCGGCTCGAGAAGGCCCCCACGCTGCTCGAGGTGCGCACGTACCGCTTCATGGGTCACTCGATGTCGGACCCGATCCACGGACACTATCGCACCAAGGAAGAGGTCGAGGAGCACCGCAAGCGCGACCCGATCGCACTCTGGTCGCACAAGCTCATCGCTGACGGGCTGATGGACGAGCCCGCCGTGCGCGCGATGGACGCGGAGATTACCGCGGAGATCGCCGATGCGTACCAGTTTGCCGACCAGGCGCCGGAGCCAGAG
>CAZFKN010000135.1:6218-7472 GCA_964519805.1 uncultured Gemmatimonadaceae bacterium
ACGTACCAGGGCGCCTACAAGGTGAGCCGCGGGCTGCTCGACGAATTCGGTCCCATGCGCGTGGTCGACACGCCCATCACCGAGCTGGGGTTCGCGGGACTGGGCGTCGGCGCCGCGATGACCGGGCTCCGGCCCGTCATCGAGTTCATGACCTGGAACTTCGCGCTCCTCGCGATCGACCAGCTGGTGAACTCGGCGGCCAAGATGCGCTACATGTCGGGCGGGCAGATCGGCGTCCCGGCCGTGTTCCGCGGGCCCGGCGGAGCGGCACTCCAGCTCGCAGCCCAGCACTCCCAGGCGTTCGAGAGCTACTACGCGCACATCCCCGGCCTCAAGGTGGTGATGCCGGCCACGCCAGCCGACGCGAAGGGGCTCCTCAAGAGCGCCATCCGGGACGACGACCCGGTGGTGTTCATCGAGGGCGAGATGCTCTACAACCTGAAGGGCGACGTCCCCGACGGGGAGCACGTGATTCCGCTGGGTCAGGCCGACGTGAAGCGGGTCGGCCGCGACGTCACGATCGTCTGCCACTCGAAGACGGTATCGGTCTCGCTCAAGGCCGCGGAGCAGCTGGCCGCCGAAGGCGTGGAAGCGGAAGTCGTCGATCTCCGCACGATCCGGCCGCTGGACGCCGCGACGGTGCTCGCGTCGGTGGCCCGAACGCACCGGTGCGTGGTGGCAGAGGAGGGATGGCCGTTCGCCGGGGTGGGGGCGCAGGTCGTGGACGTGATCCAGCGGGACGTGTTCGACGAGCTGGACGCGCCGGTTTTCCGCGTCACCGGCGCCGACGTGCCCATGCCGTACAACCGGCACCTGGAGAAGGCGGCGAAGGTGGACGCGGGGAAGGTGGTCGAGGCGGTGGGACGGGTTCTCTACCGGTGACGAAGGACGATCGGCGGTAAGCCGCCGGCTCTCTATGGCAACTCAAGTCGTGATGGAGGCCCTCTCGCCGACGATGGAAGAGGGCCGCCTGGTCGAATGGAAAAAGCAGGAGGGTGAGACCGTCGCCGTAGGCGACGTGCTCGCCGAGGTGGAGACCGACAAGGCCGTGATGGAGCTGGTGGCCCGCGTCGGTGGCGTCCTGCTGCGCCAGACGGTGCCGGCCGGGCAGACCGTGCCGGTGTCGTCGCCGATCGGCCTCATCGGGCAGCCCGGGGAGGCGGCGCCGGCGGCAACCGGGAACGGCGCCGGGGGCACGGCTGCGAAAGGGGCGCCCCCGTCCCCACCCAGCGTTGCCGCGGCACCCGCACCGCG
>CAZFKN010000136.1:0-7453 GCA_964519805.1 uncultured Gemmatimonadaceae bacterium
CGTTGGGACGCCTGCTCGTGGAACGCGGCTTGAGCGTCACGATGCAGAAGTTCGATCCCTACATCAACGTGGACCCCGGGACGATGTCGCCGTTCCAGCACGGCGAGGTCTTCGTCACCGACGACGGCGCGGAAACGGATCTCGACCTCGGCCACTACGAACGCTTCATCGATCGCTCCCTCTCCCAGCAGAACAACATTACCACCGGCCGCATCTATCAGAGCGTGATCAACAAGGAGCGGCGCGGCGAATATCTCGGCTCCACCGTCCAGGTCATCCCCCACATCACCGACGAGATCAAGAATGCCATCCGGCGCACCGCGCCGGGGCACGACGTCGTGATCACCGAAATCGGCGGAACCGTGGGTGACATCGAGTCGCTCCCGTTCCTGGAGGCCATCCGGCAGTTTCGCCAGGAGGTCGGGCGCGACAACGCCCTGTTCATGCACCTGACGCTCGTGCCGTTTATTGCCGCGGCGGGCGAGCTCAAGACCAAGCCGACCCAGCACTCGGTGCGGGAGCTGATGCAGATCGGAATCCAGCCCGACATCCTCGTCTGCCGCAGCGAGCAGCCCATCTCGGCCGACATCAAACGGAAGATCGCGCTCTTCTGCAACGTGGATTTCGAGTGCGTCGTCGAGAGTCCGGATGTTCGCTCGATTTACGAGATCCCCGTGCGCTTCCACGAGCAGGGGCTCGACCGCGTGGTCTGCGAGCGGCTCCGCCTGGCCACCCGCGAGCCCGATCTCAAGGCGTGGAAGGGCCTCGTCCAGCGCGTCCTCGATCCCGCGGCGCGGGTACGGATCGCGGTGGTCGGCAAGTATACCGATCTGCACGATGCCTATAAGTCGGTGCAGGAGGCTCTGATTCACGGCGGCATCGCGCACGACGCGGGCGTCGAGATCCAGTGGCTCTCGAGTGACCAGTTCACCGACCAGGAGACGACCGGCCGCGTGCTCGGCGCCTACGACGGCCTGCTCATCCCCGGCGGCTTCGGCATCCGCGGCGTGGACGGCATGATCGAGGCGATCCGCTGGGCCCGGGAGCACGACCTGCCGTTCTTCGGCATCTGCCTGGGCCTCCAGATCGCCATCATCGAGTTCGCCCGCAACGTCTGCCGTCTGCCCGATTCCAACAGCACCGAGTTCGCGCCCGAATGCGAGTCGCCGGTGATCTCGTTGATGCCCTCGCAGCGCGAGGTCTCGAACCTGGGCGGCACCATGCGCCTGGGGGCGTACACGGCCAAGCTGCGCCCGGGCTCCAAGGTGGCCCAGGCATACGGCGCCAACGAGATCAGCGAGCGGCACCGGCACCGGTGGGAAGTGAGCAACGCATTCCGCGATGTGCTGGCGGAGTATGGGCTCCGGCTCTCGGGACAGTCACCGGACGGCGGGCTGGTCGAGACGATCGAGCTGCCCGACCACCCCTGGTTCATCGGCTGCCAGTTCCACCCGGAGCTCAAGTCCCGCCCGACCCGCCCGCACCCGCTGTTCGTAGCGTTCATCGGGGCCGCGCTCAAGCGCCGGCGCGGCGGGGCTCCGGCCGAAGCCAAGGAGCTCGCCGGCCTCGTGCCCTGATGGCCCCGGCGCGCCGGGCAGCCCGTCTCGCTCTCGGGCTCGCCCTCTCGGCGGGAGCGGCGGGGTGCGGCACCGGCGGCGCGCGGCCCACGGCGACGGTGCAGGCGGCCGACACGGCCGACCAGGTGATCGAGGGCTTCTCGCACTTCGTCACCTCGGACGGCATCCGCAAGAGTCGGGTCGAGGCGGACACCGCGTACTTCTTCGAGGGTCCCCAGCTCGCCTTGCTGCGGCACCTCCGCGCCACGTTCTACGATCCCAAGGGTGCGGAGTCGTCCCAGCTCACGGCGGATCGCGGGACCTACCGGTGGCAGGACGGCTCGATGGACGCGCAGGGCAAGGTGGTGGTCGTGGCCACGGATGGACGGAAGCTCACGGCCGAGAAGATCAAGTTCGATCCGAAGAAGAACGAGATCTCGACCGACCAGAGCTTCCGCTTCGAGCATGGCGCGGAGTTCATCCAGGGAACCGGCTTCACGTCGGACCCGGACTTCAAGAATGTGGTGACCGACCGACCGCACGGGGTCGCGGGGAAGGGCGTGCTCCTGCCGGGGCAGAAATGAAAGCTGTCGCCCGCCTCGCCGGACTCATCGCCTGGCTGGCGCTCGTGCCGCCGATCGCGGCGCAGGGCGGGAACACGTCGGACCGCTGCACCCTCCAGATCGACAACGTCGATCGGCAGGGCATCGCGGTCGAGACGGGCGGCGAGACGAACTACTTCGCCGGCGGCAACGTCCGCTTGAGCTGCCGCGGCACGAAGATCACCATGCGGAGCGACAGCGTCGCCTCGTATGCGGGTGAGCGGGTCCAGTTCACCGGCCACGTCCACTACCGCGATACGACGCTCACCATGGACACCGACTTCGGCACCTACTATCGGGCCGCCGAACGGTGGGAGGGCCGGGGGAACGTGAAGACCCGGAACCTCACGAGCGGCTCGACGCTGACGGGACCGTACCTGGACTACTTCCGGGCGGTGAAGGGGGTCCGGGACACCACGGAGATGTACGCCGTGAACCGCCCGCACATCGAGTACTTCGGCAAGGACTCGACGGCCGACTCGACCGCCGCGCCCGGAGACTCGACCCGGCCCGCGCGCGAGCCGTACGTGATCGTGGCCGATCGGGTGCGCATCAAGGGCGACGAGCGGATCTGGGCGGGCGGGATGGTCACCGTGGATCGGAGCGACTTCGCCGCGCGGGGCGACTCGCTGCGGCTCGACACCGGCCCGGCCAACGACGGCACGCTGCTCGGCACGCGGCCTACGTTGCACGGCATCGGGTCCGACAGCTTCGATCTCGCCGGGCGGCGGCTCGACTTCCGGCTCAAGGACCGCGAGCTGGAGCGGGTGGTCGCCAAGGGCGACTCGAAGGCCGTGAACCAGGACTGGACGCTCGTGGCGGACACCATCGCCCACGACTTGGCCAAGCGAAAGCTGGAGCACACGGAAGCGTGGGGCGACAGCCTCAAGCCGCACGCGACGTCCGCCAAGTACGAGATCCGCGCCGATTCCATGGCGCTCGATTCTCCGGGCCAGCACCTCCGCGAGGCGCGCGCGTTCGGCAAGGCTTGGCTCGGCGGACAAGTGGACTCGGTCACCAAGGAACGCGACTGGCTCACGGGCGACACGGTCGTCGCCACGTTCGAGCCCCGCGACTCGGCGGGAACCACGAAGTCGGTGCTCACGCGCCTCGTGGCCCGCGGTTCGGCGCGGTCGTATCACCTCGAGCCGGACAAGAAGCCGGGCAAGCGCCCGTCGATCAACTATGCGCGGGGCGATGAGATCGTCATCACCATGAAGCAAGACGGCTCGGAGAAAGTGGATCTGGTCGAAGTGCGCGGCGCCGCCGACGGCGTGCAGTTGGCGCCGTCCACGGAAAAGCCGAAGGCGACAGCAGACTCGGGCTCGAAGGTCACCCCGAAGACGCCGGGGGCGCCGTGACGCAACCGCCCTGGCTCGCGCGCCTCGACGAGACCGACGCCTCGCTGGCGCTGGCGCTGGCGGCTCTGGTTCGTGCCGCCGGCACCGACGGGCGGGCACCGCTCGCTGACGTGCTGTTGGGATACCGCGAAGCGTTTCTCCGGCTCTACCAGCCGGCGGACGGGCTCGGCGACTCGGTCCGGGCGCATGTGATCGGGTCGGTCCTCCCGCGCCTCGCGACGGGTGGCTGGGTGGAAAACGGCGCAGGGGAGCGGTGGGAGACGGTCCAGGCGGCGGCCCCATGGTGGTCGGATGCCGTCCGCGACCGGGAGGGCGCGGCAGCGGCGCTCATCGCGACGGCCGAGCGCGCCGGCGGACACCCGGCCGCCACGCCACCCCGACCGGCCAGCATGCTCGAAGGGAGCGAGTTGACGAAGAGCTACCGCGGGCGCCGGGTGGTCGACCGCGTCACTGTCCGGCTCTGTCAGGGCGAGATCGTCGGGCTGCTGGGACCCAACGGGGCCGGCAAGACCACGACCTTCTACCTCCTGACCGGGCTCATCCGTCCCGAGGCAGGCCGCGTGACGCTGGACGGGAGGGACCTGACCCGGGCCCCGATGTTCCGCCGCGCGCGCGCCGGCATCGGCTATCTCGCGCAGGAACCGTCCGTCTTCCGCCGAATGACGGTCGAGGAGAACATTCTGGCGATACTGGAGACCCGACCCATCTCCCGGCCGGAGCGCCTGCGGGCGCTGGAGCAGATGCTCGACGAGCTGGGCATCCGGCACCTGAGGAAGGTCCGGGCCTACGCCCTGAGCGGCGGTGAGCGCCGGCGGCTGGAGATCACCCGCGCCCTGGTGACGGACCCCAAGTTCATGCTGCTGGACGAGCCGTTCGCCGGCGTCGACCCGATCGCCGTACATGACATCCAGACCATCGTGGCCGGGCTCCGCCACCGGGGCATAGGCGTTCTCATTACGGATCACAACGTGGAGCAGACGCTGGATATCGTGGATCGTGCTTACATCATGTTCGAGGGCAAGGTCCAGGCGGCCGGTACCGTCCGCGACCTGGTCTACGACGAGCGTGTGGCCGAGCGCTATCTCGGCCCCACGCTGACGTCACGCCTGCGCGCGCGTCTGGAGCCGGCGGCGTGACGCTCCGCACCGGTCTCTCCCAGCAGACGAGCCTCCGCCAGGAGCTGCGGGTCAATCCGCGGCTCTACCAGGCGATGGACATGTTGTACATGCCCATGATGGACCTCCAGCAGCACTTGAAGCAGGAGCTGCTGGCCAATCCGTTCCTCGAGCTGCTCGAGCCGGAGGACGAGGAATCCTCCGAGCAGGAAGCCCCGAAGGACCAGGAGAAGGAGAAGGAGCAAAAGGAAAAAGAAGAGGAGATGGACTGGGAGGAGATCCTCCTCAACGGCTTCGACGTCGGCGGCACTCGTGAGCAGTTCGAGGTTCAGGAGTACACCGAGCCCGTCACCGTCGAGACGCGCAATCTCACCGATCACCTGCGGGAGCAGCTCCGCATGCTGGAGCTGACGCCGCGCCAGCATCTCCTCGCCGAGGAGTTCCTCGGCAACATGACGGAGGACGGCTATCTGGCTGCTTCCCTCGAGGAGCTGGTCGGCTCGGTCAACCAGCTCGTGGCGACCCACTTCACGGCGGCCTTGCAAGAGGCCGGCGGCGACGCCGGACCGGGCGAGGGCGAGGCAAGCGACGGACTTCCGTCCGCGCCCGCGCTCCCGGCAGGCGCCGAGTACACGCTGGCCGAGGCCGAGGACATGCTGGCCATCATCCAGAAGCTCGACCCGCCCGGCGTCGGCGCGCGCGATCTGCGTGAGTGCCTGTTGCTCCAGCTCAAGGACGCGGGTGACACGGAGTCGCTGACCTACCGGTTGGTGGCGGAGGCGTTTTCGGACCTGATCGCCCACCGGTGGAACGACCTGGCCAAGCGCTTCGGGGTCGAGCCCGCGGCGGTCCAGTCGGCCGCGGACCAGCTGGCCCGGTTCGATCCCAAGCCCGGCCTCAAGTACTCCGATCGCAGCGACGGCTACATCATTCCCGATCTGATCGTCGAGAAGATCGGCGAGCGCTACCACGTCTTCCTCAACGACACCGGGATGCCGCGGCTCCGGCTGAGCCGGGCCTACCAGGAAGTGGCGCGGGACAAGAAGAAGTTGACGCAGGAGAACCGCGAGTTCATCGCCGCCAAGATGAACAGCGCGAACTGGATGATTCAGGCGATCGAGCAGCGTCGCCAGACGATGCTCAAAGTGATGAACTTCATCGTGGACCGGCAGCGCGACTTCTTCGAGAAGGGGATCGAGTACCTGAAGCCGCTCACCCTCCGCGAAGTGGCGGAAGTGATCAACATGCACGAGAGTACGGTGAGCCGCGTGACCAACGAGAAGTACGTGCAGACGCCGCGCGGCGTGCTCCCGCTCAAGTTCTTCTTCTCGAGCGCCCTCGCCACCGCCTCGGGCGAAGACGCCAGCGCCCGGTCCATCCGGGCCAAGCTGGAGAAGATGGTCGCCGAGGAAAATCCGTCCAAGCCGCTCACCGACCAGCAGATCGTCCATCTCTTCCAGGAGCAGGGCATCCAGATTGCGCGCCGGACGGTCGCCAAGTATCGCGACCAGCTCGGCATCCTCCCCGCGAGGATGCGCAAGCGCGTATGACGGCGGTCGGCTCCGCTGACCCCCTCGACGTCAGTGTGCTCGTACCGGCCAAGGACGAGGCACCGAACCTGCCCGAGTTCCTGTCGCGCTGCGCCGAGGCGCTCGGACCCGCCGGGTTCAGCTTCGAGGTGGTCGTGGTGGATGACGGCTCCCGCGACGAGACGCCGGGCCTCCTCCGCGAGCTGCGCGCGCGCTATCCGTTCCTCCAGGTGGTCACCCACCGGCGTCAGCGCGGCATTGCCGACGCGCTCCGCTCCGCCGGCGACGCGGCCCGCGGCGATGTCTTCGTCTTCTACCCCGCCGACCTCCAGTATCTGCCCGAGGACATCCCGTCGCTCGTGCGGCCCATTCTCGACGGACGGGCGGACGTCGTCACCGGCACCAAGCAGGGGAAGTACGAGAAGGCGTTCGTCTCCGGGGTCTACAACTGGCTCTGCCGCGCGCTGTTCGGCGTGCCGGTCACCGATCTCAACTCGGTCAAGGCGTATCGCCGGGAAGTCGTCGCCGACCTTCCGCTCCGGCCCGACTGGCACCGCTTCATGGTGGTCATCGCCGCGGCGGACGGCTTTCGCCTCATGTCGCAGCCCGTTCCCGTCTACCCCCGCAAGGCGGGCGTGTCGAAGTTCACCTGGACCCGCATTCCCGTCGGCGTGCTCGATCTCCTCTCCGTGTGGTTCCAGCTTCGCTTCGGCCGCAAGCCCATGCTCTTCTTCGGCGTGCTCGGCGCCACGCTGTTCGCCCTGGGCTTCCTGGCCGGCGTCGTCGCCCTGGTCCTCCGCTTCGGCTTCGGCATCGGCTTCCGTCCCCTCCTCAATCTGGTCGAGACGATGGTGATCGCCGGCATCGCGCTCTTCGGCTTCGGGTTTGTCGGAGAGCTGATCGCGGGCCTTCGCGAGGAGAACCGCGGCATCGCACGCGCCCTCGCCCGGCTCGGCGCCGCCGACCATCGGGATTAGCCGGTGCGGGTCGTCTTCGTGACCCACAACTATCCGCGCTTCCCCGGCGATCTCTCCGGCTCGTTCCTCGCCACCCTCGCCGAAGCGCTGGTCCGCCGTGGCGTAGGCGTGCGCGTGGTTGCGCCGAGCGACGCGGGGAAGGGTGGGGAAGGGGAGATCCGCGGCGTCTCGGTGCGTCGTGTCCGCTACGCGGCCGCGCGCCGGGAGACGCTGGCGTACCAGGGAAACATGCAGGCCGCCGCCCGAGGCGCGGGCGGCTGGCTCGCGCTCGCCGGGCTCTGGCGCGCGCTGCGGCGCTGGGCGCGGGAGGAGT
>CAZFKN010000137.1:0-7238 GCA_964519805.1 uncultured Gemmatimonadaceae bacterium
TGACCGCGCTCTTCGAGTATCTGCTCCGCCTGGGCGACGACCGCCTGGTCCTGGGCCACCGGTTGTCCGAATGGTGTGGACACGGCCCCGTCCTCGAGGAAGACATCGCGCTCGCCAACGTCGCGCTCGATCTCATCGGGCAGGCGACGCACTTCCTCAAGTTGGCGGGCCAGGTAGAGGGGAAGGGGCGCGACGAGGATGCCCTCGCCTACTTCCGCGACGCCATCGCCTACCGCAACGTCAACCTGGTCGAGCTCCCCAACGGCGACTTCGGTCGCACCATCGTGCGGCAGTTCCTCTTCGACGCCTGGAGCGTGTTGTTGCTCGAGAAGCTGCAGGGAGCGGCCCAGGCCGAGCTGGCCGGGATCGCGGGCAAGGCGCACAAGGAGGCCCGGTATCACGTCCGCCACAGCGGGGAGTGGGTGCTCCGGCTGGGCGACGGCACGGAGGAGAGTCATCGGCGGGCGCAGACCGCGCTCGACGAGCTCTGGCCCTACACCGGAGAGCTGTTCGCCGCCGATGAGGTGGACCGAGCGCTCGCCGGTACCGTCGCGCCGGAGCCCGCGGCGCTCGAGCCCGCTTGGCGTCACGTCGTAAGCGACGTCGTCCACCGGGCGACGCTCACGCTGCCGGCCGACGGGTACATGCACTCGGGCGGACGGCAGGGTCGGCACACCGAGCACCTCGGCCACCTGCTGGACGAAATGCAGATCCTCGCTCGATCACACCCGGGGGCCAAGTGGTGAGTCGCGCCAGCGCTGAAGCGGAGCTGTTCGAGCTGCTGCACGGCATCCCGGATCCCGAGGTGCCGGCCCTGGACATCGTCGAGCTGGGGATCGTTCGGCGGGTGGAGCTCGGGCCCGACGGGGTAGTGACGGTGGAGGTCACCCCGACCTACTCCGGATGTCCGGCGATGCGCGTGATCGAGGAGGAGATCGTGGCCGCGCTCCGTGCGAACGGCCACGACCGGGTCGAGCTCCGCACCGTGTACTCGCCCGCGTGGACCACCGATTGGCTGAGCGACGAGGCCAAGGCGAAGCTCAAAGCCTACGGTATCGCGGCTCCGGGCCCGGTCGCCGCCGGGCAGCCACTGGTTCCGCTGACGTCGTCGGTCCAGCACGCCGCTTGCCCGTACTGCGGCTCGTCGAACACCGAGCGCAAGAGCGAGTTCGGGGCCACGGCGTGCAAGGCCATCCACTACTGCCATCACTGCCTGCAGCCATTCGAGGAATTCAAGGCTCTCTAGGCGATTCGGCTGCCTACGCCCAGCGCTCGATCGCCTCGACCCAGTGTGTCAGGAACGCGTTCGCCTGGTAGCCGTCGAGCACGCGATGGTCGATGGTGAGCGTCACGTAGCACATCGGCCGCACCTCCACCGCCTCCTTCCCGCCCCGCTCCCGCGCCACCGGCCGCCGCTCCAGCTTGCCGACACCCAGGATTGCCGATTGGGGTTGGGGGATTACGATCGGCGCCGCGACCAGACTGCCGCTCACCCCGTGGTTCGAGATCGAGAACGTGCCGTGCTGGACGTCCCTCGGGCTGAGCGCGCCACCTCGGGCTCGCTGGGTCAGGTCCTGTAGCCGCTCCGCCGTGGCCTTGAGGTCGAGCGTCTGCGCCCGGTGGATGACCGGCAGGATGAGGCCGCCCTGGGGCAGCGCGGTGGCAATCCCGATATTGCAATCCTCGAACAGCTCAAGCGCGTCGTCGTGCCAGCGGCTGTTGGCTTCCGGCACCGCCTGGAGCGCGGCGACGCTCGCGCGGACGAAGTAGGCGGTGTAGGTGAGCTTGACCCCGTCCGCCTCGAAGGCGGCGCGGTGCGCCTCCCGGTGAGCGACGATGGCCGAGAGATCGGCCTCGAACACCGAGGTGACGTGGGGCGCAGTCGCGACGCTCTGGGTCATGTGCTGTGCGATGCTGCGGCGCATCCCCGTGTGCGGCACCTTGCGGCTCGGAATCGCCGTCGCCGAGTCGGCCTTGGGCGGCGCGCCCTTTCGCGCGGCGAGATAGGCCTCGACGTCCTGGGCCGTGATCCGTCCGTCCCGTCCGGTGCCGCTGATGGCCGACGCCTGGAGCCCGTGCTCGGCGAGCATGCGGCGGACGGCCGGGGTCAGCTCGGCGGACGGGCCCGCGGGCTCGCCGGTCGCGGTGGGCTGGTGCGCCGGCGCGGCGGGCTTGGCGGCGGCGGCTCCACCGACCTCGATCCGGCCCAGCACCTCACCAGCCTCGATCTGCTGGTCCGCCGGCTTGAGGATCTCCCGCAGGATCCCGGTGGCGGGTGCCGCGATCTCCACCGTCACCTTGTCGGTGCTGATCTCGAGCAACGGTTCGTTCTCGGCGACGGAGTCGCCCACCTTCTTGAGCCAGCCGGCGACCACCATCTCGGTCCCCTCCGCCTGGTCCGCCGGCGCCGCGATCGCGATCAACTCCGCCATTCCGCGCTCCTGGATCAGAAGTCGAGCAGTTCCTGCATCTTGGCCGCGATTCCCTCGATGCTGGGAAGCACGGCGTTCATCAGACCCACGTTGTACGGCGTCGGCACGTCCGGAATCGCCAGCCGGGAGACCGGAGCGTCGAGGCTCAGGAACGCCTCCGCCGCGACCACCGCGGCGATCTCCGCGCCGAACCCGGCCGTGAGCGTGTCCTCGTGGACGATCAGGCAGCGCCGGGTCTTCCGGACCGACGCGAGCACGGCGGCCCGGTCCCAGGGCGCCACGGTGCGGAGGTCGAGCACGTCGATCGATTCCCCGAGATCGCGCGCGGCGCGCTCGCAGCGCTCCACCATGGCGCCCCAGGTCACCACGGTGAGCCGGTCCCCGGCGAGCACGAGGCCGGCCTTGCCGAGCGGGAGCACGTAGTCGTCCCCCGGATACGGCCGTCGGGCCGATACCCCGTCGAGGAGTGCCCGGTGCTCGAAGAAGATCGTCGGGTCGTTGCTCCGGAGCGCGGCGCGCAGGAGGCCCACGGCGTCCTCCGCGTTCGACGGGATGCAAACCTGCCACCCGGGAGCGTGGGCCCACAGCACTTCGCCACAGACGCTGTGCCAGGGGTCGCCGCATTTCGGTGCGTACCCGCCCGGCATTCGAACGACGATGGGCGCGGCGAAACGATTGTGCGTCCGCCAGCGCATCGTGCCACAGTTATTGAGCTGCTCGGTGGCGGGGTCCGCGTACTTCCGGAACTGAATCTCCGGAACCGGCAACAGACCGGAGAGCGCCAGGCCCACCGCGCGCCCGATGATGCCCTCCTCCGAGAGGCTGGTGTCGAACACCCGCCCCTCGCCGAAGGCGGCCTGGAGCCCCATCGTCGCGGCGTGCACGCCGCCTTTCGGGCCGACGTCTTCGCCGAAGAGCAGCATCCTGGGGTTGGTGGCGAGCTCGTGCTCCAGCGTCCGGCGGATCGCGGTGAGCATGTTGATGCGCGCCCGCTCGGGTCGCGGGACCTCGGTCCCCGGCGGGAATCGATGCCCGGCCGGCGCCAGCCCGCCGACCAGTTGGAGGTCGGCGGTCCCGTCGGGCCGGGTCTCGGTGCGCACATGGCGAGCCACCTCGGACGGCGGGGGCTCCGGCCGGGCCAGCGCGGCGTCGAGGGCCGCATCGACGTCCGCTTTGGCCCGCGCTTCGATCGCCGCGATGTCCGACTCCGGCAGGATCCCGGCGCGGAGGAATCGATAAAGCTTTGGCAGGGGGTCGTTGGCCTGCTCCTCGGCCAGGCGCTCCTTGGGCTTGTACGCCTGGGTGTCCTGGCCCGAGTGACCGCTCAACCGCGGCACGGTGAGCCGCAGGAGGGCAGGGCCCCGGCCGGCGCGGGCGTGCGCCACCGTCTCCTGGAATAGCCGGGCGGCCTCCGTCGGCTCGGAGCCGTCGCCGTTCCGGACCAGGAGGTTCCGGAACGAGGCGAGGTTGGCCGCAATGTCGCCGCCCGGCGTCTGGAAGCTGGCCGGGACGGAGATGCCGTAGCCGTTGTCTTCTATATAGAAGAGCATCGGCAGCGCGAGCGTCGTGGCGATCGTGAGCGCGGACCAGAATCCGCTGGTCGCGACCGAGGCCTCGCCCCCCAGCACCACGGAAATCGAGCCGTCGTAGCGGCCGTCGCCCAGCACGTCACGATGGTAGGTCAGGCCCTGCGCCCATCCGGCGGCCGGCGTGTACTGGGAGCCGACGTCGCCGGACATCGGGAGCACGATCGCACCGTCCGTCTTCGGAAGGTTGCAGACGACACCGATGTCCCGGCCGTTGCTGAAGCCGCCCGACTTGCCCATCGGGGCCGCGAATGCGTCTTCCAGCGAGAGGCCGAGCGTGAGCAACATCGGCCTCGACCGGTAGTAGGCGCCCACGGCGTCGTGCGGTCGGTCCAGCAGACTGCCCAGGATGATCTGGGCCACCTCGTGCCCCCGCGCCGAGAATTGGTAGGCCACCTTCCGCTCGGGGACGAGTCGGTTCTCTTCGATATCGTCCAGCGCCCGGGAAGCGAGGCTCAGGTAGAGCACCCGCCTCCAGTCGATCGGGTGGGCGACCCCGCTGGTCCCGGGTGCCCGCGCTTCACTCACTCCCATCGTGCCCCACGTCGTGGTCGCGTTCGGTCTGGTATACGGTGCCGCGGAAAAGCGCCACCACGGCGCCGTCGCCCCGCGTGACTCGTATCCGGTAGTACGCCAGACGCACGGTGCTCGCCTCCTGCTCCGCATCCGCGAGGAGCACGTCGCCGACCCGCACCGCGGCCGGGTAGGTCATGCTGTTCTCGATGCTGACCGTTTTCTTCCCTCCGGTGTTGCTGGCGAAGGCCAGCGCGCTGTCGGCGAAGGCGAACGTGACCCCGCCGTGGCACACGCCGAATCCGTTGGTCATGTCCTCGCGCACCGCCATGCGAAGCTGCACCCGGGCCGGCTTGACGTCGAGGACCTCCACGCCCAACCACCGGCTGAAGGCGTCATGCGCCAGCATGTGGTGAACGATGGCTGACGCGCGCTGGTCCGGGTCGGTCGGCAGGGGGCTCATGCGCGGAGCGTTCCACCGGACGCGGCAAGGCGCCGGAGGAGGGGACTCGGCCGGTAGCGATCCTCGCCGTACTCCGCCTGCAGGCCTTCCAGGCGCGCGAGCACGGCGCCGTAACCGAGCTCCTCCGCCCATGCGATGAGCCCTCTGGGGTAATTGACCCCTTTCACCATCGCGAGGTCGAGGTCCGCCGGCGTGGCCACGCGCCAGAAGACGGCATCGACCGCCTCGTTGATCAGCATCGCCAGGATGCGGTCGAGGATCGCCCGCCCGAGGGCCTGGTCCTCCCTCGGAGCCGGGCGGACCGCGCCGTCACGGTAGTCGTAGTATCCGCGGCCGGTCTTGCGTCCGAGCAGATGGGCGTCGACGAGGTGCCGTTGGGTCAGCGACGGCTTGTAGCGTGGATCGAAGAAGAACCCCTCGTATACGGCCGAGGTCACGGCGAAGTTCACGTCGTTGCCGATCAGGTCCATCAGCTCGAAGGGCCCCAGCTTGAACCCGCCGAGCGTCCGCATGGCCCAGTCGATCGTGGCGCAGTCCGCGATGCCCTCGTCCAGGATCCGGAGTGCCTCACCGTAGAACGGCCGGGCGACCCGGTTGACGATGAAGCCCGGGGTGTCCGCGGCGATAACGGCCGTCTTGCCCCAGCGCTGGACCAGGGCGCGTGCAGCCTCGATCACCTCTCCCGAGGTCGCCTGCCCGCGCACGACCTCCACCAGCGGCATGACCGGGGCGGGATTGAAGAAATGGAGGCCGACGACCCGCTCGGGACGTCGGCAGCCGCCGGCGATGGCGGTGATCGAGAGGGCCGACGTGTTCGTCGCCAGCATCGCCTCGGGTGCCACGACCCGCTCGAGCGCCACAAAGGTCTCGCGCTTGGGTCCCAGCCGCTCGACGATGGCCTCGATGACCAGCCCGCAGGGCGCGAACGCAGCCAGGTCGGCGCTCGCGAGGTACCGGACGCGGTCCCGCGCATCGGCCGCGCCCGACTCGGTCAAGCGGCCCTTTTCGGTCTCCCTCGTGAGCGCCTTGTCGATCCCGGCGCGTGCACGCGCGATGGCCGCCTCATCGATGTCCTGCAGAAGCACCTCGTGGCCGGCGACGGCGGCGACCTGCGCGATCCCGCTGCCCATCGCGCCCGCGCCGAGGACACCAAGAGAAACGATCTCGCGGTCGGGGAGTGGCACCGGTCACCGTCCGGTGAAAACCGGCTTCCGTTTCGCGAGGAAGGCGGCGACTCCTTCGGCGTAATCCGCGCTGCGGCCGGCCTTGCCTTGGAGCTCGGCCTCGAGCTCGAGCTGGGTGTCGAGGTCGTTGACCAATGCGGCGTTCAGCAAGCGCTTGGTGAGTCCCAGGCCGAGCGTCGGCTGCGTGGCCAGATGGATGGCGAGCTTTGACGCTTCCTCGAGGAGACTCGCCCCGGGGCAGGCCCGGTAGATCAACCCGATCTCTACCGCGTGCGCAGCGCTGATCTTGTCAGCCAACATCGCCAGCGCCGTCGCTCGCGCCAGCCCGACCAATCGGGGGAGAAAGAAGCTGCCGCCGGTGTCCGGCACCAGACCGATCTTCGCGAACACCTGGACGAACGAGGCTTCCTCCGCGGCGAGAACCAGGTCGCACGCCAGGGCGAGATTGGCTCCGGCTCCCGCGGCGACCCCGTTCACCGCACAAACTACGGGCTTCTCCAGCCCGCGGAGTCCCCGAACCAGCGGGGTATAGACCTTCCGCGCGTGGGCCGCGAAATCATCGACGGTCGAGCCCGGTCGCACCTCGTCCAGGTCCTGACCGGCGCAGAAACCTCGGCCCGCTCCGGTCAGGAGCACGGCGCGTATCTCCGACTCTCGCTCTGCCCGGCCCAGCGCGTCGACGATCTCGCCCGACATGGCGGTATGGATGCTGTTGAGGACGTCGGGTCGGTTGAGCGTGATGCGCGCGACGCCCGCATCCACGTCGAACAGGATGAACCGGTAGGGCATTCTGGGGTCCTCTTGGGGAGGCTGCCGACGGTAGATAATACACCCAAGTCGCGACTCCACACCACGACCGCGGAGGCACGGAGAACAGCAAACAACAGAGGCACAGAGGCACCAACCCGTCTATAATTCGCCTCGGATGCAGGGGCCGACTTATTTGGACGGGTGCCGATGAAGCCCGTATTTCTCGTAGACGGTGTCCGTACGCCGATCGGCAGCTTCGGCGGAAGCCTCGCGCACGTCCGCGCCGACGATCTCGCCGCGCACGTGATCG
>CAZFKN010000138.1:0-7174 GCA_964519805.1 uncultured Gemmatimonadaceae bacterium
GTCCATCTGCTCCCGGACCCGGCGCTCGGCTGGCTGCTGCGCGCCCACGGGGCCATCGGCATTTGGGTGACCGAGTTGGCCCCGGGCGAGGAGGGACCGCGGGCCGAGCGCATGGTCGACGCGGAGCGCTTATCGGTGGCGCAGATCGCCGCCGTGGACCGGCGCCTCGAGCGGGCGCGTGACCAGGAGCAGGGCGGGGCCGAGCGGCTCGAGGGAGGAACCCTGCTTTTCCGCGCGGCGGGAGGCGTGGCGGTCGGGCTCCTCCTTCCCACCGGGCGCGGCTCCGAGCTGCTAACCGATGTGGAGCGGGATCTGGATCGCCTGGTCGAGGCCGTGCGGCGTCGCCCCCACATCGTCGCCTTGGCGCAGGCGCAGACCCAGGAGGCGTCCCTCGAGTCCGTAGGGAGCGTGGGCCTGCGCCTCGCGTATCAACTGGAGCGCAGCCTGGAGGCCGAGGTCGTGGTCGCGGCTGTGGACGAACGGGTGGTGCGGGTGATCGGCGTCTCTGGCCGCGCCGACCGCCGGCTGCTGGACGTCGTGCTCCCGCCGGAGAGCGAGTTGGCGCTCGTTGCGCTGGGAGAGCTGGGGCAGATGTCGTCCACCGGCGACCCCCTCAGCGGCGTCGTGCCCGATCGCCGCCACCGCCTGGGCGCCACGCTGCTGGCCCCGATCCTGGTAGGCAGCGACCGGGAGCCGACTGGAGCGGTGGCAATCCATCTGGGCGGCCGGACCGAGCCGACGGGCCCGGCGCGCGCCGAGCTGGTCGAGGCGCTCGCCAATGCCGGCCCCCGGCTGGCCAAGGCGCTGGCGGGAGACCGGGCCACCCGCCAGGCACGGTCCGACCCGCTCACCGGCCTCGCCAACCGGCGGGGTTTCGAGGACGCCCTCCGGCAGATCGACGTTCGGGAAGGCGCGCTGATCTATGCCGACTACGACCACTTCAAGCAGCTGAACGACTCGCTGGGCCACGACGCCGGGGATGCGGCCCTGGTCCACTTCGCCCGGGTGATCCGGGAGCAGATCCGCGCCGGCGATACGGCGGCCCGGATCGGCGGGGAGGAGTTTGCCGTCTGGCTTCCCCGCGCCTCGCTGGCTTTGGGGATGCGGATCGCCGAGCGGATCCGGATCAAGCTGGGGACAACGCCGTGGGACTGGAACGAGCGTCACTGGCCGCTCAGCGCCTCGTTCGGCGTCGCTGCGTGCCCGGAGACGAACCGGAGCATCGAGAATCTGCCGGGACAGGCGGACGCCGCGCTTTACGTCGCAAAGAGCAACGGCCGGAACCGGGTGGAGCCGGCGGGGACTGGGGGCCGGTAGTTCCGGCCGGGGTCGCTCACCTAGGGGTGGCGGGGCTGGCTATATTCCGGTGCATTCCCGCGGGGGCGATTGGCTTCGACGGGTTTGATGAAGGGATCGCAGCGTGCCCAGGTCCAGATTCCTGGTGAAACCGTCTGGAACGTTTCAACTGCCAACACTGAACTGGCACTGGCTGCGTAAGCTGAGCTCAGCTCGCTGACGCACCTTCGGCGTCGGAGCCCGTCCGGGGCGCTGCCGTCGAATCGCAAAGCCGGGCTGGCCTGACGTGGCACCTCGACGCGGCAGGCGAGAGCAGGGAGGGTGGGTGCCGGGCAGGCCGGCTCGATGCCGGCTCGGCGCGACAGGCTAGAAATCGGGCCTACGCACGTAGACGCGGTTCTGGAGCCTTACTCGGACCAGGGTTCGATTCCCTGCGCCTCCACTGTGAAGCCATGAGCCATTAGCCGTTAGCCATTAGCAGAAACCAGCTAATGACTAACGGCTAATAGCTTATACACCAGTGGTATAGCGCGTACCTAATAACCTGACTTATCAAGTCATTCTCACCCGCAAAACGAGCCCCCCATGATCGTTGACGCACGCCGCGATGCGGCTCGGACCGTTGCCTCCCTGGAAAACATTCGCTCTCGCTTCCCGGCCCTCGCGCGGCGGCATGGCGGTCACCCCGTGGCCTACTTCGACGGGCCCGGCGGGACGCAGGTCCCGAGCGACGTGGTCCATGCGATGACGGAATACCTCCTTCATCACAACGCGAACACGCACTGGCACTATCCGACCAGCGAGGAGACCGACCGGCTCATCGACGAGGCCCGCGCCGCGGTCGCCGACTTCCTGAACGCGACGCCGGCTGAGGTGGCGTTCGGGGCGAACATGACGACCCTGACGTTCCACCTGGCGCGGGCGCTGGGCCGGGGGTGGGGGCCGGCAGACGAGATCGTGGTCACCGAGCTGGACCACCATGCCAACATCGCGCCCTGGCGCGCGCTGGAGCGGGAACGCGGGGTGACCGTGCGCTCCATCCCCTTCCGGCCGGAAACCGGGCAGCTCGACTGGCCGGAGCTGGAGCGGGCCTTGGGCCCGCGCACCCGCCTCCTGGCGATCGGCGGCGCGTCCAACGCCCTGGGAACGGTGAATGACGTGGCCGCCGCCGCCGCGCTCGCCCGCCAGGTCGGCGCCCTCACGTTCATGGACGCGGTCCACTATGCCCCCCACGTCCTGGCGGACGTCCGCGGGCTTGGCGTCGATTTCCTGGCGTGCTCGGCCTACAAGTTCTATGGCCCTCACGTGGGAATCCTGTGGGGGCGCCGCGAACGCCTGGAGCCGCTCGACGTCCCCAAACTGGATCCCGCCCCATCGGACGTGCCGGAGAAGCTCGAGACCGGCACCCAGAATCACGAGGGGATCGCCGGAGTCCGGGCCGCGGTCGATTTCTTGGCCTCCCTGACCCCGGCGGGGCCGAGCCGGCGGGAGCGGCTCGCTGCCACCTTCTCGACCCTGCATCGGCGTGGGGAGGAGTTGTTCCGGCGGCTTTGGGACGGCTTGGGGGAGATTCCTGGCGTGCGCCGCTTCGGGCCACCCCCCGGGCTGCCCAGGACGCCGACGGTGTCGTTCGTGGTCGCGGGGCGGAAGTCCACGGACGTGGCCCGCACCTGCGCCGAGCGGGGCGTCTTCGTCTCTAACGGCGATTTCTACGCGACCACGGTGGCGGAACGGTTGGGTTACGGGCGGGACGGGCTGGTGCGAGCCGGCTGCGCCTGCTACACGACGGAGGAGGAGGTCGAGCGACTGCTAGGGGCCGTGAGAGGTGAGAAGCAGTAAGAAGTGACTCTCGCCTCTCACCTCTCACTTCTCACTTCTCACTCACTTACTGACCGGGATTCGCACCCTGGTCCTGTCCCACTCCAGCACCAGCGCCCTGGTCTCGCCCGACGCCGGGTCCGCATGAATGGTGAGTGTCTCCACCGGCCCGCTCAGGCCGTCCGCCCTGACCTTGCCGCGCCCGACCTCCTGGGCCTTCACGGCATCGGTGTAGTTGGATTCCTCCCCCCACTGGGTGATCGACCGGTTCACGATCACTTCCCACTCACTCGGCCCCGGGACGGTGTAGAGCGAGTAGCTCCCGGCGGGGAGTTTTATCCCCGCGAGCGTAATGGGCCCCGTCGTGTGGATCATGGTGGGCTCGTTCGCGCCGGTGCGCCAAATTTGCCCGAAGGGGACCGCGTCCGCGCCCAGCATCTTCCGCCCGCGCAGGGAGGGTCGCCCGTAGCACACCCTCACTTCGGCTCCACTCACGGCGAACGACACGGAATCGAGCGGGCTCTTCCGGGTGGCCAGCGGGAGCTGTTTCGTGTTCATCGTGATGCACGGGTGCGGCGGCGCCGCCGGGCCGGGGCTCGGGGCGCCGAGCACGAGCAGACTGCCAAGCATCGTCAGCATGATGGATGTCTCTGTATGGGTCAGGTCGGGTCGGGCAGCACGATCTTCTGGACCCGCTCCGACTGGGCACGGCGGAACTCGGTGAGCCGCTTGGCGAGCGCGGCGTCGGTGCCCGCGAGCATCGCCACCGCGAACAGGGCGGCATTGGCGGCTCCGGCCTCGCCGATGGCGAAGGTGGCGACCGGAATTCCCGCCGGCATCTGCACGATCGACAGCAGCGAGTCCAGGCCCTGAAGATGCTTGCTTGCCATGGGAACGCCGAGGACTGGGAGCTGGGTCTTGGCCGCGAGCACGCCCGCCAGGTGGGCCGCGCCGCCGGCGGCCGCGATGATGCAGCGGAGCCCGCGGCCGGCGGCCTCCTCCGCATAGCGGGCGGCGAGGTCGGGCGTCCGGTGGGCGGAGAGAACCCGTGCCTCCCACGGCACCTCGAACTCCTTGAGGCGCTGGGCTGCCACCTGGAGGACGGGCCAATCCGAATCGCTGCCCATGAGGATGCCGACAAGGGGGGTGGGCATGGGTTTGGCCTTTAGCTACACTGTTGCCTTCGTTCGATCCATCGTTCCGCGCGCAGCGAGCGCCGCCTGTGCGGCCGCCAGCCGGGCGATCGGAACCCGGAACGGGGAGCAGGACACGTAGTTCATGCCGAGCCGATCGCAGAAGGCTACGGCGTTGGGCTCCCCGCCGTGCTCCCCGCAGATGCCGAGCTTGAGGTCCGCGCGCGTCTTGCGTCCCAGCTCACAGGCCATCTGGATGAGCTTGCCCACGCCGGCCAGGTCGAGCTCCTGGAACGGGTCGCTGCTCACGACCCCCAGCTCGATGTAGCGCGGGAGAAATCGCCCGGCGTCGTCGCGCGAGAGTCCCCAGGTGGTCTGGGTGAGATCGTTGGTGCCGAAGGAGAAGAACTGGGCCTCGAGGGCCAGCTCATCGGCCGTGAGCGCGGCGCGCGGCAGCTCGATCATCGTCCCGAGCAGATACGGGACCGTCATCTGGCGCTCGTTGAAGACGTCCTCCGCCACACGCCGAACCACAAGGGCCTGCTTCCGGAACTCGACGACCGAGGCGGTGAGCGGGATCATCACCTCCGGCAGCACTCGTCCTTTCCGGGCGGCGACGGCGCAGGCGGCCTCGAAGATCGCCCGGGCCTGCATCTGGGTGATCTCGGGGTGTATGATGCCCAGCCGGCAACCCCGCAGCCCGAGCATGGGGTTCACCTCGTGGAGGCTGCGCACCACGCGCAGGATGTCGTCCGCCGGCCGGTTCAACTCCCGGGCCAGGGTCTCGATCTCGGCTTCGGTCCTGGGCAGGAATTCGTGGAGCGGCGGATCCAGCAGCCTGATGGTGACCGGGTAGCCCTCCATCGCGCGGAAGATCGCCTCGAAGTCTCCCCGCTGCATGGGCAGCAGCTTGTCCAGCGCCCGCCGCCGTCCGGCTTCGTCCTGGGCCAGGATCATCTCGCGCATCGCGAGGATACGGGCGCCCTCGAAGAACATGTGCTCAGTGCGACAGAGCCCGATCCCTTCGGCGCCGAAGTCGCGCCCGCGGTGCGCATCCGCCGGCGTGTCGGCGTTCATCCGGACGCGGAGCTGGCGAACGCCGTCGGCCCAGCCCATGAGGCGCTTGAAGGGCTCCCCCAGTGTCGGCTCGATCAGTCGCGCTTGTCCGGCGAAGACCTTGCCCGTCCCCCCGTCGAGGCTGATCCACTCCCCCTCGCGCACCACTCGGCCGTTCACGCGGAAGAGCTTGGCCGCCTCATCGACGTCGACGGTCGAGGCGCCGGCCACACAGGGCTTCCCGATGCCGCGCGCGACTACGGCGGCGTGTGAGGTCATTCCCCCACGCGCCGTGAGCACCGCCTTGGCGACCACCATGCCGTGGAAGTCCTCAGGGGAGGTCTCCCGGCGCACGAGGATGACCGGCTGCCCGCTCCGCCCGAGGCGCTCGGCCCGGTCGGCGTCGAGCACGACCGTCCCGCACGCGGCCCCGGGTGACGCCGGGAGCCCGACAGCGAGCAGATCAAGCTTGCTGCCCTGGTCGATCGTGGGATGGAGCAGCTGATCCAGGTCCTTGGGCGGGATGCGCGCGACGGCCTCTTCCTGGGTAATGAGGCGCTCGTCCACCATGTCGCAGGCGATGCGCACGGCCGCGGCACCCGATCGCTGCGCCCGCCGGGTTTGGAGCATATGCAGGCGACCGTGCTCGATCGTGAACTCCAGGTCCTGCACGTCGCGGAAGTGGCGCTCGAGGATCCGCGCGGTGCGCTCCAACTCCTGGTAGGCGTGCGGCATCTTTTCCCGGAGCGACGCGATCGGCTCAGGTGTTCGGCTGCCGGAGACCACGTCCTCGCCCTGGGCGTTGAGCAGGTACTCGCCGTAGAGCCGCGCTTCCCCGGTCGAGGGATCGCGCGTGAAGGCCACGCCGGTGCCCGAGTCCTCGCCCAGATTGCCGAAGATCATCGCCACGACATTGACCGCGGTGCCCATCGTGTCCGGGATCCCGTGCAGCTTCCGGTAGTCCTGCGCGCGACGCGTGTTCCAGCTCTCGAACACCGCGGCGATGGCACCCCAAAGCTGCGCCACCGGGTCGTCGGGGAACGGGGTCCCCGACTCCTGCTTGACCAGCTCCTTGAAGCCGCGCACGAGCGTCTGGAGCGCGGCGGGCGGAAGATCGATGTCGCGGGCGGCGCCGGACTCACGGCGGGCGGCCTCGAGCCGCTCCTCGAAGGGACGCTTGGGGAGGTCGAAGACGACGGTCGCGTACATCTGGACGAAGCGGCGGTACGAGTCCCACGCAAAGCCGGGGTTCCCGCTCAGCGCGGCGAGTCCGGCGACCGTCGTCTCATTGAGGCCGAGGTTGAGAATGGTCTCCATCATGCCCGGCATGGAGACGGGCGCACCCGAGCGTACGGAGACGAGCAGCGGATGGTCGGCGCCGCCGAACTGCTTCGCGGTCGCCGCCTCCAGGCGCTGGAGGCTCTGCTCGACCTGCGTACGCAGGCGGGGCGAAAACTGCTTGCTCTCGAGGTAGGTGTTGCAGACGCTGGTGGCGATGGTGAAGCCGGGGGGGACGGGGATGCCGAGGGTGGTCATCTCGGCGAGGCCAGCGCCTTTGCCGCCGAGCAGATCTTTCATGGCCGCGGTTCCGTCCGCGCGGCCCTGGCCGAAGAAATGAACGAGGGATTGGCTGAACGACCCGCTCATGCCGGCGTGGCGACGAGCGGCGATGCGTGGCGGAGCCGGACCAGCTCGTCGTTCACCGGTGTGGGATAACGCCCGGAGAAACAGGCGTGGCAGAACCCGGCCTGGCTTCCGGCCGCGCGGAGCATCCCGTCCAGTGAGAGGTAGCCGAGGGAGTCGACGCCGAGAAACTCGCGGATCTCTTCGACCGAATGGGTCGCGCCGATCAGCTCTT
Source organism: uncultured Gemmatimonadaceae bacterium (assembly GCA_964519805.1). Classification (GTDB taxonomy): domain Bacteria; phylum Gemmatimonadota; class Gemmatimonadetes; order Gemmatimonadales; family GWC2-71-9; genus DASQPE01. Next base: position 7,162 of record CAZFKN010000138.1, read on the forward strand.
CCTTGGTCGGCGT
>CAZFKN010000139.1:0-7076 GCA_964519805.1 uncultured Gemmatimonadaceae bacterium
CGAGAAAGCGTCGGGCGAGCCGTTGCCCGCTCTCCCGGCACAGGACAAGGTCAGGCGCTAGGGATGCCGGGCGAGTATACTGGGTCTCACCCCGGGAGGTCAAAATGGCAATCCCGGCTCACACGTACCTCGTAACGGGGCGGTCTCGAAAACCGGTATACCGGCAACGGTATCGTGGGGTCGAATCCCACCCTGTCCGTGGCAGTTACGCCGTTTTCCACCGCCTTTCCACACGCCGTTTGGCAACGGTTTTGGCCACAACGGACCTCAGGATTGAGGCTGTGATGACCCGGAGGAAGCACCCGTTGGGGGGTAGCAGCGCGGCTGGATCGTCCCGGCGGACGGCAGCCCTCCTCAGGAGCTGCCCCGGCACACGGTCGGTCACAAGCGTATCTCCTGGCCCGGAACGATGCCCGAAAGGAAGCCCGCGGAGTCCGTGAAGTACCTTGCCTCGAAGGACCACTATCATCGCCACGTGCTGAACCCGGAGGGTGTGTACGTCTACGTACCGGAGGGTCGCGACGCGGAATCCCTGCCAGAGTCCATCAAGAACGAAATCTGACGCCAGCTGAAGGGACAGTCGTAGGCGCTCTGGATCCGCTGCGCAGCTCACAGCCCGTCCCCGCGGTTGTGCGCATCTCACCATCTCGGGCTTAGGGCTCTGCCCCCCATCAACCCGCTGTACGTGGATCAGGCGGTCGAGTCACCGCTATTGCGAGAGTGGTGCCCGGCCCGGCTGAAGGACTCCTTCAGTGGCATATCGCGATGTTGATGATTCCCTGTCAGAAGCGAACTCGAGCCGCGCTCGGGTCGACCGACATCAGCGCGTCGTGCTCGGCGCGGCAGTGCGAGTGATAGGCGAAATCGTCCACGACCTCGACTGCAAGGACGAAGAGTTCGGGCGCGAGGAGGTGGCGGGGAGCTGCCGCCGGATCTGCGCGTCGCGTCGGTGATCCTGGCCCGCGTCGATACACCGGCGGGCGCCCGAAGAGCACGCATCGCGGCGTTCTCGGCTCGCTTCCAAAGCGGGCGCCGCCGGATTAGCGTTCATTCTCGTTGCTTAACTAGCGAGCGTTTCCTCATGGCGCTGACGACGGCCTTCCTCGGAACCTACCTCCCCCGCCGCTGCGGCATCGGAACCTTTACCGCAGACCTGTGCCGCGCGGTCGGCCAGGCGACCGGCCACCCGGAGCGGGCAGTGGCGGTGGCGCTGAACGACCGGCCCGAAGGCTACGACTACCCTGCCGAGGTCTGCTATCAGATCCGCGAGGGCGCGCTCCGCGACTACCACCGCGCGGCGGACTTCCTCAGCCTGAGCGCCGTGGACGTGCTCTGCATTCAGCACGAGTACGGCATCTTCGGCGGCCCGGCCGGCGCACACCTGCTGGCGCTGGTCCAGGACGTTCGCATGCCGATCGTGACCACGCTCCACACCGTGTTGCGGCAGCCCGACGAGCAGCAGCGCCGCGTCCTCGAGCAGCTCGCCCGGCTGTCCGACCGGCTGATCGTCATGAGCGAGACCGCGCGCGAGTTCCTGCGCGAGGTCTACGAGGTGGAGGGCGACAAGGTCACCCTCATCCCGCACGGCATCCCGGACGTACCGTTCGTGGATCCCAATTTCTTCAAGGACAAGTTCCGCGTCGAAGGCCGCACCGTGATCCTGAGCTTCGGGCTGCTCCATCCGGGGAAGGGCATCGAACTGGTCATCGACGCCCTGCCCACGATCATCGAGCGGCACCCCGAGGTCGTGTACTTGATCGTGGGGGCGACCCATCCCCGCGTGCAGCGCCAGCACGGGGAGCGATATCGCCTGGGCCTCAAGCGACGGGCGCTCCAGCTCGGCATGGGCGACTGGGTCCACTTTCACAACCGCTTCCTGGACTTGGATGAGCTGTGCGAGTTCCTGGGCGCGGCGGACGTCTACATCACGCCGTACCTGGACCCGGAGCAGATCGTGTCCGGGACTCTGGCGTACGCGTTGGGCGCCGGGAAAGCAATCGTCTCGACGCCCTACTGGTACGCGCGGGAGATACTGGCGGACGGGCGCGGGCGCCTCGTGCCATTCCGCGACTCGCGCGCAATCGCGGACGCGGTTGTCGGCCTGCTGGACGACGCGGCCGAGCGGCACCGGATGCGCAAGGCGGCCTACATGTTCTCGCGCCCGATGGTCTGGCCGGAAGTGGCGCGCGCCTACCTCGAGGTCTTCGAGGTGGTCAAGCGCGAGCGGGGAGCCCCCCCGCGGCCGCGCGCGCTGGCGGTGGACGCTGGCGCCGCGGCGGCGGAGCTGCCCGAACTCGACCTGCGGCATCTGCGGACGCTGACCGACTCGACGGGGATTCTGCAGCACGCTCGCTTCACGCTTCCCAATCGCCGTCACGGGTACTGCGTGGACGACAACGCGCGAGCGCTGATCGTGGCGTGGCTGGCCCATGCGGCGAGCGGCGACGACGCCCTGCTCGGCCTGGCCGCGACCTACCTGTCCTTCCTCGAGGACGCGTGGAACCCCGAGGCCGGCCGGTTCCGCAACCACATGTCGTTCCAACGCACCTGGTCCGACGCCGTGGGGTCGGAGGATTGTCACGGGCGGGCCCTCTGGGGGCTGGGGTACACGGTCGCTTTCGCGCCGGACGACGGGATGATCCATCTTTCGGTGCAGCTCTTCGACCAGGCGATCGGGGCGGTCCCGTCCTTCACCTCGCCCCGCACCTGGGCGTTCGCGCTGCTCGGGTCCGACTACTACCTGCGCCGTTTCGGCGGCGCCTGGGCCGTGCAGACCGTCGGTGAGACGCTGGCTACGCGCCTGTACGAGGGCTACCGCGCCAACGCCCGGCGCGATTGGCGCTGGCCAGAGAACATTCTCGCTTACGCGAACGGCAAGCTGCCCCACGCGCTGCTCCTGTGGGGCCGGCGCCTCGGCCGGGCCGATTTCACCGACGCCGCGCTCGACTCACTCCGCTGGTTGGTTGAGATCCAGACCGCTCCCGAGGGGCACCTCTCCCCGATCGGCAGCGCGGGCTGGTACCGGCGGGGCGGCGAGCGCGCGCGGTTCGACCAGCAGCCCATCGAGATGCAGGCGCTGCTCGAAGCCTGCGTCGAAGCCCACCGCTGCACCGGGGAGGAGCGCTGGCTCGACGCCGCCCGGAGCGCCCTCGACTGGTTCCTGGGCGCGAACGACATCCGGGAGCCGTTGTACGATTACCGGACCGGGGGCTGCCGCGACGGGCTCCATCCCGACCGCGCGAGCGCCAACGAGGGCGCGGAGTCCACCCTGGCGTGGCTCATCGCCCTGCTCACATTGCTCGGCTACCGCCGCGACCTTGCCCTGCGCGCGCTGGAGGAGGACAGTGCGGCGAGCGCGGGCGCGGCGGCGCCGCCGAACGCCGATGCTGCTAGGACCGAGAGCGACTGACGTCGTGGACGCCCGTCCCCAGCCACCGTCGCAGGTCGAGCTCTTCGAGCGCCATTCCGGCAACCCGATTCTCACGGCCGAGCACTGGCCGTACCCGGTGAACTCCGTGTTCAATCCCGGGGCCGTGCGGCTCGGGCTGGGCGGGGAGACGCTGCTACTCTGCCGGGTCGAGGACCGGCGCGGCATCTCGCACCTCACAGCCGCCCGCTCGGCGGACGGCGTCACCGGCTGGCGCATCGACGACGCGCCCACGCTGCGGCCTGACCCCGAGCGCCATCCCGAGGAGTTATGGGGCATCGAAGACCCCCGGATCGTCTGGGTGCCTGAGCTCGGCCGCTACGTGGTGACCTACACCGCGTATTCGCGCGCCGGCCCTGCCGTCTCGCTCGTCCTGACCGAAGACTTCCGCACCTTCGAGCGCATGGGCCTGGCCCAGCCCCCGGAGGACAAGGACGCTGCCCTGTTTCCGCGGCGCTTCAAGGGGCGCTGGGCGATGATTCACCGCCCCGTATCCGGCGCGCACGCGGGGCACATGTGGCTGTCGTTCTCGCCCGACTTGAAGCACTGGGGCGGCTACGCGCTGGTGCTCGAGGCACGCCGCGGGGCCTGGTGGGACACGGGGAAGATCGGCCTCTCGCCGCCGCCGATCGAGACTCCCGAGGGCTGGCTGATTCTCTACCATGGCGTGCGCCACACCGCCTCCGGGGCCATCTACCGCGTGGGGCTCGCACTGCTCGACCTCGAAGACCCCACACGGTGCGTGCTGCGCGCCGACGACTGGGTGTTCGGGCCGCGCGCACCCTACGAGATGGTCGGCGACGTGGGCGACGTGGTGTTCCCCTGCGGGACGACCCTGGGCGACGGCGGAGACACCCTGCGGCTCTACTACGGCGCGGCGGACACGGTCGTCGCGCTAGCGACCGGGAGCCTGTCGAGGATTCTCGCGTGGCTTAAGGCTCACGGGCGGCCGGGGGGACAGGCGCGAGATCTCTAGGACTCCGCGGGCACGGCCGGTCGCAACGGTCAGACACGGGGGGTCAATGCGCCTTCTCGGCATTGTCCTTCCGGGTCTTCTCGGAGGGGCCCTCGGCTGCAGCGAGTCGAGCAGCGAAGCAGGTGAAGCCGTAGGCCGTGATGTAAGGAGAGAGCATTGACGGTGCCGCAGCAGTCTCTCGACGGCATCCGAGGGTGGATGAATCAACAATTCAGACCTGCGCAAACGAAGCCGCAGGAGGAGGGCACGCCTGAGGTCTATCGCTTTCAGGTCGAGCAGGGTGCGCCATCGCCCACACTGTTCCTTTCCCAAGAAGTGTTCGACCACCATTCCGTTGAGGAGATTATAGCCGCGCTCGACTACGACCACGTTGCTGCGAAACTACTTAGCGATCCGATAACGCCCTTGATCTGCGTTGAACCTCAAGGGCGCATCGTCGTCGTGCCGCGTCACAGTTGGCGTCGCTCACAATCGTAGCCACGGTCACTAGAGCAGACGCCCAGTACAAGAACGGGGGACGACGTGAAGATGAAGAAGGCGCTCTTGGAAGTTCGGTGCCCCCTATGTAAGAAATGGGTAGGACTATCTATAGGGCGATCAGGAGGAGCGGCAAGCGAACGGGTTATGACATGGTATATCGCGCACTCGCAGCGTGAGTGTCCCGAGTTGCCCAAACATCTGGGAAGCGCAGGCTACGGGGCACGACTCTTGAGGTCGGTTCGCCTTCCAACCTGAAAAAAACGGCGCACGAGGAAGCGTGCGCATGGACACCGGTCACTCCAAGTGCAGGGGCTCGGTGACGAAGCCATTCGCAGCTGGGCCTCCAACGCCCAGTTGATCGCTGTCTCGCGACTGGGGCCCCAACCACTTGATCACGCCGTCCCTGTGAATGCTCGGTAGGCCGTGGCCCAAGTCTGATGGCGAGGGTGCCTGGGCAGTCACGCGGCTTTGGGCCGTTCGGCCGGACGCTCCGATCACCGCCGGGCCTCGTCCACTACCGCGAAGTCGCGCCTCCGCCAGCGCCGGAGCTCGGCGTGCTGGACCCGAATCGCTGCCATCACGCGGTCGATCAACGCCTCGGCCGTCTCCCGCGTGCGCGGCATCGCGAGAAACTATGCGTAATCCACGGGCGGGCCATACGACACGTAGATGCGCTTGAAGATCCGCGGGACGTAGCGACCGATGGGAAGCACCTCTTGCATCCCGTCGATCGCGACGGGAATCACCCGCGGTTGAGTGGCAAGGATAAGGAGCCCAGCCCCTGGTCGGCCCGGACCCACCGAGCCATCGCGGGACCGCGTGCCCTCCGGAAAGACGGTCATCACGCCACGGAGTAGCTCCTGAATCATGCGGTGGAGAGCGTGCAGGTCGCGGCGCCCTTCCCGGACCCAGATGCATTTCCAGTTGTCCACCAGCCAGGCCAGAAGCGGGTTTTTGTAAAAGTTCTCCGCCGCCGCCGGATTCCAGGGAATTAGCCGCGGCTTGAGCCACAACCGGGGATAGAACGCCCCCAGGCCCACCAAGAAGCTGTCGAGCATCGATTGGTGATTCGAGAGGAGGAGCGTGTTTCGCTCCTCGCCGACGTTCCGGTGGCCGATGACTCTGGTCCGGTTTAGTACGAAGAGGACCAGCCACAACAGCGTCACGGTCACGTGCGTTACCACGTAGGACGTGATCGGCCAGAGGAGCTGGAACAGTTTTCCTCGCCGCGGAGCGTGCGGCCGCGGTTCAGGCGTCCGGGAGTCGCTACCGGTCTGCGACGGTTGCTTCTCCAATGAGGAGTTGGTAGACATTCCCATGATTGCGTGATACCCGGCAATCGGGCGATTCTCTGATGGCCGGCAGAGCGCCGATTCGAGACCCGCTACCGGGGCTCGTCGGAGCCGGTTGAAGAATCCCCTGTTACCGGAGCCGTCCAGGAAGCGCTCCGTTCAGGGTGCGCCGTATCCGCCCTCCGGCGACGTCCAAGCGGGCTGCGATTGTCGGAAGAGGTCCAGGAGCTGGCGCTCAGTGAGCTCGGCCAGGGCTGCGTCGGTACTCTGGGATCCGCGAGGCGAATAGCGGGTGAAGCGGCGCTTGCGCTCGGGGCCGGTGCCGAGCTCGAACAGCAACCCAAATTCGTCCTTCCCGTAGACCGTGATGCGGCCCGCGGGATAGACCTTCCAGATGTAGCTGTCTACCGCGATGGTGCGCCGTGACATCAGGCCGAGCGCCGACGGGGCGTCAATAGAACCTGGAAAGCCGTTCGCATGACGATGATCACTTTCCAGCTGCTCCTTTGCGCCAACGGGTTGGATGGCCGCATTTTGGCTCCGCCGTCCGTATCGCCGCCCGTGGTCAAGGAAGTGGAAGCGCCTGTCTCAAGGTGGTCACCGGTCCGGAGTTCTCGCTGACTGTCAAGGCTTCCTGCTGGTTGGGCACGGCACCGGGCGGCGGCGGCCCCCGCTTTTCTTATGGTGATTTCTCCGGGGTGTGAAAATGGAGCGGGTCTCTGAGGTTCTGTAGCTCCCGGTAATAGTAGAGGGGCGTCGGCCGCTTGCCCTTGAACTTCAGACGCTTGAGAAACTCGACTTCCTCCGCGGTCGCCGTGTCGCTCAAGGACGGATCCTGAAGGAATCCCTTGAGCCCAGGCTCTTCGACGAAGTGCTGTTCGGATTCCAGTTCGATAAACTC
>CAZFKN010000140.1:0-6820 GCA_964519805.1 uncultured Gemmatimonadaceae bacterium
TCGAAGCGCGGGTTGCCCCGGAGCGGGGCCCAGATCGGATCGATGCGCAGCGACCCGGCGGAGAGGAATGACGGCCCCGCGAGCAGCGGCTCGAGCTGGTCCAGGGCGGCGCGAGTGTCGCCCAGCACCGTGTAGGCCCGGGCCAGCGCCCAGGGGCCGAACTGCCCGTAGAGCGCATCCTTCGACCGCGGCATGATCACCGTGGCCTGCTGGCCCGCCTCGATCGCCTCCTGGCCTCGACCGAGATACGCGTCGGCGACTGCCAGGATCCCATGGGTGAACACATCATCCTCGTGCCGGGCGATCAGGGCGAGCGCCTCCGTGCGGGTCGAGTCATCGTACGCGCGGGCCTTCACCCGCTCGCCCCGATAGCGGTACACGCCAGCCTTGAACGAGCAATAGCTGAGTGCATCGCCCGCGAAGGAGGCCGGGGTGAGTCGGGCGACATCGGCCTGGTAGGCATCGTCGGCGGCGATCAGGCTGAGTGCGTACGGAACTGCCCCCGCGAGCCGCCCAAAGTCCATCCGGGTCAGGCCCTGCTCCACGATGCGTCTGGGCCTCTCCAGGGCGCCCTCCCAGTTCAGGTACAGCTGCGCTAGTAAGCCGTAGGCGCGAGGCAGATCCGGCCCGAGCGCGATGGCCCGATTGAGGGCGTGCTCCGCTTCGGGATACGCGTGCATCAGGAGATACGTCTGGCCCAATTCCTCCAGATCGCCGTAGGAACGGGGGTCGAGCTCCGTCGCCCGTTTGATACTCGCAACTGCCTGGTCCCATTTCCCCTGACGCCGCAGAATGAATCCGATTGCTGCGGCCACCTCCGCGTTGTTCGGCTCGCGCTTGGCCGCTGTGCCGAACTCCTCGAGCGCCTGGGCGTAGTCGCGGTGGCCCCAGTAGTGGTAGTACCCCATCGCCACATGCGCCTCGGGGAGCTCGGGGGCCAACGCGAGCGACCGCCGTGCCGCCTGCTCCGCCCGCCCCAGCTGCTCAGCCGAGTGGTCCGCCCGGTACCAGTAAAGGTAGGCTTCGCCAATAGCGAGCCACGCCCAGGCGAGGGCGAAAGTGGAATCGAGCGCCACCGCCTGGTGATACAACTGCACCGCCAGCCGCACATCCGGGATCGATTGCCGCTCCCAATACTCGTTGGCGCGCAGGTAGTCGTCGTACGCCTCCGTGCTCGTGGTCGGCCGGGCGGCCAGGGCCTGGGGGACGCTGGCACCCAGGGCCAGGTTGAGCGCCTGCGCGACCCGACCGGCGATGTCGGCCTGTACCTGGAACACGTCGGTGAGGGGGGCATCCAGGGACTGGGCCCACCTACTCCGGGGCGCTCGACCCGGCTCCACTTCCATCAGTTCTGGCGTCACGTGCACCTTGCTGGCCCCGACCGATGTCTTCTCCCAGCGCACCGTGGCCGTGAGCAGATACCGCACACCGAGTTCCTGAGCGACCTGCTGCGGGGTCTTCGTGGTCTTCTTGTACGACGTCGAGCTCCCTCGAGCGATCACCTCCATGCCCGGCATGGTCGCGAGCTTGGTGCGGACTTCGTCGGCGATACCGTCGGCGAAATACTCATCCTCCGGGGCGCCGAGATTCTCGAATGGCAGCACGGCGAGGAGTTTGGGGCCCTCGACGTCGCCAGTGCGGTGGGCGCGGCGCCAGGCAAAGAGCACCCCAAGCCCGAGCACGAAGCCGATGCCCAGCGTCGCCAGACCGACCGGAATGCGGCGGCGCCCGCCACCGGCACCCGATGGGATTGGGCTCGATGCCGGGAGGTGCGGGGTGACCGGCGGGACGATCGTGGGGGTCGCGGTCGGCGTGGTCACAGTGAGCGCGAGCGCCTGGCCGAACTGGGCCGCGGTGGTGAAGCGGTCCGCCGGAGCTTTGGCCAGTGCCTTCTGGACCGCCTGCTCGATCGGCTCGGGGATCGTCTCCCGCAGCGTCCGAAGCGGCCGCGGGACCTCGCTGAAGCGCCGAGCGAGAATGGCCTGGGCCGTCGCCCCGGTGTAGGGAGGCTCGCCCGCAAGCATCTCGTACAGGACGACGCCAAGACTGTAGACGTCGGTGCGTGCGTCCTGGGTGCGCTCGCCCGCCGCCTGCTCGGGACTCATGTAGGCCGGCGTGCCCACCGCCAGCCCGGTCTCCGTCAGCCGCTCGTCCCCTGCGCCCAGCGCCCGCGCGATGCCGAAATCCGCGACCAGTGTGTCGCCCTCCGCTGTGAGCAGGATGTTCTCGGGCTTCATGTCCCGATGGATCACCCCGTGGCGGTGGGCGTAATCGAGGGCGGCGGCCGCCTCGCGGGCGATCCGCAGGGCGTCCTCCACCGGCAATTGCAGCTCACGCACCAGCCGCCCGCGGAGCGACTCCCCCTCGACCAAGGGCATCGTGAACCAGAGCTGGCCAGCGGCCTCGCCCGAATCGAGGACCCCGAGGATGTGAGGATGCTGGAGGCGGGCAGCGGTGCGGATCTCGCGCTGGAAGCGCTCGGGGCCGAGGGTGGCGGCGAGCTCAGGGAGCAACACCTTCAAGGCGACTGGTCGGTCGTGCTTGAGGTCCCGGGCGAGGTAGACCGTGGCCATACCTCCGCGTCCGAGCTCGCGCTCGAGCGTGTAGCGATCACGGAGAGCCTCGCGGAGCGATGCCGCCACGTCGGCCAGGAGGTGCCGCCCGCGTTGGTGGGATAGTCCGAATCTGTACGGGTTCAAGCTACAGGGCTAGCAGGCAGCCAGGGAGGCCGGCGTCGCATGGCGGGGCAGTCGGAGCCCGTTCAATTCGCGTTGGCGCACCCGTTAGCCGGCCCGTCGGGTCGTACCCAGACCGTTCCGCCATCCGAACTCGACACGGCAGGGCACAGACTCAGGATGCGCGCCAAGCGCCCCGCATCCGCCATCTCGTCGTATGGTGTCGCGTACTCCACGACCGCGCCGCCTGTCTGGCGCAGCCGCTCACCGAATGCGCGAACGCTGTCGGGATCCAGCGTTTTCGGCAAGAGGCGTGATGGGCGCCCGGCGGTGAAGAAGATCGCTGACGGATCGTTGCTGAAAAGCGCGTAGTGACGCCCAGTTGTCCGGACCCAGGCGGCCGTCGGCGTCTCCTGCCAGTACGCACTGAGATAGTCGCGCCGGGTCGCCGGGGCTATCGCTGCAGCGCGCAGGGATTGGAGAATACCCGCTCCGAGCCACAGCCCGAAAAGAAACAAGGCGGCGTGGCGCGCCCAGCCGGCGCCTCGGAGTCTGAGGGTCCGCCAGGTGGCAAGAGCTGCGATTGCCAGAACAACTGCGCCGCTCATGAGGAGCGGCGAGAGGAGGCGGTCATCAAACGGGATCGTTTTGCCGACGAACAGACGAGAATAGAGCAGTACGGCGACATAACAACTGGCCGTCAACGCACTGGCAGCGCCCAGGCGCCGGGTCCGCTCGTGCTCACGTTCGTCCGAATATCGCCAGCCCACAACCACAAGCGATACCGCAATGCATCCGACCAGCAGGGCCACCAGCTTACGCCACGGCCACGGTAACGACACCGGCGCGAGATGCACGACGAGCTGATGGCCCCCCTGCACCAGCGCAGCTTTGAGGGTGCCCGTCCAGGTTGCTGTGGCGACCGGCCTTTCGGGGTGTTCGCGCCACGCTCGGAACTGCCAGGCCATCCAGGACGCGATCCCGGGCAGCGCAGCGGACAGGGCTGCCCGCACCGCACGGATGAAGTCAGTGCGCCGGGAGGTGCGCGGCGGCTTGACCGAGCCGATCGCTGATCGAAAGGCCCAGATCGAGACCGCACCGACCAGCGAGATTCCCGCATACCTCAGCATGACTCCGATCGCTGCAGTCGCCCCATACACCCACGGGTGGCCCGGGACGGACGCCATCAGGGCGAGCGTGGCGGCGAGCGCCGCGAGAAAGAGCGGCTCACTGAGCGCGCCGAGATGGACCTCGGCGAGGGCGGGCAGCGCAAACAGGAGCAGCGCCATCACGAACCCAGCGCGAGCCCCCTCCGTCGCCACGGCCAAGACCAGCGTAAACACCGACATGAACGCGGCAAATGCGCTGACAACCCGCACGGCGCCGAGGATCGGGATACCAATCTTATGGACGGCGGCTAACGCCACCGGGTAGCCAGGGGGGAACACAACTAGCGCCGTCGTACTGTCGAGGTCACGCCACTGGGCTATCGGGACCCGCAAGGTGCCGTGGCGTGTCAACGACTGAGCCGCATAGAGATATGACATCGAATCAGGCGTGCAAATCGGGCCGCTCCTTGTAGCCCAGAGCACGCCGAGCGCGGCTAGCGACCCAAACAGAAAGGCGGTAGCCGATGCGCGGGACCGAGATGTCAGCAGTCTGTCCCGCTGTCTGGCTGATCCTATGGTGCTGTCTGGCAGGGTGATGACGACGCGATCCCGCGCTTGGTAATAGTGCCCGGCGCCCGGGGCAACGAGGCAGCGGAGTTAGCCGCGCGGCCTCCGCCTCGGGTCACATACACGGCTCGCTTGCCCGGCTTCGGGCTCGACCGGCTCCGCAGGGACATCCGGTCCCAGCTCCTGCTCGACGAGTGCCCGGGCATCATCGGGCGCGCGCCCGGCATTCACGTGGTCGGCCCAGCGCTGAAGCCGGGCGGTCGTCGCGCCCCGCGCCACGCGATCAATGAGCGTCGCTTTCCAGAGGCCCGTCACCACCCAATCATAGTTCAAACGGGCTTCGGGCGTGGCCGCGTATGCGAGTCCTAGCCGCGGAGCAGGCAAGAGGACAGCTAGGAGAACCGCTTCCGACGGGGTAAGGGCGGCGGGCGGCTTTCCGAACCAATATCGGCTTGCCGCGCCGATGCCCCACACTCCCGGCCCCCACTCGACCACATTGAGGTAGAGCTCAAGCTGCCGATCCTTGGACAAGGTGTGGGAGACGGCGTAGGCGAGAACGTACTCACGCACCTTCCGGCGGAGGGTGCGCTGGGGACCGAGAAAGAGGTTCCGGGCCAGTTGCTGGGCGATGGTGCTCCCGCCGAAGGTGAGGTCGCCGCGAAGCACGTTCCCGAGCAGCCGCTTCTGTGATCCCCAATCCACCGTTCCGTGGGTGAAGAACGAGGGGTCTTCTGCTGCGACCACCGCGCACAGGCTGATGCTCCCCACGTCGCCGAGCGGTGTCCAGATCCGCGGGCTTGCTGGCTGCCCTGCGTCCGCCCGCAGCCGCATGTAGACCGTCTCCGCCGGCGCCTGGACTGCGAGCCGAGCGATTGCATGCCGGTAGCACCACCAGGTGAGGCCGATGTCCGCGGCACCGAGGATGACGAGCGCGGCCAGCGCGAGCGCGAGTGCACGGGCCGCCGGGCGCAGTAGGTTTCGCCTTATGCCGCTGGCATACCGGCTTGCCATAGGTGCTGCCTCTGTCGTGGTTGGCGCCTGCACTCGGGTTTCGCCATCCATCCCCTTCGTGGACGGCCCACTGGAGCTCGTCGTCCGCTATCCGCCCGACAGTGGGCTGGCGCCGGGCGACTCGATGGCCGCGTGGGGCAGCGTCGGAACCGGGCGCGCCACGCTCACGCTCAACGGCCGATCGGTGCGGGTGCAGCCGAACGGCGGATTCGTCGCGTGGGTGCAGGTCCCCCCCGGCCCCACACCAACGATCGAGTTCCTCGCGGCGCTCGGTGGTCGAGAGGTGAGGCACCGCGTCAGCCTCACGCGGCCTGCGCACTTGAATCCCGGGTCAACGCCATTCGCCGCCCGACCCAGCCCGACGGCTGGCTGGGTCCAACTGCGCCGCCTGCCGAGCGACACGGCGGATAGCGCGACGCAGTGGCGGTCCGTGTTCTCCCGCTGGTTCCCGGCCGGCCCGCTCGCCGTCCCGCTACCACTCGGCGCTCGGCTGCCGATGGATGCGCGGACAGCGGACGCGGTGCGGCTGCGGCTCAGCGAGGCGGTCCGGGTTTGGGTCTTAGCGGAGGAGGCTGACACGCTCGCTCGGCGCCGCGCCGACCCGCTGCCGCTCGGCAGTGTAACGCTAGCGGAACGCGAGGGCGTGGTCGAGGTGAGCGTCGCCGCGGGCACGCCACTTCCGTCCACGGTGGAGATCGAGGGCTCCCGGGTTCGTTGGTCGATCTTCGGCGCCCGCCACGCGAGCGATCTTCTCGAAACCGTGCCGTCTGGTGGTTACCTGCGCGGCGCGAGACGACTGGCGGGCCCACCGGAACGAGCAGATTTCGAACTTGTCACCGCCTCGCCGCCGGTCGGGTGGCGAACCCGTTGGAAGGATGCCAAGCTCCTGCTCCAACTGAGGCCGCCCTGGCCTGCCGCGCGTGGGCTCGTCGGCCTGGTAGTCGCGCTCGACGCTGGCCATCCGCCCGGCGGGGCCACTGGGCCGACCGGTCTCCGCGAGGACTCGGTGACGCTCGCCGTGGCTCAGGTGGCGGCGCGCGAACTCCAGCGTCTCGGCGCCCGACCCATTCTCGTGCGGCCTGACTCGCGGCCGCTTTCGCTCGAGGCGCGCATCGCTGTCGCAGAAGCGGCTGATGCGCGCGTGTTTGTTTCCATCCATCTCGATGCGCCGGGCGCCGGCAATTCGCCCTGGTCGGCTGACGGCACACAAACGCTGTATTACCAGCCGTTCGCCGAAAGACTGGCACACGTACTGGAGGACTCTGTTTCGGCGTCGATGCGGCAGCCCTCGCACGGCGCGAGCGAGGCGGATCTTGCGGTACTGCGCGCGACCTGGTTTCCGGCGGCGCTGGTCGAAGGAACCTGCCTAGTCCTGCCCGAGCGCGAAGCCTGGCTCCGCACGCCCGCTGGCATCGCCGCTTATGCGGCCGGGATCGTCGCCGGACTTGCGCGGTGGGC
>CAZFKN010000141.1:0-6514 GCA_964519805.1 uncultured Gemmatimonadaceae bacterium
TTCGGACTCGATCCGCTGAGCGACCGCGATGCCGGCGCGAACGACTTGACCGCAGCCTTCCAGTTTTAGGGGTCCAACAACTAGTTGCCGCACCCCACCGGCGGGTCGGTTATCGGGCCGACCCGTCGGACGGCAGCCGCGCCAAGTCGTGGGCGGCGGCACGCACCAGTCGCCACGCTTCTTCGACGTGCTCGCGCTCGGTGCACCGCTGGCCGACCGCGAGCCGGATGGCGTACTGGCCGCCCAGGAGGGTGTGGGTGAGAAATACCCGGCCGCTCGCATTCACCTGCGCCAGCAGCGCCCGGTTCAACTCGTCGAGCCCGGGGTCGTCCGCCGGCGTGCCCGCCGGCCGGTAGCGGAAGCAGACCAGGCCAAGCCGCGCCGGCGCGAGCAGCTCGAAGTCGGTTGAGGCCGAGACCCAGTCGGCGAACTCCCGCGCGAGCGCCACGTGCCGGCGCATCACCGCGCGCAGGCCGTCGACGCCGTAGCTCCGGATCACGAACCAGAGCTTGAGCGCCCGGAATCGCCGACCGAGCTGGATGCCCCAGTCGCGGAAGTTGGCCACGTCGCTGTCGTGGCTCGTCCGCAGGAATTCGGGCGTGATGGTGAACGTCCGGAGCAGGGTGTCCACGTCCCGCACGAAGTAGGCACTCAGGTCGAAGTTCACCAGCATCCACTTGTGCGGGTTGAGCACCAGGCTGTCCGCGTGTTCCACGCCGTCGAGAATCCAGCGCAGCTCGGGGATGATCGCGGCGGATCCGGCCCAGGCCGCGTCGACGTGGAGCCACACGCCGTGCCGCCGGCATATCTCCGCGATCGCCGGCAGCGGGTCGATCGCCGTGGACGACGTCGTGCCGACCGTCGCCACCACACAGGCCGGCGTCAGCCCCGCCGCGACATCCCGCGCCATCGCGTCCGCCAGCGCCTCGGGCCGGAGCGCGTATTCCCCGTCCACCGGTATCGCCCGGAGGGCCTCGGCCCCGTAGCCGGCCAGCTTCACCCCCTTCACCACTGACGAGTGTGCCTCCGCCGACGCGTACACCCGGAGCGCGCGCCCCGGCTCCACGCCGAGATGTTCCCCCGCAAACCCGCTGGCCCGCTCGCGCGCGGAGAGAAGAGCCACCAGCGTCGCCGTCGACGCCGTGTCCTGGATGACGCCGGTGAAGCCGGCGGGCAGGTCGAGCATCCGCGACAGCCACTCCATCGTCACCTGCTCCAGCTCCGTGGCTGCGGGGGACGTCTGCCACGACATGCATTGCGCCCCGAGGGTCGCGGTCAGCATCTCGGCGAGGATCGACGGCGGGCTGTTGTTGGCGGAGAAGTAGGCGAACCATCCCGGATGGTTCCAGTGGCTCATCCCCGGCAGGATGAGCCGCTCGAAGTCGGCCACCACGCGCTCGAACGGCTCGGCGTGCTCGGGCGGCGCATCGGGCAGTGCGCGCCGTATCGCCCCAGGCTCCACGTCCGGTACGACACGCCGCGCGTCCACGTGGGCAAGGTAGTCGGCCATCCAGTCCACGAGCCGGTGGCCGTGGGTGCGGAACTCTTCGGGATTCATGGCGGGGAAGATACAGCGCGCGAAGCGGAGCGGCGGAACGGCGAGTCACGGTCACGCTCGTCGCCGACGGCGCCGCCGCTCGCATGGGGACGAGCATCGGCGCCGGCCCACGAGAGCGGGTTCCCGCCTGGGGATGACCGACACATGACGCGTCGCCGTCATGACTGAAGTCCTCTCGAGCGAAGGCTGGTGACCACGTCGCATTCAGGGGTGGCCCTCGTCACCTGGCGCCGAGGCAGGTTGCAGGTCACGCCGGTAAGCCATTGAGCCATCAGCCATTAGCTCAGCGCCGGCAGTTCCTTCCCTGAACGACCCCTGGTCGGGCCTCACGGACGGTGCGAAGTTCCCGGCCCATGCGCCCCGATGGCCTTTGCTTCGACCCCGGTGAGGCGGTCCGCCACCTGTCCGCCGCCGACCCCGCGCTCGGGCTCATCATCGAGCGCAGCCCGCCGTTTTCCATGCGGCCCACACGCACCCAGAGCCTCTTCGCTGCGCTGCTCGAGTCGATCGTGTATCAGCAGCTGAGCGGCCGGGCGGCGGAGACGATTCTCAATCGCGTGCTCGCGCTGTACCGGCCGCGCCGGTTCCCGCGGCCCGCCGACCTCCTCGAGACCCCCGAGGCCCGGCTGCGCGCCGCCGGCCTCTCACGCAACAAGGCCGCGGCGCTTCACGATCTGGCCCGCCACGCGCACGAGGGCACGGTGCCCTCCCTCGCCCGCGCGCACACGATGACCGACGAGGAGCTCGTGGAGCGGCTCACCGCGGTGCGCGGGGTCGGCCGCTGGACGGTGGAGATCATCCTCATCTTTCGGCTGGGTCGTCCCGATGTGCTGCCCGTGAGCGATCTCGGGGTGCGGAAGGGCTTCCGTCGTGCGTTCGGCATGCGCGGACTCCCCGCGGCGGTCACCATGACCCGCCGCGGCGAGCGCTGGCGTCCGTATCGGAGCGTGGCGAGCTGGTATCTCTGGCGGGCCGCGGAGCTGGACTGATCAGGCCGGCTCGGTCAACAGCCGCGCGGCTTCTTCGATCGCCTCGTGGCTGCCCGACAGCGCGAGCAGATCCCCCGCGTGGAGCAGCGTCTTCGCCGTCGGAAAGACCATGGTGTCCTCCCCGCCCCGCGAGAGCGCCACGGCCGTAGCCCCGGTCCGTCCCCGCAGGTTCAGCTCGGCCAGGCTGATGCCGGCCCCCGCGCTGCCCGCCGCCACTCGCACCGGCACCAGCGTGCCGAGGCCGGGCAGCAGGTGCTGCACCTGCCCCAGCGTCGCTGCCTCGGCACCGCGATGCCGCGGGCCCAGCGCTTCCGCCATCATTTCGGCCCCGGCCCGCATGTGCCCCTGAAGGTTGGTAGCCGTCCGCCAGAACACGACGCCGAGGACCGCGAGTGCGGCAAGCACGATGATGATGCCCTGATAGCGCGGCAGGAACGGTTGCGTCACCGCCAGCAGCGGGACCCCCACCATCATCACGATCGCAATCTGGAGCGTCACCACGAACGCACGTCGCGGCGCATCCGCCGGGTCCATTGCGCCGGCTCCGCGGCTGGGCAGCGCCAGATCGGCGAGGGCGTTGCCGAGGCGACGGGATGACCGAACCATCCCCACGCCAAATGGCGCGGCACACGCAGCCGCCGCAGCGAGCACCATCCACCGCCCGGTCCCGGGCGGCACACCCGTCTGCTCACTCAACGCCGCGAGGAGTCGCGGAAGGTTGACCGACGCCCCGATGATCATTCCGGCGACCAGGACCGCGTCCAGCAGCACGAGGCGCGCCGCCCGGCGCACCGGCGTCCACGGCGTGCTCCGCTCGGGCGCCTCACGCACCAGCTCGACCCACGAGCCGTAGAGCGTGACGAACGTCTGGAGCGACCGCGGCAGCCGCCGGTCCACGTACAGCGCCAGCGGCTCGGACGCCCGCACCAGCCACGGAGAGGCGAAGGCCGAAATGACGGACACCGCCACGGCCACGTGGGGCAGCGTCGCAGCGTCCCCGCCGAGCCCCGCGCCGATGCCCGCGATGATGAATGCGAACTCGCCCGTCTGGGCCACGCTCATGCCGGCCCGCAGGCTGAGCCGCGTTCCATGCCCGGTGAGGAACGCGCCGACGCCGACGCCCAATGTCTTCCCGAGGATGAGCACGCCCACGAGGGCGGTGATGACCGGCCAGTGCTCCAGCGCGATTTTGGGGTCGAGGAGCATGCCGACGGCGACGAAGAAGATCGCGCCGAACATGTCGCGGAGCGGACGCACGAGCTGCTCGACCACCCGGGCCGCGCCCGACTCGTAGACCAGCGAGCCGGCCAGGAACGCGCCCAGCGCAATCGAGTACCCCGCGGAGAGCGCGAGCAGCGCTGCGGCGAAACACAGCCCCACGCTCGCGACGAGCGTGGTCTCGGGCCGGCGCAGCCGCGCCACCGCGCGCATCGAGGGGGGAACCACCAGGAGACCGAGCGCAAGCGCCCCCGCCAGAAACGCGAGGAGCCGTCCCGCCGTGCGCGCCAGCTCGGCTCCCGTGGGCTCCTTGCCGCTCGCGAGGGCCGTGACGCCCGCAATCAGCAGAATCGCGGCGAGGTCTTCGACCACCATGATCGAGAGCACCAGCTCCCGGAGAGGCCCTTCCACCTTCAAATCGGCGAACACGTTCGCGGCGATCATGGTGCTCGAGATCGCTACGATCGCGCCGGCGAGCACGCTCACCGTCGGGCTCCAGCCGAAGAGCTGACCCACCAGCGAGCCGGCCGTGAGGAGCAGTCCCACCTCCAGCAGCACCACCAGGCCGACCCGCGGCCCGATCCGCGCGAGCCTCCGAAGGCTGAACTCGAGCCCGATCGAGAACATGAGCAGCACCACGCCGAGTTGAGCGAGCGTCTGCACCGTCTCGACATTGGCCACCAAGGGGATCGGCACGTGGGGGCCCACCACGAGCCCGGCGATGATGTACCCCGGCACCGCCGGCAGACGGAGCCGCTGGAACAGCACCGAGGTTACCGCGGCGACGCAGAGCACGACCGCCAGATCTCGCAGGAAGGCCTGTGGTTCCATGGTGCCTCGAGACCCGGATGGAGGGAGTCGGCGGTACCTCGGACCCCGCCGCCCTTATAGTTTACGGCACGGAAGGAGGTCTGGCATGACGATACGACCAAACGCCGCGATCATGGAGCCCAGCGCCGAGGCGGTCCAGGCGACCCGGGAGCGCCTGCGGGCTCTTGGTTTCCTGCTCACCGACGACGCCACCCGCGATCTTCTCCGCACCGTGCTCGGCATCGAATCGGCCCGGCTCGACCGGCGCGCCCGCGAGGCGGCCACCGCTTGCCTCCGCAGCATTCAGGACGCGGCGCGCGAGGCGCTCGCGATTCTCACCGACGGCCCGACGTCGGCGACGGCGCCGATGGCCGCGGTGAGCGCGCCCGCGCCCAAGGTACCGCCCGCACACCGACAGGATCAGCCGGTCAACCTCGCGGAGATGGTCCGCAAGCGCCTCGGCGACGATGTCTCGAGGGACGACGCACCAGCCCCACTCCCGCCCCCGCCCCCGCCTGCGGCCCCGCACAATCGGGTGCCCGCCGAGCCGCGTCGGCCGGTCTTCAAGCGACCCCGGGGACGCTGACCTTCCCCTGCCCAACGGGTCCGCCCGCTGCGCTTCGTTCCGTGACCCCGACGCATGCGCGAACCGCCGCCGAACGGCGGAGGGCCGCGCCGATGCTATGTCGAACCTTACGGCGCGTTGGCAGCGTGCTCGCGACGCTCGCGGTCGGCGGCGCCTGCTCGCAGGAGCCGCCGGAGCATAAGCCGGCGCCACCGGTGGTCACCGACTCGGTTCCGCTCGACACGCTGCTCGCGCGACTCGGTGCACCCTCAGTCGAAGTCCGGAGGGCGGCGGCGATCGCGTTGTCTCGCCCGGGCGCCCGCATCGAGGACCGGGTGCGCGCGCTCGGGGCGACGCTGGGGGATACGAGCAAGCGAGTGGGCTCTGCCGCCGCCTGGTCGCTCGGCCAATTGGGCGATGCATCCGTTCCAACGCTCCTTCACGCGCTCACAGACCGGCACGCCACGGTCCGGGTCCTCGCCGTGTACGCCCTCGGTGCAGTCGGCCCATCCACCGCGCCCACCGACCACGCGGTCCATGCGGCCCTCGCGGATCCTGACCAATCGGTCCGCGAGATGGCCACGTGGGCGGTCAAACAGATCAGCCCGCGGGGCGAAGGCGTCCCGCAGCTGGGCAGCGCGGAAGACCTGGCGGCCGGACTTGCTGCCCAAGACCCCGCAGCGCGACTGAGCGCCGCCCGGCGGTACCAGCCCTACGCGGGCGACCCCAGCAAATCGATCCCGCTACTCATACGGGCGCTGGGGGATCCGGACCCCCGGGTGCGCCAGGCGGCGAGCGACGCTCTCGTGATGCTCGGCACCACCGCGCGCGACGCCCTCGTCGCCGCGCTCGCCGATTCGAACCCCGCCGTTCGCCGCGAGGCTTCAGTCGCGCTGGTACGACTCGGTCGAGCGGCACCATAACGGGAATCAGCTCTCACCGCCCGCAACTCTGCTCCCGACGCGGAGACCCGGCTTCAATCGCCTCTACGCGGCCAGGGCACGCGATTTGCGTTTCCGCCCGGGGGGCGCAATTTTCGTCATCGATCATTCGATCAGCTCGAGTTCCTCCGCAGAAATTGATGGCCTCTTTGGATCCGCAGCAGGGTGGTCATGGCAGATCCCCAAGTGGCAACCTCTCCCTTTCTCGGTCGTGGGGTCTCAGCCCGTCAGGTTGAGGCCGCTGCGATCGCGGGGTCCGCCCCGGCCGAGGGCCCGCTTCGGGTGCTGCTCGTGGCCCCGCAACCCTTCTACGAAGACCGGGGTACCCCCATAGCCGTTCGGCAGGTCGCCGAAGCCCTTGGGGTGCTTGGTTACCGGACCGATTTGCTGACCTATCCGATCGGGCGCACGATCGATGTCCCCGGCACGAGGA
>CAZFKN010000142.1:0-6490 GCA_964519805.1 uncultured Gemmatimonadaceae bacterium
TTGGGCGCGACGGACGGCAGCGTGAACTGCAGGTTGCCGTTCGCGTCCAGGTTCTGGGCCGTCGCGGCCCGGACGGTGGCATCGGACGGCAGGCCTGCCGTCGAGGAGGCGATCTTGAGCGAGGCCGCATCCGCGCAGTGCGCGCTGATCGCGAGCCGGCCCCCGATGTCGATATAGGGCTCGAGCGTCACGACGGTCGGATTCGCGTACTGCTGGCGCTGCGCGGAGACGCTCGTGGGGATCAGGTCGTTCCAGCGGCGGATCCAGAGCCGGAACCGCCGCCCGTCGAGTGCCGTGCCGGCGATCTTGCCGACCGCCATCAGCCAGCCCGAGATCGGGGCGTTCGAGATCGGATCCTGCGCCACGAAGTAGGCGGTCGGCACCGCGACGAGATCGCCCTCCTCGAGCTCGGGCCATTCGTAGGTGGTCACGTAGTCCCAGAGGAGGAGGCCGCCGCCCAAGAGCGTCGCCTGGCGCACCGCGATCCGCTCGGCCCCGGAGCTCGTCGGCCCCTGCAGGTTCGCGCCGTCGGACGTGAGCCATTGCCCGATCTCGGTCGGGCAGATCTGCACCGCATCGATGCGCCCGGGCGAGAGGTTCAGGAGCGCCGCGCCGTTGAAGCCCCGATACTCGTAGTCGAGGCGCTGGGCCTGCACGTTCCAGTTCCAGGGGACGAAATACTCCGGGACGGCCTGGGCGAAGCCCGGCGTCACCGTGCCCCAGAGGATCTCGCTCGCCGGCAGCGTGGCGACGATCGCTTCCGGCGTGAGCTGGAAGGAGGACACCGTGCGGAGCTCGTACGTCGAGGTCGCGTCGGGGATCGTGGACCACGTGCCACTAATCGTGACGACCGTCGCGGTGTTCGAGACCACGCGGGCGACCTGACCGGTCCCCGTGCCGCCCGTGATCAGGAGCTTGCCGCCCGCCCACTTGTTCACGGGCCACGTGGCGCCCGAGACAGTGAGCGTCCCGGACGTGGCGCTCGAGGCCGTGCCGGTCTCGTTGCCGTAGCCGATGGCGCCCTCGCAGAGCGGCACGTAGCGCACCCGGCCTTGGCTCTGGATCCACGCGCCGCCCGCGATGAAGGCCAGGGCGTCGAGCTCGACCTTCGCGTCGAGCGTCTGCCAGCTCTGCTGATCGAGGAGCGTCCGGACGAGCGAGGATTTGAGCGGCGCGTAGGAGGAGATCACCGCCTGGGCGTTCGGCGGGATCAGCTTGCCCACGACGAGCGTGTCGGCCGGCCCCGGGCCACGGAGCCGCCCCGGGATCGCGAGCTGGCCGTCGAGGATGTCGGCCGCCGCGGCCGCGACGGTCGAGCCGGCGTATTTGAGCGGGATGCGGAGGCCGGTGCCCACGTTGTAGACCGGGAGCTGCCCCCGGATCCGGGCGAGCTGCGAGATCAGTGAGAGCTCGAGCCGCGGCCCGGGGCAGACGTGATCCTCGAGTCCGAACGTCTGCTGCAGCAGCCAGTCGGCGCGCACGAGCGCCCGCGAGCCCCAATAGATGCGGAATTCGATGTTCCGTTGCGGGGTGCCGGTCAGGAGCAGGGTGATCGCGTCCCGATAGTCGGGCCCGCCGTCCCGGAGCGCGATCAGCCGGGCTTGCGCGATCGACGTCTTGAGCGTGACCGGATCGATGTTTTGTTCGCCGCCCTCGACCCGGGCGACGTCCGAGAGGTCCGTGCGCACGAGCTCCCGGACGCCGATCAGGCGGAGCGTGGGGGTGGCGTCCGAGCTCGCGCTCGGGGCGAGCTGCGCGCGGACGGCGTACGTCTGCCGCTTGCCCACGTTCGCGAGGTCGGTATTCAGCTGGCCGTCTTTGAAGGTCACCCAGGTCGTCCCGTCATCGGCGAGCACCTGGTAGGTGAGTCCCGAGCCGGCCGGGATCTCCCCCTGGCCCGTGAACTCGACGAGGTTCGTCGGCACGCCGCCGAGGTCGCACTTGTTGCCGGCGCCGGACCAGGTGATCGTCGCGGCCGCGCCGGTGTTGTAGACGAGCTTGAGCCGGGGCGTCTGCGTCGTGGAGATGACGAGCTGCCACCAGGTCGAGCCTGGATACGGCTCGGGGACGCCCGGGAAGCCGGGGCTCGGGGTCTGCGTCTGCGTCAGCGCGGCGAGCTTGAGCGTATCGCTGCTCTGGGTGTAACTGCCTATGGCTTCGCACGCCCAGCCGACGTTCGCGGCGACCGTGCCGTCGTTTTTCGTGCCCCAGATGAACACGTAGACGGCGGGGATGGGGATGACGCCGACGAAGCCGGGCCCCTCAATCGGCCGTTTGGGCCGCGGCTTGGGATTCTTCCCGGCCCAGGAGAACAGGACGTCGCCCTCCGTCGTCACGGCCGCGACCTGCACGGGGTCGCCCAGCGGGATGAGACCGGCGACGGTCGTGCCGAAGCCGCCCTGGGCGCCTTGCTCGAGCACCGCAAAGAGCTGGCAATTCCAGAAGGCGACCTGCTGGGTGCCGCCGTTCGCGGGATTGAGCCGCGCCGTGATCGACGAGATCTCGACCTGGGCCGATTGCGTGTCCCCGAGCACCAGCCGCGCACACTGGAAGCTCGCCACGGCTTTGCTCAGCTGCGTCGCATAGTTCCCCCCCGTGACGGTGGAGTGGTCGAGCGCGGTGGTCGCGACTTCGGTGAGCTGGACGCCGTCGTTCGGCGTCGGGAGATTGGCGAGGCCGGCGAGCGAATCGGCGCCCGCGAAATCGGCATTGAGCTTCTTCACCGCCTCCCGGGAGACCGCGATCGCCTCGACGAGTTGCCGGAGGTCCGATCCCGGCCGGCGGAGGCGCTGACGGAAGGCAGAGGTCGTGCCGCGCATTTACCAGGGCGCCGCGGCGGCCTCGGCAATCGACCCGGGCAGCGTGCCGAGGCCCACCGTGCAGCGGGCGATGGCAAAGAGACCGGTCGTGGCACCGATCGTTATGGTGGCTGCACTCCACGCCGCATCCAAGGCCACCGTCGCAGACCTCGTGCCAACGGTGTCGGCTGCTCCGTTAATGCTCTGGAGTCCCTGGACGCTGCCGTCGCTGTAGATAATGCCGAGCAGCTCGACGAGGTCGCCAACATTGGGCACACCAGCCGGCGAGGATACCACGGCTCCGGCGTTTCCTTGGTACGAAAACCGATAACCCGGGTTGGCGAAGCTGTCCCATCGGCTGAAGGGGACCGTACCCGAGCCGATAGAATGAGGTCCCGCACTATTGTTGAGTCGGGCCGTTCCTTGCTCGATGAACTTTGTATAGACCCACAATGCTTGCGGTTTGTAGCTGAACGGCGCGCTCAGGCTATCCGCGCTCCGGCTCGCCCCCGTCCCCCAGTACATGCCGGCGACCTGGTTATCCGTCCCCACGCAACCCCAGACGAACATCCCGGAGGCCCCGTCGCCAGTATAGTTCACATTGCCGCTGGCATCCAGGAGATAGAGCCGCCAGAACGTGTTGGTGGCACCCGTGCCCGGCACGCCATAGGCCGTCACCGCAAACCAGCCGTTCGTGAGTGCCGTGATGATGCCGAACGTGGCCACTCCGCTTCCGGCGGCGGCGGTCACGACCGTTCCCGCCGTCAGATCGATCGTTAGATCATAGCGATTGGCTTCTCCGGTGGCGTCGGCGAATCGCCAGAGCGCCTTCGTCCGGCCATTCGCCTTGAGAAAGATGGTCACCCCCGCCGTATTCGCAGCAGCGGCGCGCGTATACGTCTGTTCGAGATAATGGCTGGTGGTGACGCTCGCGTCCTCCCGGAGGAAGCTGGCGGTCGCGTCGTTCCGCGGCGACGTGTTGTTGGTGCTCGGAACCGTCGACCGGGTCTTCGTCCACGCCGCGTTGCTCAAATCTTCCGGCGAGGTGAGCTTGTTCGTCGCGGCAGCTTCGAGGAGGAGCCGGGGCTGATAGATCCCGTTCGCGTCCTTGATCCACGTCACCCGTGGTGTGTTGTTGCCCGCCGACTTGAAGTTCCCGGCCGCCGTGATGAGCCCGGCGATACTGCCGCGACTCGCGGTCTCCTTCGCGTCCTCCCCATGCCGGTCCGCCGGCCAGTTTCGCTTGACCAGCGTCCCGTAGCGCGCGAGCACATCGCCGCCGACGCTCAGCACGATGTCGCGGGGCATGATGATGGACGCCACGCTCAGCCTCCCATCCGGAGCGGCTCGTGCTCGAGATACGGCACGCGCATCTGGTGCGGCCACCAGCCCGACTCGAAGGCGAACCCGACCGGCCGGCGCGGCCGGAGCGCGAGGAAGGCCCGCTCCGCTCGGATGTCGTCCATCACGATCCACATCGGCCGGCCGGCGGCGAGATAGTGCCCGCTCACGTGCAGGCGCAGCTGATCCTCCTGGCTGGGATCCGTGAGCCGCAGGCTGAGCTCGCCTTCCTTGCGGGAGACCGGCGACGTCCGGCCGAGCCAGCCGTCCGCGCTCTGCTCCTCGAGCGTCTGCAGATCCGCCTGGTCTTCATACCAGGGCAGATACAGCGCCGGCAGCGCCATCCACATGCCGAGCCACGCGTTCACGATCTGCGTCGTGACGTTGGCCCCGAGCGCCGGGAGCGACAGCCGCGCCGCGGCGCCGGCGACGCCCGGGAAGCGCACGAGAAACGCGCCCTCCTCGGTCACGACGCCGTTCGTGTTATCCAGGCGCCCGGGCGACGTCAGCACCGACGGGATCGTCCCGGTCCAGACCGTCTCGCTCGTGGTGAAGCCATCGAAGGAGATGAGAATGCTGACGGTCTGGCCGCCCAGATTGTGGCCCCGGTCGATGGCGAGTCCGTTGAAGTAGCGCACGCGGTCGAAGGTACTCGTGATCGTCCGGGCGGCATTCGCCGTGTCCGCCTGATAGCGGTCCGAGGGCGAGCGCCGGCCGTTCGCCAGGTGATAGACCTCATAGCCCGCGGCGCCGAGGCCGTTCGCGTCACTCGTCGCCACCTGGTGGCCGACAAACTGGAGGACGTTGTCGAGGTAGTTCTCGACCAGGATCGCGGGGAGGCCCATCAGGCCGCCACGCCCGGCGGGACGCGCATGACGCCGTCCGTGCGCCCCTGGCGGCCGAGCTCGTAGATGATCCGGCCCGCATCGCTATTCGGCGAGAGGATGTCGATCGCCACGCCCTTGCGGCCGGTGAGCGCGAGCATCAGCTGCTGCTGCTGCGTGAGCGCCCGCGAGTCGTAGCCCATGATCTGCACCGGGATCGTCTTGTGGCCGCTGAAGAGACTGAACAGGCCACCAAGCCCGGACAGGATGCTGCCGAGCACCGGGAGCGCGGTCAGGCCCGACAGCGCCTTGATCGAGCCGAGCGAGGATGCGGCACCGCCGAGTCCCGCGAAGAGGCTGCCGGCATCGCCCTTCGAGGCCCCGCCGACGAGCGCCAGGGTGGCGGCGATACCGACACCGATGTCCTTGCCGAGCTCCTGCTTGTCCTTGGTCGTCGTCGGCTTCGGGGTCTCGTGCGCCGAGCCGGCGTTCATCGTGGCCAGGATCGTGTTCGCGAGCGGCGTGGTGCCGGCCTCCGTCACCCCGGGCGTCAGGAGGTTGCCGCCCTGGCCGAGCGCCGCGCGGAGATACAGGTCGGCCCCCACGCGATCCTGCGGCCGCGTGGGGAGCATATCCTCGTGTCGCTCCCGGGCGAGCTCGTGCTCCTTGTCCAAAATCTCCTGGAGATGCTTCTTGTGCTCCCCGGCTGCATCGGCGGCGTCCCGCTCGAGCTGGGCGATCTCGCGCTTCTTCTCGACGATCGCCTGATTGATCGCCGCGACGCTGGGAAGGACCGCGAGCTCCGCCTCCGTCGGGCTGCGACCAGCGAACCCGGCCGCCTCACGCGCCTTCGTGATCGCCTCGTCCCGCTGGCGGAGCAGCTCGTTGAGCTGGCCGCGGGCGCCGAGCGCCGCGGCGTGCGGGCCGCCCTTCGCGAGCGAGGTGAGGAAATCTTCCTGCGCCTTTCTCGCCGCTTCGGCATCCGCCTTGAATTCGCGATACGCCAGCGCGATGACGCCGATCCCCGCGGTCACGCCCAACGCCACCGGGCCGCCGAGGCCGAGGCCGCCAATCGCCTCGACGACCTTCGCGACCGGCCCAGAGACCTCCGTGGCATGTGCCGCGAGCTCGGTCAGGCCCGTCCGCACCGCCCGCAGCGCCAAGCCACCCTCACGGGCCTCGGCGAGGACCAGCGCCTTGCTGAGCTTCTGCAGGGGCGACAGGCCGCCCGAGGCGCCGGCGGCGACGCGCACGATCTCCGCGCGCGTGCCCTGCAGCGCGGGGATCGCCGTGTTCTCGCCGGCGAGGATGTCGACTTTGATAGGCGGCAGATGTGGTCCGGTCATTCGATCCCGACGACCTCCTCGAGCTCAGCATAGAGCAGCCAGAACAACCGCCAGGGGATGATGCCGTCACTCGTCGGCCAGCGCGGGGAGCAATACGGCATCCCGGGATACCAGCGGCAGAACTGCGCGACGGCCGTCAGCGCGTCAGGACCGGCGCCGGCGGGCGCGGGCGGCGGGCCCG
>CAZFKN010000143.1:0-4089 GCA_964519805.1 uncultured Gemmatimonadaceae bacterium
CCGCGCCGACGCGGCGTACGCCCGCACGCGGGCAAACGTGAATGCCGCGGCCGTCAGCCTCGAGCTGCTGCTCGGCGTGGTCTACCCGGACACGGCCTTCACCGTGGCCGGCGAGCTGCGCTACGAGCCGGCGCGTCTTGCCGAGGATTCCGTCCGCCTTCTGGCGCTCGGCGGCCGCCCCGACTTTCGGGCGGCCGATCAGCGGGTCGCCCAGGGGCGAGCGCTCCAGTCGCTCGCCACCGCCGGCCTCTTCCCGACGCCGACGGTGAGTCTGGTCTACCAGCCATCCGAGCCCTTCGCGTCCGGGTCCAACTACGCGGTGGGGGTGGGGTTCACCCTGCCGCTGTTCTACTGGAACGGCGGGGAGCGCGCCCGCGCGAGGGCCGGGCTGGAGCAAGCCGAAGTGAGTCGCCGCCGGGTCGCGGCGCAGGTGCGCGCGGAGGCTGTGACGGCGCTGGACAGCGTCCATGCGGCTGCTGCGCTGGCCGAACGCTACGAGGGCGGGTTGCTCGCCAAGGCGCGCGCCGTGCTCGAGACCGAGCGGTACGCTTACCAGGCAGGAGCCGCCTCGCTGCTCGATTTGCTGGACGCGATCCGGGAGTACGCCGACACGAGGGCCGAGTACTACGGCGCCGTCCACGATTACTGGGTGAGCCTCTACGCCGTGGATCGCGCGGTGGGGCGGGATCTCGTGCCGTGATGGGCCGCGCCGCTGGACGCCTCGTTCTGGCCGTCGGCGTGCTCGTCTGGCGAGCCGGCCCGCTCGTCGGCCAGGCGGTCGCGCCGCATGACTCGGCCGCGCGAGCCGACCTCGCCGACCGGCTGCGGGGACAGGCGCGCGCCCGCGTTCGATTCAGGGACGGCCATGAGCTGGAGCTTCTGGACCCCAGTCTGGATGGCGATTCCCTTCGGTTCACGGCGGTTGCGTCCCCGCACGGGCGGCCTGACTCGTTGCTCGGCCACGGCGCGCGCTCGTTGGCACTCGCCGATATCCTGCGGGTGCAGGTTCGGAAGACCGCCGCGGTGAAGGGGGCCATCCTCGGCTTCATCGTCGGCGGCACCGCGCTCGCGCTCAGAGACCGGACTGGCAGCGCGCCCACCTGGGATCACAATGAGACGTTGTTGTTCGGCATGATCGGCGGAGTGCTCGGCAGCGTCCTGGGCGGGGTGATCGGCGCACCGTTCGGGGCGTGGACGACGGTCTATCAAGCGGCCCCTCCCGCGCCACGGAGCTGCCGGTCTCACGGCGTCGCGTCACGTGCGCCGCCGCCTTCGCGTTGTATGTTCTTACGGCCGCTCGGTCTCCGGATCCCTGGAGCGGGGCCGGCGCCCTGGTCGGGCTCTTCGTCGTCTGCGCCTCCGTGGGGCCGAACTACGTGACCCTCAACATCGGCGGCAAGCTCGCCGCGGAAATCGCGCTGAATGCGCTGGTCCAGTGGACGCTGGTGGGGACCGTGATCGGCCTCATCTGCAACCCCGCGCTGGCAGGGGCGTCCTGGGGCCGGCCGGCCTTTCGGCTCACGCGGGCTCGGACGCCGGATTCCTGACGACGTACCGCAGGAACCCGCTGTGCGGCGCGTACTTGTCGTACAGCCCGCGGGCGCGGTAGTTGTTCTCCTTGGTGTGCCAGTACAGCCGCGCCCAGTTCTGCCGCTTCATCTCGGCCACCAGCCAGTCGATCAGGAGCTGCCCGACACCGTCGCCGCGCTTGCCGGGATCGACGAACAGGTCCTCCAGATAGCACACCGGCGTGAGCGACGACGTGTTCTCGTGGATGAGATAGTTCGCCATGCCGATCACGCCGTCACCGGCGCGCTCGGCAACGATCGCGTACACCGGTGACGCCGGGTCCATGATCCTGGCCCACGTGTGCAGGGTGATGCTCTCGACCGGCTCCCGCTCGTAAAAGCGGGTATACCCATCCCACAGCTCGCGCCACCGGGGCTGATCGCGCGGTTCGATGCTGCGGATCGTGACGGTCATGCGCGGCGCGGCTAGTGCGCCGCGCCGGCCAGCTCGGTCACCGACGCCGAGAGCCGCATCACCCGGTTCGGATCGCTCGACGCCTGGACATCCCGGTCCAGCTCCGCGGCCAGCTTCATCAGCGTGTCCGCCTGCTTCCTCCCGCTCTGCTTCTCCGCCTTGTCGAGCGTGCCCCGGACCTTGGACACCCGGCCCTTGGCCAGGCCGCGGCTCCGGTCGAGCTGGTCGAGGTAGGCCCGCGCCACGACGAAGCTGGCGGGCCATACGAACTTGGGCTGATGCTGAGGATTGAAGACGTCGAACGTTACCAGCTTCGCCGCATCGATCTCGTTCTGCGACAGCAAGGGGCTCGGCGTCAGCTCGAAGAGGTCGAGCCCTCGCGTGATCTCGGAGCCCACGATGTAGCCGTTGTACCAGTACGCCGACCAGTAGCCGCCCCCGTCGCCCAGCTTTTCGGCGTCGAGCGGCCCGCGGTCGAAGAAGGCGATCTCCTCCGGATGCGCGGGATCGGTGAAATCGACGATCGAAATGCCGCCCTGATACCACGCCTGGACCAGAATGTCGCGGCCCGGCACCGGTATGAGCGAGCCGTCGTGGGCGACGCAATTCTCCAGCTCGGTCTGCACCGCCGGCAGCTTGTAGTAGCCGGCGAGCGTGAGCACGCGGTTCGACAGCGTGAAAATGGCGTCCGCGCCCCATTTCGGCGGATCGCTGGCGCGGCAGTGCGGCTCCGCGCCGCCGCCCCACTCATCGGTGAACAGCACCTTGGTGGCGTCGTTGTTGAACGTGGCCGAGTGCCAGTAGGAGAAGTTCGGGTCGCTTACCTCGGCGATGCGCTTCGGATGCGCCGGATCGCTGACGTCGAGCAGAATGCCGTTCCCCGAGCACGCGCCGGCGGCAAGACCCATCTCCTGATACACCGTGATGTCGTGGCACATGTTGGTCACGGTGGTGGTCTGTGTCCCCTCGCCGTGATTGCCACCCTTCCAGAGGCCCGCGATGTCCCCGGCCGAGTCCGCAAAGAGCCGGGGGGAAGCCACGATCTTCGCGTCCTGCGGCGAGGCCAGCGGCACCTTGATGATGTCGATCTTGAACAGCGACGTGTTGGGGTCCTCGTCGGGGCCCTTGCCCGAGCATCCCGCCAGCTCACTGCTTGAGCGGACTACGCTCGTCTCCGACACGTAGATGTAGACGTTCTCGGCGTCGTTCGGGTCGGTGACCAGCGTGTTCGTGTGCGAGCCGCGACAGGTCTGGACGGCGGCCACCTGCTTCGGATGATCGAGGTCGCTGATGTCGAAGATGCGGACACCGCGGAACCGGTCGGCGCTCACGCTGTCGGCGACCCCCTCACGCCCGCAGTCCACGCGCGAGCTGGTCTGCTCGACCGAGAGAAAGAGCAGGTTCTTGTAGACGGTCGGATCGTTCTGCCCGCCGGGACAGACCAGCGAGGTCCGGAGCGTGGGCTCCTTCGGATTGGACATGTCCCAGACCTGCACGCCGTAGTAGTTCCCCAGGAAGATGTAGTTCCCGCTGAAGGCGATGTCCGCGTTCACAAACTCGTTCTTGCCCGCCGTCGCCGGATCGAAGAAGCTCACCGGCGGCGGCCGGTGCGCGAGCATCCGCAGGTTCTCGATGGCCTCGCCGGCGTCGTCGAAGCCCGCTTTCAGGCCCACCCGTGGATCGGTGGTGCGGGGCATGTCCCCCGACACCTGATTGGCCTGGGCCCGAAGGCTCACGGGCGCGGCAAGGAGCGCGCTCGCGAGCGCGAGGCGCCATGCCCGGGCCGTGCGTGAACACGCGGGGGAACGCCTCATCGTGGATGCGGGTGTCATAGTCGGGTCTCGCTCGAGGATCGGGGAAGGCGACATAGAGGGCGACATGTCGGAGACGAACTCGGCGTCACGGTCCGTGTGAGGCCGGCAGCGCGGTGAGCATCTTCTGCATGCGGGCGATCTCGATTCGCTGGTCGGTGTCGACTTCGGAGGCGTAGCGGAAGGTGGGGGTTTCCTGGGCCGCGCCCTGCGTGTCGAAGAGGGTCCTCACCATCGTGAGCGCCCCCTGGTGGTGCTGGATCATAAGCTGGAGGAACAGCCGGTCGAACTCGCC
>CAZFKN010000143.1:4189-6477 GCA_964519805.1 uncultured Gemmatimonadaceae bacterium
CGGCTTGGCACAAGTGCGGCCATGTCCAGGGCCTGGGCGTGGTGGCCGATCATGCCCTGCATGAACTCCACGTCCGCCGGACTGTAGCGCGGTGCCTGGGCCACCGCCTGTGCCGGCGCGAGCGCAAGCAGCAACGGCAGCACCGCACCGACGACCGCCAAGTGTGACGATGAATTCATGAGTCGCGTCCACGCCCTCCTACGGACGGCCCGGCCCGGGTGTTTCGGCACGCCGGCCCGGGTGCTTCTGAACGGCAACGCTCATCGTGCGGGCGGCCCAAGATAGCGGTCGAGCCAGTCGAGCGTCTCTTTTACCAGCTGGGTCCGCGGGACGAAGTGGCCACCCTGCGAGATCACTTGGCGCTTCTGGTCCGGCGGCGTTCCGAGCAGCCGGAACATGGGCTTCTGGGACGTCTCGACCGGGAAGTAGTGGTCGTACTGCCCATTCAGCATCAGCACCGGAATCCGGATGCGGGGCAGGAAGTTGATCGGCTCGACCTCCGGCTGTCCCCGCTGGTACTCGAGCCCCGCCACGAGCAGCACCACGGCCTTGAAGCGGGGCTCGACCGCCGGCATCAGCCCCCCAAGATAGGCGCCCCAGCTCAGGCCGAAATAAGCCACCTTCGAGCTATCGAGATCAGTGCGCGTGTCGAGGTAGTCGATCGTCCGGCGCATGTCCTTGGCCCAGGCGATGACGTGCTCCTTGTAGAAGTTGCTCTCGTCCGGGTAGTCGCTGTGCAGGCTGTCCCGCCGCTCATAGGTGCTCTTGTAGACGGGGAACACGAGCGCCCGCCCGCTCTTGATGATGAAGCCGAGCAGCCCCGCATAGTGGACAGCCGACGACGCGGAGCTGCTGTCGTGCAGCGCGTCGGAGCCGGGAAACAGCACCAGGGTTTGAAGCGGGGCCGAGTGCTGCCGGGGGAGGAAGAGGTACGCCGTGACCCGCTCCTTGCCGTACGCCGCATCGAACGACACCCGCTCCTCCCGCCACGCCTCTGCCGAGTCTACAATCTCGACCCGCGCGTTGAGGCTGGTGCGGTCGTAGTCGTACATCCGCCGGTACGCCTCGAACACGGCATCGGACACCGGCCGCTCCTTGGAGAAGTCCCGGAACAGCCCCACGATCGGACGGCCCGCCTCGGCCAGGTTGGTCTGGTCGGAATACTTGGCCAGCCGGAGTCCGTTGGTCAGCGAGCGATCGAACGCGGGCTGGGCGTAGGCGTCGTTGAAGGCGTAGGTGGGGTCGTTCCAGCCGCCGCCCAGGATGTAGCGCGCCTCGCCGGATTGGTTGAGGCACCACTCGCGTGCGTTGCCCGCCATGTCGTAGGTGCCGAACAGCCCCAGCCCATCGTATTGGCCGACCGGCGCCGGGCCCTTGCCGCTGAAGTTGCTGAGCGGCACGATCGCGGAGCTCACCCGGGTGTGCGCGGCCCGGCTCCAGTGGTAGATGGTCGGCAACTCTGCGCCCGCAAATGCGGCGTAGGCGGCGGCCTCGTGCCAGCTCACGCCCGTCACCGGATAGTCGCCCTGGCCGGTCGGATAGTCGCCGCCCTCCCAGGTCGCGGGACCAGGCCGCCCGGTCTTGTCCGTAAACCGCTTGGTGGCGTCCTCCCAGGAGATCTCGTGTCCGTCGAGAACGAAGGGATATTTCCACAGCTCTCTGCGGCGATAGCCTCCGCCGTCCACGAACTGCTTGAACTCCCGGTTGGTGACCTCGTAGCGGCCCAGCTTGAAGTCGCCCAGCTTGATGGGATCGAGATGATCGAGCCCGGGCAGGTTCACATCCACCTCGCCGCCGGCGACACGCACCATGCCGGTATCGGCGCCGGCGCTGTCCAGCACGAAGGGCGCCTGCACTCGATCGTAGGGCCCCACCGCGACGTCGAGCGTGCGCCATCCGTCCCGCTCGAGGCGGATGCGCGAGAGCCGAAACGGGAGCCGGGCCGCCGCCAATGGCGTCGTGCCGAGCAGCGCCCACGGCGCACCTGGCGCCCCGTAGCTCTTGCGGTACACCCGCGCTCCCGAGGGCTCCGACCGGATGCTGATCGTGTCCGAAAATCTGGGCCACAGGGTCGCGAGCGCGGAGTCGCCGGGGATGATGGCGCTCGCCCGCTGCGCCACCGCGTACGCCGAGTCCCACAATCCGCTGTCGGCCAGTGTACCGATCAGAGGAATCGCTTCCCGCGTGACCCAGCGGACGTCGGCGGCGCGGCGCCCGTGGCTTCGATACCAGCCGGCGAGCAGGACCGCGGCGCCGACGCCGGCGGCGGCAGCCACCCACCGGGCCCA
>CAZFKN010000144.1:0-6457 GCA_964519805.1 uncultured Gemmatimonadaceae bacterium
GCGCGCCCGACCGAGGGAGCGCACCCGTTGACACGAGACTGGTAACGCCGAGCACCGCGCTCGCGAGCGCGCCGTAGGGTGCGGCAGAAAACACGAGCGCGCGGACGTGAGTGAGATTGTCGAGTTCGGGCGCGCCGCCGGCGGCGCGGCGGAGCAGGAACGTCGCGACGATCGCCTCGATTGTATTCCCGACGGCGATGCCGGCGGCCGCGGTGAGGGAGACGGTCGTCGCCGCGTTGGCGAGGAACGCGCCGAGCGCGACCCCGGGCCAGTAGCGGTAGCCGAGGAGTGTGAGCGCGGCGAAAGCGATGCCGGTCGGTGGCCAGACCAGCGACACGCTCTCCCCGATGGACGCGTAGCGGAGGCCGAGTCGGGCCGCAGCGTAGTAGATCGCGGCCAGGATAAGCAGCCGTGCGGTGTACCCAGCGGCAGAGCGCGATCGCTCGCGCCAAGTCTCGGGAGAATCCACTGGTCGCCAAAGGTATGGGCGGTCGGGACTGGAAGGCAAACATGGCCCCCGGAACCGGCATCAGGCTTGCCTGTGGCTCCGCTACTCCCACTCGAGCCAGGTGGCGTGACGTCCCAGGCGTCCAATTCGACCCGTCCCACCCGAAGCGGCGACGGCGGTAGCAGCCTACCCCTTTGGCCGGGGGCGGTAACCGCTGTAACCGCTGGCTACGCCATAGCTTACCTCTGGTGGGAGCGAAGCGGCTGGGGCAGTCCGTTGTTGCGGGACCTCTTCGGCAACATCGGCTTCATGCCGCTCAACGCGGTCTGCGTGGGGCTCAACGCCTTGGCCTCGCGAAACGCGGTCCTGGACCCCGGGGTCCGAACCGCGCTCCGGCTACTCGCCATCGGCTGCCTCTCCGTGCTCATCGGCAACGCGATCTCGGTCTACTACCTCACAGCCCTCGGCAGCAATCCTCCGGTCTCGTGGGCAGACCCGTTCTACCTGCTCGACAGCCTTCTCATTGCGGGCGCCCTCCTCTGCTTCCCGCTCGCACGGCGCACGCGGCTGGATCGGTGGAAGTTCGCGCTCGACGCCGCGATGGTGCTCCTGGGCGGCGGCGTCGTGATCTGGTTCTTCACCGTGCGCCCGACATGGGAAGCGGGCAGCGCGACCTTCGCTCTCACCGTGCTCGCCTTCGCGTATCCGCTCGCGAGTCTGCTGATCCTGCTCGGCATCACGACCGTCCTGTTGCGGGGACCGCTCGACGGGAACCGTCGGGCCTTCCGGCTGCTCGTGGCCGGCGTCGGTGTGAGCATCATCGCGGATCTGACGTTCGACCTGGTCCTGGCGCAGACCAACGAGCGGAGCGCCGGGTGGACCGACGCGGTCTACCTCCTCACCTACATCCTCCTGATCGCGAGCGCGGAGTACTACTACCGCTACCCCGTCCCCGGCACCCCGGCGCCGGGGGAGCACCGGCCCCGCCCACATCCGGTGAGTCTCCTGCCCTACGTCGCGCTGGTCGCGACGTACGGCCTGCTGCTGGCCACCGTGATTCGTCCCTGGAGGGATCCCATCAGCGGGCTGGCGGTCGGTGCGGTTCTGGTGACGGTGCTCGTGGTCGTGCGCCAGGTGCTCGCCGTCCGCGAGAACGTTCGGCTGCTCGCGGAGACGTCGGCCCGTCAGAACGAGGTGCGGTTCCGGTCGCTGGTGCAGCATTCCTCGGATGTGATCATCGTGATCCGTCCGGACGGCGCTATCCGCTTCGTGAGCCCGTCGGTCTCGCGCGTCCTCGGCTACGAACCGGCCGCGCTGGCCAACCGCACGGTGTTCGACCTGCTCCATCAGGACGAGCACGACCGCGCACGCGCGTTCTGTCGCGACGCCGGTCAGCTCCCCGGTGTCACGACGCCGGTGGAGTGGCGCTTCCGCCAGCCCGACGGATCGGTCCTGCACGCGGAGGTCATCGCCACGAACCTGCTCGATGAGCCCGCGGTCCGCGGCATCGTGCTCAACACCCGCGACGTGAGCGAGCGGAAGCGGCTCGAGCGCCAGCTCACTCACCAGGCCTTCCACGATCCGCTGACCGGACTCGCGAACCGCGCGCTCTTCCGCGACCGCGTGAGCCACGCGCTCGCGCTGGCGCGCCGGCACCGCCACGAGATCACCGTGCTCTTCCTCGATCTCGACGACTTCAAGAAGGTCAACGACAGCCTGGGCCACGCGGACGGCGACCGGTTGCTCATGCTGGCGGCCGAGCGGTTCCGGTCGTGCGCCCGCGCCACCGACACGGTGGCCCGACTGGGCGGCGACGAGTTCGCGATCCTGGTCGAGGACTCACCCGGGCTCGACGGCCACTCGGCGATGCTCGAGCGCCTGATCTCGGCGATGGCGCAGCCGTTCACTCTGAACGGGACCGAGATGCAGGTGAACGCCAGCATCGGAGTGGCGGCCACCACCGGCGCGGAGACGGCCGACGACCTGCTCCGCAATGCCGACGTGGCCATGTACACCGCGAAGCGCCGGGGCAAGGGCCGGTATGAGACGTACCAGCCGCACATGTACACCGACATCAAGGATAGGCTCGAGATGGAGACCGCGCTCCGTAGCGCGATCGACGAGGACCGCCTCGTGCTCCACTACCAGCCGATCGTCTGCCTCAAGAGCGGGGCGGTGCGCGGGGTCGAGGCGCTGGTGCGCTGGGACCATCCCCAGCAAGGCCTCCTGCTCCCGGAACACTTCGTTTCACTGGCGGAAGAGACCGGACTGATCGTGGGCGTCGGTGCGTGGGTCCTGCGCGCGGCGTGTGTCCAGGCGGCCCAGTGGCGCGCGGAGCATCCGGCGCTCGGCCTGTCGATGGCGGTCAACATCTCCGGCCGCCAGCTCCACGAGGCGGACATCGTCGAGGCCACCCGGCAGGCGCTGGTCGCGTCGGGTGTGGATGCCGGTGCCGTCGTGCTGGAGATCACGGAGAGCGTGCTGATGGAGCAGACCGATACGGCGCTCGAGCGGCTTCGCGAGCTCAAGGGGCTCGGCGTGCAGCTCGCGATCGACGACTTCGGCACCGGCTATTCATCGCTCGGCTACCTGCGGCAGTTCCCGATCGACATTCTCAAGATCGCGAAGCCGTTCGTGGACGACGTGAGCGGCGGGCTGGATCGCTCGGCGCTCGCGCGGGCCATCGTGGGCCTCGGCGACACGCTCAAGCTTCGCACTATTGCGGAGGGGGTCGAGCTGGCGGAGCAGCGATCGGCGCTCGTGGAGCTCGGCTGCGAACTGGGACAGGGGCACTACTTCGCGCCCGCGATGCCGGCCGAGGCTCTGGACACGCTGCTCCGGACCCGCGGGCGCGCCGTCGCCTAGCGCTGCGCCGCGAGCCGGTTCAAGGCGTGAAGCCCACGCTCTGCCACAGCGGCGCCGGCGTGTAGCGCCGGCCCCTTGCGATCACCAGGCGCACGTTCCGAAGATCGCTGATCCGGTGCAGCGGGTCTCCGTCCA
Organism: uncultured Gemmatimonadaceae bacterium; assembly: GCA_964519805.1. Lineage (GTDB taxonomy): Bacteria > Gemmatimonadota > Gemmatimonadetes > Gemmatimonadales > GWC2-71-9 > DASQPE01. Next base: position 3,449 of record CAZFKN010000144.1, read on the forward strand.
CCACGAGAAGGTCCGCCCGCTTTCCCGCCGTCACCGTGCCGACCTCGCGCTCGAGGTGCATCACGCGCGCCGGCACCAGGGTCGCCGCCTGGATCGCCTCCATCGGTGTGAACCCCGCCCGGACGTACAGCTCCAGCTCGCGGTGCAAGCTGTAGCCGGGTACCGTCTGGTCCGTCCCCGCGACGATCGGGATGCCGGCCTTGTGCAGGATGCCGACGAGGTGCACTAGATCCTGGAGCACCCGACCGGCCGCGCCCTCACGCTCGGGCGGCACCCCGGAGTGCGTGAGCTGAGCCGACAGCTCCGGGGCCACCTTCAAGACGCCCGGCTCGAGCTCGGCGAACGGTTGCCGCGCCGGGTGGAGGATCCACTCCTCGACGGCGAGCGTGGGGTCGAGCACCGTGTGATGGGCGCGCAGAAAGGCCACCGCGCGCCGGGTTCGCGCCCCCGACCAGTCGGTCGGCGGACGCGTGCCGTCGGCCGCGGCCGCGGGGCGGATCACCTCGTACACGTAGTGGACATGGTTGATCTGGTCCATCCCCGCGGTCACGCCCTGATAGGCGTCGATCCCATCGGGAATGTGTCCGGTCACGCTCATGCCCAGGCGATGCGCCTCGCGCGTGATCGCGGCGAGCACGGGGAGCTGCACCCTGCTGTAAATCTTGATCTGCTGGAACCCGGCGTCGTAGTACCGATCCACCATGCGGATGCCGTCCTCGGGCTTGCCGGCGACGTTCATGCCCCAGGCCTCCGGTGCGCCGCCGTCGATCACGCCCGCGAGCAGGAGTCGCGGGCCGACCGCCCGGTCGGCCGCGATCGCATCGCGGACACCCTTGATGAACTCGAGCTCGTTCCCCACGTCCCGCGCGGTGGTGACGCCGGCCGCCAGATAAATCGGTCCCCACTCCACCTGCTCGAAGTGGGCGTGCATGTCCCAGAGGCCCGGCAGGATCCACGAGCCCGCGCAGTCGACCACTGCGGCGTCCTTGGGGATGCGCACCGGTGCCTTCGGCCCTGCCGCAGCGATCCGCCCGTCCCGGACCAGCACCACGGCGTTCCGCACCGGCGGTCCTCCGAGTCCGTCGATGAGCGTGCCGCCGACGAGCGCGAACACCACCGGATCCGGCTCGGCGGCCGAGCCCGCGACCAAGGCCAGCGCCGCGGCGGCGTCCCCTGCGGCAACGGTGACGAGCCGGTCCAGCGCGCTCTCGTATTCGTCCCGCAGGGCCTCGAAATGGTCGAACTCGGCGTCGGTCGTCACCGCGGCCGCGAGACGGTCGCCATCAAGCCACAGCGTCTCCCGGCCCCAGATCAGTCCGGCGACGCCGAGGCGCCGAAGCACGACGCCGTGGCCGGCGACCGAGACGGTGTCGGCTCCGCGCTCCTCGATGTGGACCGAGCCGCTGGGGAGGGTGGCCAGCGCACTGGGGCGGCCATGCGTATCCCAGTAGCGGACAAGCTCCTGTTGGAGGGCGATCGGGGCGTAGCCGCTCACCGTGAATGCCGGCCCGGCGAGCGCGACTTCGGTCGTGATGCTGTCGCTCCGGACCCGGGCTGAGCTGTCCGCCACCGTCACCTCGACGTCCGTGGTGGTCCACCGGGACGTCATGCCTTTCACGATGAAGTGACGGGGGGCGAGATCGGCGGCAGTCTCGAGCGACGCGGCGAGGGCTACCCGCCGGCCACGGTCGGTGAACGCGAAGTCGGTGGAGAGAAAGAAACCGGCGGAGTCATGAGTGATGCGATAGCGCTCCTCGCCGATCGGTTGCTTGAACTTGTGCAGCCGGAAGATTCCCGTCTCGGCGGCCGAGTCGGCTTGCGCCGAGAGGGCGGCGGGCAGGAGGAGTGGAAGCAGGAAGGCGAGGGGGCGAAACGAGCGGGCGGAGGGTCTCATCCGACGCGCCCGGCCGCGGCTCGATGGATCGCGGCGCGGATTCGCTGGTAGGTGCCACAGCGACAGATGTTTCCGGCCATCGCAGCATCAATCTCCGCGTCGGTGGGGTTCGGTTTGTCGGCGAGAAGCGCGGCCGCCGCCATGATCTGGCCTGATTGACAGTAACCGCATTGGGGAACGTGCTCGGCGATCCAGGCCCGTTGCACCGGATGGGCGCCGTCCGGAGACAGGCCTTCGATCGTCGTGATCCGCTTCCTCACCACGGCCGAAACCGGCACCGTGCACGAGCGGATCGGCTTGCCGTCCACGTGGACTGTGCACGCGCCGCAGAGGGCCATCCCGCATCCGAACTTGGTGCCGGTGAGCCCGAGCGCGTCACGCAGGACCCAAAGGAGCGGTGTGTCGCCGGGCACGTCAATCGAGCGCGACCGGCCGTTTACGACCAGAGTAGGCATGAATGGGGCTCCGGGGAGGTCCGGCCGGGGTCGGCCGACTGCCCCGACCCTACGGGTTAACCGACCCCTCGGTGTCACGTCATGACGGTGCCGCGGATTGGAGCGGTGTACCATTCAGTGTCCTTCGAACTGGAGGGGTGTCGACATGCCTGCGACGCGGCCGACGACCTGGCTAGGTCTGGTAACGATTGGGTACGCCCTGAGCGCGGCAAGCGCCTGCTCGGGCTCACAGTATGCTCAGGGCCCGACGCCTGAGCCCCCTCCCGCCCAAGCGGACGATCCGCCCGGACGCGTCGGCCGCCTAAGCTACATCGAGGGACCGGTTTCTTTCCTCGCCGCGAGCGCCGACAGCTGGTCGGTGGCGGAGCCGAACCGTCCCGTCACGACCGGCGATCGCCTCTGGGCAGAGACCGGCGCCCGGGCTGAGATGGAGGTCGGCCCGAATGCCCTTCGTACCGCCGGGCCGACCGAGGTCGACGTCATCCGGCTCACGGACCATTGGCTACAGGTGCGAGTTCCACAGGGGACCGTCAATCAGCGGGTCAGGGTGCTCGGGCCCGACGAGGACTACGAAATCGACGCCCCGAACGCCGCCGTCTCGCTGACGCGGGTGGGCGAGTACCGAGTCGACGTGTCCCCCGACGGCGCCACGACGACGGT
>CAZFKN010000145.1:0-6385 GCA_964519805.1 uncultured Gemmatimonadaceae bacterium
CCGGGCGAAACCGTACCGCGATTCAGCCCCCGAGCAAACGCCGAATGTCGTTGGAAAACGCCAGCACCATGAGCAGCACGACCACGACCAGCCCGAGCATCGTAAGCCGCTCGCGCAGACTCACCGGGACCGGGCGCCGGATCAGCCCCTCGGCCAGGAGCAGGAGGAACTGGCCGCCGTCCAGCACCGGCACCGGCAGGAGGTTCAACACCGCCAGATTCACTGAAATGAGCGCCATGAACTGGAGGAACGGCTCGAAGCCGAGCCGGGCGAACTCCCCGGCCTGCTGGGCAATCAGGATGGGTCCCCCCACGCTGGACGCCGAGACCCGCCGGGTGAGCAGCCCCTGCACCGTCCGGACGATGAAAGTCATCGCGTTGAGCGTGGCCCTCGCGCCGGCGGCGCCGGCCTGCGGCAGCGAGAAAGCCACCCGGCGCGCCGGCGTCTGGAACTGGATGCCGAGGCGTCCGACCTTCCGGAGCTTGCCATCGGCGTCTTGCACTTCGTCCACCGTGGCCGTCATGCTCAGATCGAGGCGCTGACCGTGCCGCCCGACCGTGACCGTGACCGGCCGGCCGGGACTCGAGTCCATCACCGTGAATACATCGTAGCTCTGGGTGACGGGCTGGCCGTTCAAGGCGACGATCGTGTCGCCGGGCAGCACGCCGGCCTTGATTGCCGGCCGTCCGGCGACCGCGCGCTCGACGACGGGCGAGCGGAACGGCCGGAGCGCGCCGACCACGTGGGCGCGATCCTCGACCGCGGCCGGGTGGAGCGCAAGCGAGATCTCACGGCCGTCGGCGAGCGTGACGGTGATGCCCTGCTTGCCCCCCGCCCCGAGCTCGCGAACCACCTCGTCCCACGACGCGACGGTGTCTCCATTCACCCGCACGATCCGATCGCCGGGCTTCAGGGCCGCCAGCGCCACGGCGCCGGGGGGGAGACTGTCGGTCGCCACTCCACCCACCACGGTCGTCGGATCGATCGCTTCGCCGTTCTTGGCCGCCAGGTAGGTGTACACGACCCAGGCGAAGAGGATGTTCATGGTCACGCCGGCGAGGATCACGATCATCCGCTTCCAGACCGGCTTGGCCTCGAACACCCGGTCGGGCGGAACCGGGGCGGCTGCTCCGCCCTCGAGCATGGCGCTGGCGGCATCCTCTTCACGGCTGGCCATCTTCACATAGCCGCCGAGCGGGAGCCAGGAGATCGAGTACTCGGTCTCGCCCCGCCGGAACGTGAGGGCCTTCACCGGGGCGCCGAGACCCAGCGAGAACCGATGCACGTAGATCCCCGCCCACTTGGCGGCGAAGAAATGTCCGGCCTCGTGCACGAAAATCAGCACGCCCAGCACGATGGCGAGAGACAGGATCGTCGTCAGCACGCTTACCTCACAAGTGCACGGGCCCGCTCACGCGCCCAGCGGTCGGCGGATCGCACGACTTCGACGTCGGCGGCCGGCTCGCGGCGGTGGTCGTCGAGCGCGTGCTCGATTACGTCACTGATGCGGCCGAAGGGAATGCAGCCTTCGAGAAAGGCGGCCACGGCCACCTCGTTGGCGGCGTTGAAGACCGCAGGCGCCGTGCCGCCCGCCCGCCCGGCCGCGACCCCGGCGTCGTAAGCGCGAAAGACCTCCGCCCGCACCGGCTCGAACGTGAGCGGCCCCGCGGCCACGGGATCAAAGCGGCGGACGCCCGCGTCGGGGAGACGTCCGGGGTGAGTCAGCGCGTACAGGATCGGCAGCTCCATGGACGGAAACGCGAGCTGCGCGAGGACGCTCCCGTCACAGAACTCGACGAACGCGTGGACGATGCTCTGCGGATGGATCACGACCTCGAGCGCGTCGTACGCCAGGCCGAACAGATAGTGGGCCTCGATCACTTCCAGCGCTTTGTTCGCCAGCGTGGCGCTGTCGACCGTGATCTTCTTCCCCATGCGCCACGTCGGGTGGTTGAGCGCGTCACTCACGGTCGCGATCGAGAGCCGCTCGGCCCCCCACTCCCGGAACGGTCCGCCCGAGCCGGTCAGAATGAGGCGCCCAACCGCCGACGGCCGGCCCGCGATGCACTGGAGCACCGCGCTATGCTCCGAATCCACCGGCACGATCTCGCCGCCGCCGGCGCGCGCCGCGGCCGCGACGAGATCCCCGGCCATGACGAGCGTTTCCTTGTTGGCGAGGGCCACCCGCTTTCCGGCTCGAAGCGCCGCCAGCGTGGCATCGAGGCCGGCGGAGCCGACCACCGCGTTGACCACGATGTCCACTCCGGGGTGCAGTGCCGCATCCACGAGGACGTCCGGGCCGGACGGATAGGGGACGTCAGACTGCTGCTCGGCCAGGCCCACGAACTCGGGTCGCCACTCCGCCGCCTGGGTCTCCAGCTCCGCGCGGTTGCCCCCCGCCGTGAGCGCCACGAGGCGGAAGTGCTCCCGCTGCCGCTTGAGCACCGCCAGCGTGCTCCGGCCGATCGAGCCGGTCGAGCCGAGAAGCGCGATGCCACGCATCACCTGACTCCGAACGCGCGGTAGAGAGCCGCCGCCACTGGAATCACGAAGTAGAGAGCGTCGAGCCGGTCCAGGACGCCGCCGTGCCCGGGGATGAGGTGGCTCGAATCCTTGACCCCGGCCTGACGCTTGAAGAGTGACTCCGCCAGGTCGCCGAGCTGCCCGACCACACTCAACACACCGGCGATCACCAGCAGCACGGCGAGCGGAACCACGAGGCCCACGCGAGGGAACACGAACGCGGCGAACACCGGCGCGACGAGCAGCGCGCCGAGCACGCCGGCCACGCTGCCGACGCGGGTTTTCCCCGGGCTCACACTGGGCGCAAGCTTCGGCCCGCCGATCGCGCGGCCGGCGAACATGGCGGCGGTGTCGCCGACCCAGGTGACGACGAGGGGGTAGAAGACCAGCCATGCACCGGCCCACGAGCGGACCTCACGCCCGCCGTGCCGGATGTCCATCAGGAATGCGGGCAGCGCGGCCGCGTAGGCGACGGCGAAAACGGTGACGGCCACCGACTCGATCGGCCGGTTACCGGGGCCCCGCCGCCAGAGCGCAACGCTCAGAACCCCCACGAGCCAGAGCGCCGCAGCATACGGCCACGCGACGCCGACCGATCCCGCGGGATCGCGGAGCACCGAGTAGACGGCGGGCGGCACCAGTGCGGCGCCCGCCAGGCCGGGGGCGTCGAGGGGCATCACACCGGTGCGCCGGGAGAGGTCGTACAGCTCGCGAGTCCCCAGCACGGCGACCCCCGTGGCGAGTGCGACCAGGGGCCAACCGCCGTACCAGACCACGGCGAGCACGACGGGAATGGCGACGGCGGCGAACCCGATCCGCTGCGCCAGGTTGCGATCCATCAGACCGAGACGCGCCCGAACCGGCGGTCCCGTCGCTGAAACGCGAGAATGGCCTCGAAGAGGTCGCGCCGAGTGAAGTCGGGCCAAAGCACGGGGGTGACGTACAACTCCGCGTAGGCGAGCTGCCAGAGCAGGAAGTTCGAAATGCGCATCTCACCCGACGTGCGGATGAGGAGGTCGGGATCGGGCCACCGGGCGGTATACAGACGGCGCGCGATGGCGGCCTCGTCGATCTCGGCGGGATGGAGCCGTCCCGCCTCGACCTCTTCGCCGAGCAGCCGTGCCGCGCGCACCAGCTCGGCGCGGGAGCCGTAGGAAATGCACAGGTTCAGGTCGAGCCGCGTGCCGTCCGCCGTCTCGCGCACGATGCGGTCAAGGGCGGCCCGGGCGCCCGACTGGAGACGGGAGACATCGCCGAGGACGTTGACCCGCACGCCGCGCTCGCGCAGCTCGGCCACCTCCTTGGCGATGTACTCCTCCAGCAGCTGCATCAGCGCATCGATCTCGTCGGCCGGGCGCTGCCAGTTCTCCTGACTGAATGCGAACAGCGTCACCACGCCGACGTCGGCGTCGAGGCAGCCCTCGATCGCTTCCCGAACCGCCGCCATCCCCGCCGCGTGCCCCAGCGGCCGAGGGAGCGACCGCTCGCGGGCCCAGCGCCCGTTGCCGTCCATGATGATGGCGATGTGGGCCGGGACGGCGCCCTGAAGCCGGATCCGCCGGAGGAGGTCGTCGCTCATGCGTCAGACTTCCATGATCTCCGCTTCTTTGACGTGAATGAGCTGGTCGAGCTGCTTGATGTGCTCGTCGTGCAGCTTCTGCACGTCTTTCTCGGCCCGGCGCTCCTCGTCCTCGGACGTATGTTCCAGCTTCTTGAGCTTCGCGATGGTGTCGGTACGCGCGTGCCGCACGGCGATGCGCCCTTCCTCCGCCAGCTTGTGCACGACTTTCACCAGATCGCGGCGCCGCTCCTCCGAGAGCGGCGGTAGAGGCACGCGGATCAGGTTGCCTTGGGTTGCCGGATTGAGGCCGAGGTCGGCGTCGCGGATGGCTCTCTCGATGGCCGACGAAAGGCCCTTGTCGAAAGGCTGGACCGTAAGCAGCCGGGGCTCGGGCGCCGACACGAGCCCGACCTGGTTGAGCGGGACCTGGCTGCCATAGGCCTCGACCCGGACCAGGTCGAGCAGCGACGTGGTAGCCTTTCCGCTCCGGATGGTGGTCAGCTCCCGCTTGGTGGCTTCCACCGCCTTGTGCATCGCGTCGCGCGCGTGCTTGGTCAGCTCGGGGATGGTGCTCATCGGACGATGGTCCCCACCCGCTCACCCTGGAGAACGCGGGCGACGGCGCGGGGCTGGTTGATGTTGAACACGATGATCGGCAGCTGGTTGGCCCGGCAAAGACCGAATGCGTTGCCGTCCATGACGGCGTAGTTGTTCACGATCGCGTCGTGATACGAGAGCTCGGGAATCAGCTTCGCGGAGGGGTCCTTCTTGGGATCGGCCGTGTAGACCCCGTCGACGTTAGTAGCCTTGAGGATCACTTCGGCATCGACCTCGAGGGCCCGCAGCACGCCCGCCGTGTCCGTAGAGAAGAACGGGTTGCCCGTCCCGCCGGCGAAGATGACGAGCCGCCCCTTTTCCAGGTGCCGGGTGGCGCGGCGCCGGATGTACGGCTCGGCGACCGACTCCATGCGGATGGCGGTCATCACCCGGGTATCGACGCCCACGCGCTCCAGCACATCCTGGAGCGCGAGGGCGTTGATGACCGTGGCCAGCATTCCCATGTAGTCGGCGGAAACCCGGTCGAGCCCCTCGCGGCTTGCCGTGGCGCCGCGGACGATATTCCCGCCGCCGACGACCAGGCTGAGCCGGACGCCCAGGGCATGGACCGTCTTGATCTCTTCGGCGAATGCTTCGACGACCCGGAAATCCAGGCCCACGCCCTTCTCGCCGCCCAGCGCCTCGCCCGAAAGCTTGAGCAAGGCGCGGGAGTAGGCGAGGCCCATCAGGACTCCCCGATCTTGAACCGGGCGAACCGACGGACGTGCACCGCCTCGCCGACCCTGCCCGAGACCTCCTTGATCAACTGCCCGACGGTTTTCGTATCGTCCTTCACGTACGGCTGTTCCGTGAGCGTCCGCTCGGCCACGAACTTCTTGAGCTTGCCCTCGACGATCTTGGCGCGGACGTTCTCCGGCTTGCCCTCCGCGGCGACCTGCTCCTCCGCGATCCGCCGCTCCCGGTCGAGGACGTCGGCGGGGATGTCTTCGGGCGTCACGCCGATCGGATCGGCCGACGCGATATGAAGCGCGATGTCGCGCGCGAGCTGCTGGAAGGCCTCGTTGCGCGCGACGAAATCAGTCTCGCTGTTGAGCTCGAGCAGCACCCCGACCTGGCCGTTGTGATGGATGTAGCTCACGATCGCCCCCTGAGCCGCGGTGCGTCCCGCGCGCTTTTCGGCCTTGGCGATGCCCTTCTTGCGGAGGATCTCGGCGGCCTTGTCCATGTCGCCGCCCGCCTCCTCCAGAGCCTTCTTGCAGTCCATCATGCCCGCGCTTGTGCGCGCGCGCAGCTCACTGACCTGCTTCGGGGAAATCGTCACGCTCGTCATGGATGTCGTTCGGTCACCGGTGAATGGTAAAACCGCCGCTCGCGGCCCGCAGGGGCCAGGAGCGGCGGAACCTCCGTCTCGCTCGAGCCGCAGGCCTAGGCGCCCGCGTCGCCCGCCGCACTCGGGGCCGCCGCCGCCGGCTCCGCCCCCGACTCGGTCTTGAGCCGGGCGGCGATCACCTCGGGCTTCGGCCGCCGCTTCCTCCGAGGCCGGCGCCGGCGACGATCCGCGTCGGCGTCGCCCTCGGAGCCCGCGTCCGTGCTGTACGTCTCCGCCTCGAGATCCTCCGAGGCTTCCCGCATCGGCATCTGCGCGCGGGCTTCCTTGATTATGTCGGCCAGGGCCGCGGTGATCAGGGACACGGAGCGGATCGCGTCGTCGTTGCCCGGGATGGGCACGGTGATCACGTCCGG
>CAZFKN010000146.1:0-6233 GCA_964519805.1 uncultured Gemmatimonadaceae bacterium
CAGCCGGGGAAAAGGGCAACGAGCAGGAGGAACACCACCCCACGGAGTCGCATAGTCGGCCCTCCGATACGGAAGTCAGCCGCCGGCGTCGCTTAGCCGTCTCCCGCCCCGAGGATCTCGCGCGCGGCTTCGGCATCCTCGGGCGCTACGACGACGCGGATCTCGGACATGAGCGACATGGCCGGCAGCATGCCTCCGGCATCGTCGCGGAGGAGCGACGCCTCGATGCCGTTCGCGGCCAGGATCGCCCGCGCGAGATCGGCCTCCGACTCGGTCATGAAGCGCCGCACCACCACCCGCGCCATGTCAGCCCCCCAATACCACCTGCTCCTTCAGCACCCACACCTTGGTGGCGAAGAAGAGGCCGATCATCAGCCGGTGATCGTCGGGACGGACGATTGCCACCAGCCCGTCGCCGTCGTTCCCCTTGGTGGCGCGCACGGTGTCCTTCACCCGGAGCCGAGTGGCGACGTCCTCGAACCAGCCGGGCAGCAGCCCGCGCTCGTGCTTCTTGAGCACGTCCTTCGTCCGCTCTCCGGTCGGATCGGCGAGGGCGATCTGGCAGTAGTACCACCCGCGATAGTCGGCCCGACCGGCACGGCTGAACGTGAGCGACCGCCGCTCGAGCCCGACCCAAGCCATTACGCTCGGCGTCGTGTGGGGTCGAACCTCGATGCGCTCATCGGTCGCCTTGGGCACCCGGACGAAGAACTCCCACACGTTGTTCCGGTCGAAGTTGTCGTCCTCGACCCGATACGTGAGCTCCGTGCCGGAGACGGGCTCGCGGCTGAACGTCCACGACGCGTGCCGCTCGCTCGTCAGCTCCACCTTCAGCTTCGCCAGCCGGTACCGCCGATAGCGGGCCATCCGGTCACCTCCGGGCAGCGGGGGACTGTGCCTGCGAACCTTCGATAATACCGAATCCGGGGGCGCGCCGCGCCCCGCGGTCAGTGGTGCATCCGCCGCATGTCCTCGAGAATGGGCGCCGGCGTCACCGGGCCGCCGAGGAAGTCGGTAATGACCTGGCGAGACGAGCGCTCCAGCCCCCAGCGGTAAAGGCGCGGAGCGACCCATCCGTACCAGGTAGAGTCACCGGTGGCGAACGGCCCATGCAGCTCGCGGGTTCGAGCCCGGATCGCGGCGATCACGATTGCGCCGGCGGCGTAATTCATCATGTAGCCCGGCGAGTCCAGAAGCTGCCCCCGCATGGCCCACCAGGACAGCTCCGGGTGCGGACGGATGCGGAGGTAGCTCCGGGTGATGGCGGTCCAGACCTGGTTGGGGTCGAGGGTCGGATCGCGCAGGAGCCGGGCCTCGAACAGCGCCCAGGCCACGTCCATCACGATGCTGGCGTAGCGGGCGCGGAGGCCGTCGGCCAACGGCACCGAGTCGCCCAGCCAGCGGTACTGCCAACTGGGCTCGTAAACATCCAGCGCGACGAAGTCGCCCAGCGCCTCGCTGAACGGATCGCTGTCGGGCCAGTCGAGAAACGCGGGTCGGGTGCGTATGGCGGCGATGTGCACCGCGTGCCCGGTTTCGTGCAGCAATTCGTTGAGGTTGGTGAGATCGCCGGTCTCGTAGGTGGCGAAGACCCAGGGCTCGGCCGGAGCCCAGGTCCCGCCGATCCGCCGGGCGCGGCGCCCGAAGGCCGTGAACGCCACCGGGGTCTTGCCATTACGAGGCGCGAGGTCGTAGTGCACGCCGAGCGCCGCCGGATCTGCCCCAAGGGCGCGGAATACCTGCTTGGTGAGCGAGTCGAGGCGCTCGCGCGGAATCCGGCGGCCGAGGACCCGGTTTGCCCGACCGGCGAGATATTCCCAGTCCCAGGGTTCGATCAGCCGGTCGGGCATGCCGGCCCGCCAGGTCTCGAGGATCCGGACGAGCCAGCGCTCCAGCGAGTCCGGCTCGATCCCGAGGGCGCGCGCACTGGCGGCCGCCGGCGGCTCGCGCCCCCGAGGCTCGAGCCCGAGGAGCAGGCGATAGGGACTGCGGGATCCGCCGACCCCGTCCATGCTGCGCCACAGTGGCTGGAGTGCGAGAAACATCGTGCGCCGACGCTCCGGACTCTGCTCCTGGCTGGGAGTAAAGCGGCTCAGGGGCCGACCCTCGAACCGCAGGCGCCGCCCGGCCCAGCCGTAGCACGCGTACGCGCGGGCTCGGAGTGCGCCCGCGCCGCCGGAGGCGGCGAGGGCACCCGGATCGTAGGTGCAGTCCGGTGGCGTCGTGTCCGCGGCAACCAGCGGCAGCGAGTCGGCAACTGGACCGAGCCCCGAGTCGAGCACCTGGCGCATGACCGCGAGCGCCCTCCGGTCCTCGCTACCCAGTGGCACCGAGTCGATCCCGCCGAGGCGGGGCTCGAGGGTGGCGCGCAGGCGGTCGGCGCGCCGGGCGAGGGTTGCCAGGGGAATGCCGTCGGGCCCCTCGCGCAGGCCGGCGGAGGACGACACCGAGATGCGGTCGCGCAGCGCGCGGAGGTCGGCGTACGCTGATTCCGCCTGCGTGAGTGCCGCCGCTGCGCCGCTAGGTGCGGGCGCGGCTTTCTCGAGCGGCGGCCCGCTGGCGCGGCCCTGCGGCCCGCACGCGGAGACGAGGCAAGCCAACGCCACGCCCGGGATGGCGAGGGAGCGATCCCGCGGCTGGCGTGGACTTGCGGGAACCTTCTGCTCCTGGTTAGTGTTGATGCGTACAGTACGTGACATAGCCTTCGGGCCCCGGGGAATCAGAGCAGCCCGGGTGATCAAATCTGCCACGAGCCTTCGTCCCGGTGGGTGCCTCGGCACTCAGCCGGGCGTTGTGTTTTCGGGCCCGGCGCGGCGTGCGGGCTTGAGATACACGTGCTGGGTCTTCGAGCGGGCGTAGCCCAGCCGCAGGTAGAAGGGGTGCGATTCCACACGCGCCACGTTGCTGCGGACCTTCACCGTGCGGAGACCGCGTTCGCGCGCCCAGGCCTCCACCTCCGAGACGAGCGCCCGGCCGGCGCCGTGGCCCCGCTGCCCCGCGTCGACGACGAGCCCCATGATCTCGCACCAGGGCGCGCTCTCGAGGATCTGCCGTTCTTCCGCGTGGATCCAGCCGATGGCCTCGCCCGCCGGCGACTCGGCGACCCGGAGGAAGTGCTCGGTGCGCGGAAGCAGCTTCGACAGGCGGCCGGCGATGTCGTCTGGCGATGCCGGATAGCCCAGCTGCGTGCTGAGCTCAGCCAGGCGGGAGGCATCCTCGAGACGTGGGGCTCGAATCTTCGCGATCCCCGCGGCAGTCATTCCAACGGGATCCGGCTCTTGTTCTGCGCCAGCCACTGCTCGAACGTCTGGAGCTCCGGGTTGAGCGCGCGAGCGATCTTCGGATCACGCGGGCCGCAGAAGGCCTGCTGGAAATCCCGCTTGAACTGGAACATGTTGCCCAGGTCCTCGGCCCCCGGAAAGCCGAAGCTGCGGTAGACCTCGGGCGGGACGGCGTTGTAGCGCACTTCCTCGCCCAGTGCCTTGGTGAGGGCCGCCGCCAACTCGCTGCCCGTCAGGTGCTCGCCCGCAATGGCGACGGTCTTCCCGATGAACTCCTGCCCCCGCTTGAAGATCGCGTAGGCGACCTTGCCGATGTCCTCCACGGCGATCGCCGGCAGCTTCTTGTCGTCCATCGGAAACGTGAGGGCGAGCTTGCCATCAGGACCGCGCTTGGGTCCGGACCCGAAGAAGATGAAGTTCTCCCAGTAGAACGACGTGAGCAGAAACGTCGTGGGCACGCCGAGCTTTCGGAACACGTCGTCGGCTTCGCCCTTGGCGTCGAAGTGGGGGACCTTGTACTTGCCCATGAGGGTGGGCATCCGGTTGTCGGATAACGGCACGAACTTCCGTGTGTCCTCCAGCGTAGACCATATCACGTGGCGGAGGCCGGTCTGTTTCGCGGCCTGCGCCATGGCGGTGGCGTCGGCCAGCTCCCGCTCGGGGGAGAAGTGCTCCCAGAAGAACGTCACGCAGAACGCTCCGTGCGCCCCCGCGAATGCCCGCTCGAGGCTCTTCGAATCGCTCGCGTCCGCCGCCACGACTTCCGCGCCCGCCGCGGCCAGGGCCTTGGCCTTCTCCGAGGCAGGGTTCCGCGTGATCGCGCGGGCGGCGAAGCCGCCGGCCTTGTCACGCAGAATCGCCCGGACCACTCCGCCACCTTGGGCGCCGGTGGCGCCCATCACCGCGATGATTCTCTTGTCCGCCATGGTTCTCTTCTCCTCGATACACGGTTAGAACGCGGCCCGCACGACGCCGCCATCCAGCCGGCCGGCGGCCCCGTTCGTCGCAGAGGCGCGAGAGCTCGCGAGATAGACCGCCATCGCCGCCGCCTCTCTTTCCAATCTGGTAGCATAGCCCGACCCGTCCGGGGCACAAAGGCCACGCCCCGTCTCCGGGGCGCGGGACCAGCCTCGGGTCCGATGATACTTGACCAAGGCAAGCAAGTGCATGACATTGGCATCTATGACCAAGGCCGCTGCTGAGGCCGGCGCCGAGCGGGTCGACTCTGTCCGCCGGTTCAACCGTTTCTACACCCGCCAGATCGGCGTGCTGAACGAGGGCCTGCTCGACAGCCCGTTCAGCCTGGCCGAGGCCCGGGTGCTGTACGAGCTGGCCCACCGGGATCGGCCCACCGCCGCGGTGCTGGCCCGGGATCTGGGACTGGACGCGGGATATCTGAGCCGGCTGCTCGCCGCGCTTGGCCGGCGCGGGCTCGTGGCGGGCTCCGCCGCCGCGAGAGACCGGCGGCAGAGCCTGCTCTCGCTCACCCGGAAGGGGCGGGCCGCGTTCGCGCGGCTGGATCGGCGCTCGCGAGCGCAGGTCGGGACGCTGCTCGACGGTCTGCCGCCCGAGGCACAGACCCGTCTCCTCGCGGCCATGGGCACGGTCGAGTCGCTACTGGGGGCCCGTCCCACCGGTCAGGCGGCGCCATATCTGCTCCGTCCGCACCAGCCGGGGGACCTGGGGTGGGTGGTGCACCGCCACGGAGCGCTCTACGCGGAGGAATACGGCTGGGATGACCGCTTCGAGGGGCTGGTGGCTCAGGTCGTCGCCGAATTTGTCGAGCACTACGACCCGAAGCGCGAGCGCTGCTGGATCGCCGAGCGCGACGGCGAGATCGTCGGCTCGGTGTTTCTCGTCCGGCACACCAAGACCACCGCCAAGCTCCGGCTGCTGCTGGTCGAGCCGTCGGCCCGCGGGCTCGGCATCGGTCGGCGCCTGGTGCGCGAGTGCGTCCGCTTCGCGCGCCAGACCGGATACCGCAGAATCACCCTCTGGACCAACAGCGTGCTCCACGCAGCGCGCCACCTCTACGAGGAGGCCGGCTTCAGGCTGGTCAAGAAGGAGCCCCACGCCATGTTCGGCGAGGGGCTCGTGGGAGAAACCTGGGAGCTGGTGCTCTGAGGCGGGTCAGGCCATGGCGGGGGTCGCGGGGGTCACGGCTCCCTCGTCCCGCTCGCCGGTGCGGATCCGGTGGACCTGATCCACGTCGAGCACGAAGACCTTGCCGTCGCCGACTTCGCCCGTGCGGGCGGAGGCGAGGATGGCGTTGACGGTGATGCCCACGAACGGCTCGGACACACCGATTTCCAGGCGGACCTTCTCCTGCAGCTCCATCTTCACGGTGGTGCCGCGATACGTCTCGACCCGATCGGTCTCTCCGCCATGGCCCATCACTCGGGACACGGTGAGTCCGCGAACCTCGGCTCGATAGAGGGCCTCGAGCACCTCGTTGAGGCGGTCGGGCCGGATGATGGCGACGATCAGCTTCATGTCGGCTCTCCTGGCGTCAACGCGCCGCGGGTTGGGGCTTGAGCGTCGTGGCGGGGGCCACAACGGGCATGGCATCGGGCATGACGAGGATGGATCCCTCGCCGGTGGTGTAGGCCTCCTCGCCGTGCTGGCTCACGTCCATGCCCAGACCCTCGGTGCGGGGGGCCGCACGGAGCACGGTGACGAGTCCCAGGACCTTGAGGATCACGAAGGTCATGACCCCGGCATAGACCAGCGATGTGGCGACACCGAGCGCCTGGATGCCCAGCTGGACGGCGTTGCCGGCCAGGAGGCCGTCGGCGCCGGCCGAGTTCCAGGCCTTGAGCGCGAACACGCCGGTGAGGAGGGCGCCGGTCGTGCCGCCGACGCCGTGGCCGGCGAAGACATCCAATGAATCGTCGAGCCGGGTGCCGGAGCGCCACACGATGGCGAAGTAGCTGGGGAAGGCGGCGATCGCGC
>CAZFKN010000147.1:0-6188 GCA_964519805.1 uncultured Gemmatimonadaceae bacterium
GATTGTAGTTCTTGCGCATGAACTGCACGATCGCCTGATCCAGCTCGTCGCCGCCCGTCCGGATGGACGTGTCGGACACGATCCCGGACAGCGCGATTACGGCGATCTCGGTCGTTCCGCCGCCGATGTCGATCACCATGTTGCCGGTGGGGGTTTCGACCGGCAGGCCGACGCCGATCGCCGCCGCCATGGGCTCCGCCACCATCATGACCTGCTTCGCTCCGGCGGTCTGCGCGGAGTCGCGCACGGCGCGCCGCTCGACCTCGGTAATGCCCGACGGGACACAGACGATGACCTTGGGCTTCACCCGGAAAACGTGCTTGTCGATGATCGTTTTCAGGAAGTAGCGGAGCATCTTCTCAGTCACGTCGAAGTCCGCGATGACCCCGTCCTTGAGCGGTCGCACCGCGAGGATGCCGTCAGGGGTGCGGCCCAACATGCGTTTCGCCTCGAGGCCGATCCCTTTGATCTTGCCGGTCGCCTTCTCGATGGCGACGACCGAGGGCTCGTTGAGGACGATTCCCTCGCCCTTCACGTAGACGAGCGTATTGGCCGTGCCGAGATCGACCGCGATCTCGTTCGCGGGCAGGAAGGACGACAGGTTCAACGAAGGGAGCTTCATCGAGCGGTTGTGAGGAGCATGGGCGGAAAGGTAAGAGGCACGCGGGTTTAGCCACAAGGGCGCTTTACGTCCCCGCGACCCCCGTGCTGCCGAAACCACGGGCGCCCCTCGTCGTCGCGGGGAGCTCGACCACCTCGGCGAACTCCGCCCGCTCGACCCGGGCGATGACCATCTGAGCGATGCGCATTCCCCGGGTCACCTGAAACGGCTCCGTGCCCAGGTTCACCAGGGCCACCATCAGCTCGCCCCGGTAGTCGCTGTCGATTGTCGCTGGCGTGTTGGGCAGCGTGATCCCGTGCTTGAGCGCGAGCCCGGACCGAGGACGGAGCTGACACTCGTAGCCGTCGGGCACGGCGATGCTGAACCCCGTCCGGAACAGCCGCCGCTCCCGCGGACCGATGGCGCCGTCGTCGGCGCTCGCGAGGTCGTAGCCCGCCGCGCCCGCGGAGGCGCGAGCGGGGACCGGAAGATCGTGGCCGTGCGGCAGGCGGGCCAGCAGCACTCGCACGGCTCCGCCCTCCGCGGGCTCAGAGTACGGATGCGACATCGACCAGCGGCAGCCCGAAGGCCTCGGCCACGCCCGGGTAGACCACCTTGCCTTCGACGACGTTCAGCCCGCGCCGGAGGGCATCGTCTCGCCGGCACGCCTCGCGCCACCCGTACTCGGCCAGCCGCAGCGCATACCGCAGCGTGGCATTGGTGAGGGCGAGAGTGGACGTCCGGGGAACGCCGCCCGGCATGTTGGCGACGCCATAGTGGAGGATCCCGTCCACGAAATACGTCGGGTTCTCGTGCGTGGTCGCGTGAATGGTCTCGACGCAGCCGCCCTGGTCCACCGCGACGTCCACGATCACGGCGCCGGGCTTCATCAGCTTGAGATCGGCGCGGGTGACCAGATGCGGCGCCTTGGCCCCGGGCACGAGCACCGCCCCGATCAGCAGGTCCGCGCGCTTGATTGCCTCGAGCAGGTTGTACCGGTTCGAGTAGATGCAGTCCACGTTCGGCGGCAGGACGTCGTCGAGGTAGCGAAGCCGCTCGAGCGAGAGATCGAGAATCACGACGTGCGCACCGAGGCCAGCAGCCATCTTGGCCGCGTTGGCGCCGACCACGCCGCCGCCGATGATCACCACCTCGCCGGGGGGAACACCCGGCACGCCGCCGAGCAGCACGCCGGTGCCGCCGAAGACCTTCTCGAGGTACTTGGCGCCCTGCTGAACCGCCATCCTTCCCGCCACCTCCGACATCGGCGTGAGCAGCGGCAGCTCACCGCCGGGGAGCTGCACCGTCTCGTACGCCACGGCCACGGCCCCCGAGCCGATCACCGCGTGGGTGAGCCGCTCGTCGGCCGCGAAGTGGAAGTAGGTGAACATCACCTGGCCCCGACGCATGCGGGGCCACTCGGGCTCGATCGGCTCCTTCACCTTCATGATCAGCTCGGCCCGTTTCCAGACCTCGTCGGCCGAGGGAAGGGTCGTCGCGCCCGCGGCCAGGTAGGCCTGGTCCTCGAACCCGCTGCCCTCCCCCGCCCCGCGCTCCACGAGCACGCTGTGTCCCTGCGCGGCGAGTGCCTCCGCGCCCGCGGGCGCCAGCGCGACGCGGTTTTCGTTGGTCTTGATCTCCTTCGGCACTCCGATGTGCATGCGACATCCTCGAATTTGAGTGAGAAGTGAGACGTGAGAAGTGAGAGGGGAGGACCTCTTACCTCATACTTCTCACTTCTTACTTCTCACTTCGTCCTGGGGTCCCAGCCTCACCACCGCCTGCCGCTCCGCGGGAAAGAACTCCGCCGCCACGGCCGCGACCTGCTCGGACGTCACCGCGTCGATGTCCAGGAGCATCTCGCTCAATGAGCGATACCGGTCGTCGTGCAGGACGAAACCGGCGAGTCGTTGCATCCGCGCGCCGGGGCTCTCCAGTGACAACACCACCTGCCCCTTGAGCTGCCGCTTGCCGTCGCTCAGCTCGGCGGGCGGCAGCCCCTCCCGGGCGAGGAGCGCGTACTCGGAGCGGATGGCGTCGATGGCCTGGTCCGCCGTGGCCGGCTGGGTGCCCACGTACACACCCAGCTGGCCGGTGGTCTGGTAGAACTGCTTGAAGGCGTAGATCGCGTAGGCCAGCCCCAGCTCCTCGCGCACGCGCTGGAAGAGGCGGCTCGACATGCCCCCACCGAACGCGTTCACGAGAATTGCGAGTGCGAACCGCCGGGGATCACGCAGCGGGAATGTATCCGTGCCGAAGACGACGTGCGTCTGGGCGGAATCGCGTACCTCGGACCGCTCCACTCCGCGAGCCGCGGGCGCCGCTCCGACCGGCGGCCGGGGTCCGCCGGTGCCGTTCGGCTCGAGCCAGCCCTCACGGTCAAGGACCTCGAGCAACCGGTCGTGGCTCACGTTGCCGGCGGCCGCGAAGACGCAGTTGCCCGGATGGTAGGCGGTATCGTGCAGCTCGCGGAGGTCGGACGCCGCGAGCGCCGCCACCGTCTCCGGCGTGCCCAGGATCGAGTAGCCGTAGGGATGGAGCGGCCACAGCGTCTCCGCGTGCATCTCGTAGACGAGATCGTCAGGGGTGTCGAGGACGCCGTTGATCTCCTCGAGGATCACGTTGCGCTCGGGGACCAGATCGCGCTCGGCCAGCAGCGGGCGGCGGACGAGATCCGTCAGAATGTCCACCGCGAGGGGGACGTCCTCGTCGAGCACGTGCGCCTGGTAGCTCGTGAAGTCGCGTCCGGTGAACGCGTCGAGGCCGCCGCCCCGGACCTCGAGCTCGAGCGCGAGCTGCTTGGCCGTTCGGCGCTCCGTGCCCTTGAACACCATGTGCTCGAGCAGATGGGAGACGCCCATCTTCGGGCGGGGCTCGTGCACGCTGGCCGTGCGCACGAAAATGCCGAGCGCGGCGGAGCGCACGCCCGGCATGGTTTCCGACAGGACGACGAGGCCCGAGGGCGCGTTCGTGCGCCGGACCCCCGCGTCCAGGAGGACCGTGTCCACGGTGCCTACTCCTTGGGAATCAGCGCCTTCCGGGAAAGCTTCATGCGGCCGCGCTCGTCCACCTCGAGCAACTTGACCTGGACGATGTCACCCTTCTTCACGACGTCCTCGGTCTTCTCGGTGCGGCCGTGCTGCAGCTCGCTGATGTGGAGCAGCCCCTCCACGCCCGGAATGATCTCGACGAACGCGCCGAACGGCGTCGTGCTCTTGACCGGCCCCTCGTACACGCGCCCGACCTCGGGCTCGGCCACGATGGCGGCCACCATCTCCCGGGCCTTCTCGCCCGCCTCGCCGCCGACCGCCGCGATGGTGATGAGACCGCTGTCGTCCACGTTGATCTTGGCACCGGTGGCGTCCTGGATCCCGCGGATCGTCTTCCCCTTGGGGCCGATGACGTCGCCGATCTTCTCCGGCTTGATCTGGATGGTGATGATCCTCGGCGCGTACTTGGACAGCTCCGCGCGCGGCTTCGAGAGGACCTTGTCCATCTCTCTCAGGATGTGCAGCCTGCCCTTCCGCGCCCGCTCCAACGCTTCCTTCATGATCTCGAGGGTGAGGCCCTCAATCTTGATGTCCATCTGGATCGAGGTGATGCCGTTGGTGGTGCCCGCAACCTTGAAGTCCATGTCGCCGAGGGCGTCCTCCGAGCCGAGGATGTCGGTAAGGACGGCGACCTTGTCGCCCTCCTTCACGAGGCCCATCGCCACGCCCGCGCAGGACGCCTTCATCGGCACGCCGGCGTCGAGCAGCGCGAGCGACCCCGAGCAGACCGTCGCCATGGACGATGAGCCGTTGGACTCCAGCACCTCCGACACCACCCGCAGCGTGTAGGGGAAATCCTCGTAGTGCGGGAGCAGCGGCTGCAGCGCCCGCTCCGCGAGCGCCCCGTGCCCGATCTCGCGGCGGCTGGTGCCGCGGATCATCTTGACCTCGCCCGTGGAGTAGGGCGGGAAGTTGTAGTGCAGCATGAACGACTTGGTGGTCTCCCCCAGCACGTCGATGCTGTCGATGCGCTGCTCGTCGTCCGCGGTGCCGAGCGTGACGGCCGCCAGGGCCTGGGTCTCGCCCCGCTGGAACAGCGCCGAGCCGTGCGCGCGTGGCAGGAGTCCCGCCTCGATCGCGATCGGCCGGATGGTGTCGAGGTCCCGACCGTCCACCCGCTCGCCCTTCTCCAGCACCTGGGCGCGCATCACGCGATACTCGATCTCGTCCAGCTCCGCCGCGATGTCCTTCGTCTTCTCGGGAAACTCGGCTGCGAGCTGCGCCAGGACCGCCTGGCGGAGCTCCTTCACGCCGCTCGCGCGCGCGGCCTTGTCCTTCGCGTTGATGGCCGAGGCCATGCTCCGCTCGGCCAGCTCCCGCACCCGGGCCAGCAACGCAGCGTCGACCGGCGCGCGCTCCCATGCCAGCTTCCGGCGCGAGGCCCCGTCGATGACCTTGCGCTCGAGCGCGATGAGATCCTTGATGCCCTTCTGCGCCACCTTCAGCGCCTCCAGCATTTCCGCCTCCGAGATCTCGAGCGAGCCGCCCTCCACCATGTAGATGGCGTCGGCCGAGCCGCTGACCACGAGATCGATGGTGGAGAACTCGAGCTGCTGGAACGTCGGGTTCAGGATCCACTTGCCTTCGACCTTGCCCACGCGGACCGCCGCCAGCGGGCCGTTCCACGGCACCGTCGAGACCGACAGCGCGACCGACGCCGCCACGGCGGCGAGGATGTCGGCGTCGTTCTCCTGATCGGCGGAGAGCACGGTCACGAAAACCTGGACCTCGTTCTTGAACCCCTCGGGAAAGAGCGGCCGGATGCTCCGGTCGATGAGACGGCTGGCCAGGATCTCCTTGTCGGAGGGCCGGCCCTCACGCTTGAGAAAACCCCCGGGGATCTTGCCCGCGGCGTAGGTCTTCTCGCGATACTCGACGGTGAGGGGGAAGAACGGCAGGGTGGAGACGTTGGGAGAGACGGTGACGGCGGCAAGAAGCATGGTATCGCCGAACTGCACCAGCGCGGAGCCCGCGGCTTGCTTCGCCAGACGGCCGGTCTCGATCGTGAGACGGCGCCCCGCAAAATCCTGTTCGATACGTTGTACGGTCACGTGGGTTTCCAAGTCAGAGCACACCAATGCAGCGAGGGCGCCCCGCTGTGCTCGTTCGGGGCGCCCTCGCGAACCCGCGGGCCTTAGTGACGGAGCCCGAGCTCCTCGATGAGCGCGCGATACGTGGGCAAGTCGCTGCGCTTGAGATACTGGAGGAGACGGCGACGCGTTCCGACCATCTTCAGCAACCCCCGGCGACCATGGTGGTCCTTGGGGTGGATGCGGAAATGGTCGGTGAGCGAGTTGATCCGCTCCGTGAGGAGCGCGACCTGGACCCTGGCCGAGCCGGTGTCGGTGTCGTGCCGGCGGTGCTTGACGACCACGGTCTGCTTGTCGAAAGGCATGCTGCGGAGTTCCTCGGGGACAGTTCTTGTTTCATTTCTATGTTAGCATGGAACAATAACCTACAAGCCATGCTCCAGCAAGAGTCGCCGGGCGAAACCGTACCGCGATTCAGCCCCCGAGCAAACGCCGAATGTCGTTGGA
>CAZFKN010000148.1:0-6036 GCA_964519805.1 uncultured Gemmatimonadaceae bacterium
ACCTAATGCTTGTCGAAGACCGCGACGTTGCTGACCGCCTGGCCTTTCGCGTTCGTCCCCTTGGTAGTAAGCGTCAGGGACTTCCCATCCTTGGAAACCACCCGCCTGGTGGTCTGGACCACTTTGCCGCCTTTCTTCAGCGTGGCTTGGGTGGTGGTGGCATTGAGGCGCTTCAATGAAATCGTGTCAAAGTCGGGTGCGCCGGTAAGCGGGTAGTCCTTGCCGTCGTACTTGGCGGTGTACTCCACTAGAGTCGGCTTTCCCTCGGCGTCGATTCCCTTCAAGCTGTACCTCACCTCATCGCCCGTTACTGTGTAGGTCCGCGTCTGGCTCTTGGGCGCCGGACCGGGGCTGAACTTCGACTTGGCGAGGTTGAGCTCCCAGGTGCCGCTTGCCGGATCGGGGGCCTGGGCCCGCAGAGACGCGGCGGGGACGGCGAGTGTAAGCAACGCTCCGAAAGCGAGCATGCGGAACAGTGGCTGCATGGTGTTCTCCTTTGAGACCTTCGGTGGGTTCGAGCTTGCGGGGCACAACTTAGTACGGGAATCGAGGGCCGCTAGCTCCAGTGCGGTCCCAATTTGCGGAACAACGCCGGCAGGTCGAGCCGGGGCCGGCGACAGACGAAGATCGGGACATCCTGCTCCTCGTCCACGCCCCACGGATTCCGGGATCGCGCCGCCTCCGTGACGTCATCCCAGTCATCCCGCAACCAGTCCGCCGACCCACCGATGACGATGGTCACCTCTCCGCTCCGCTCCCCCGTCCCCCAGAAGTAGAAGTCGCCGTGCCGGCTGATCGGGTACGGCAGGCCGAGCTTCCGCCCGAACAGCGCGACCGCCCCGGTGCGACCGTAGTTGATGCCCAGAATCACCGCGCCGCGTTGCTCGTCGGGGGACAGCGAGTGGAACACCGACGCGACCGTCTCGACCTGCTCGGGCCAGCCGGTCATGTCCGCGTAGTCCTGCGGCAGCGGCAGCATGGTGCCGTAGTTCGTGCGCGTCGCCTGGGTGACGCCGAGCGCGGCGGCGTAGCGCGCCATGGAAGGTGGCGGAAGAACGGGCACTCCCATCGGAAGCAGCGCCAGCCCTCCCAGAATCAGCAGTGCCAGGGCGCCCGCAAAGACCGGCGTCCTGCCGCGGTGCCCGAGCCACATGCCCGCGAAGCTCGCCGCGCCCGCGATCAAGAGCGTATCCAGGGGACCGAAGTAGTAGTCCTTGCCGCCCGTGAGCAGCAGGACCAGGAAGATGGTGAGGGCCAGCACGCCGAGGGCGCGGAAGGGCCGGAGCACCGGTGCGGCGAGCAGCGCGATCAGTCCGACCAACCAGAGCGGAGCGCCGGGGCCGAGATTGACAAATTGTCCGACGAGGAAGTCGAGCCGGTCGAAGTGGCCCAGCTGGGTGGCCTTGAGGGCGCGCATCTGCGCGAGGAACGGCCAGCCCCAGGCGATCTGCCCCGTAACGCTCGGCAGCGCGAGCACGCCGGCCAGTGCGGCGGCGAGCCAGGGCCAGCGAGTCGCGAGATCTCGGCGCAGCGGAGAGAAGGCGATCGTGACGAGGAGTCCCGCGCCGAGGAAAACGACGCTGAGCTTGGTCAGCGCGCCGGCGCCGACCGCCCCGCCGACAACGAGCCACCAGCGCCGGTCCCGTCCGGCGAGGAGCCTGGTCAGAGCCAGCGCTGCGATCGTCCACCAGAGCTGCTCGAACACGACGGGCTGGAAGAGCGTGCCGGCTCTGAGAAAGAGCGGGGCGACGAGGACGGCGACCGCGGCGAGCAGCTGCGCCCTTCGTCCGCCGCCGAGCTCCCGACAGATGAGCGCGGTGAGGATCGGCAGCGCCGCGCCGGCGAGGGCCGCCAGCAGCCGGACGGCGGCGAGGAGATCGAGCGGCAGCACGCGGGCCGTCTGGGCGAGGACGGCGATCATGGGCGGGAACGACATGCGCAGCAGGTGGAGGTGGTCGCCCATCGCGAGGTAGAGCAGCTCGTCGCGATGGAAGCCGTAGCCCGGCTGGGGCAGCAGGTGCAGGCCGAGCGAGACCAGCGCGGTGAGCCAGACACCGGTCGCGAGGGGGTACCGCGGGGCACTCAGGCTCATGTGCCCTGGTGGGACGGCTCTAACGAGCCGGTTTCGCGGCTGCCGACCGCTGCAGCATCCACCGGTACAACCAGGCGATCACGCTCACGAACGCGATCAGGCCGAGCCACCGGGCGGGCGCGAACGTCTCGGGCACGATCGCGATCGGCGCCTCGCTGGAGAAGCCGACGATCAGCCCGGCGTTGATCACGCCCCAGATGCTCTCGCCGACGATCAAGCCCGAGGCCACGAGGGTCCCCAGCCGCTCGGCCCGGTCGGGGTTCGGCGCCAGCTTCGCGCGCCGGTCGTACCAGTGGGAGATCGACGCACCGACGACCACGGCGAAGGTCGCCGACATCGGGAGATAGATCCCGATCCCGACCGCCAGGGGCGGAATGCGGAGCTTCTTCAGCGCGCCGAGCGTCGCGTCGAGCAGGATGAGGCCCACGCCGACGAGTCCGCCGATGCCGATCATCTTCCAGTCCAGGTGCCCGCCGACCACGCCCTGGGCCAGCGCGGAGATGAGCGTCGCCTGCGGCGCCGGGAGCGGATTCGGCGCGACCACGCCGACGTTGGCGGCTCCCGCGAACCCGTAGGCCTTGGCGAGCAGGTTGAGGACCGACGGAATGACCGCCGCGCCCGCCGCCACGCCCACGATGAGCGCGATCTGCTGGCGCATGGGCGAGGCGCCGACCAGCTGCCCGGTCTTCAGGTCCTGGAGGTTGTCGTTCGAGATCGTGGCGCAGGCGAAGACGATCGCCGTGATGAAGAGCGCGAACGCCACGAGCGCGGGCCGGGTCTCGTCGGTCGGCGTCACGGTGAGCGCGAGCGCCGAGGCGCAGATGACGATCGAGAGGATGCCCACGCCCGAAATCGGGCTGTTCGAGGCCCCGATGAGCCCCGCCATGTAGCCGCAGATTCCGGCGATGAGAAAGCCGACCACCAGCACGAACGGCACCGCGACCAACGTGAGCGTGAGCGCGGTGGGCGCCAGGACCGTCGCCTTGGCGAACGTGAAGGCCAGCCAGGCGGCGATGACGAGGGAGACGGCGGTGAGCGCGATGATCCACCCGGGCGAGAGATCGCGGTCGCGGTCGTCGCCGATGCCGGCGACGCGGGAGGCGGCGAGGGTGCTGACGAGCCCGCTCACGACCGGCCTCGCCAGGCGCGCCAGGGTGTAGATCGAGGCGACGCCGATCGCGCCGGCGCCGATGAACCGGACCTGGGTGCGCCAGATCGTCAGCGTGTGCGCGGCGAGGGTCACGCCGTCGGCGGCGGGTTGCAGCGACGTGAGGATCGGCACGGCGATCCCCCATGAGATCACGAGGCCGGTGAGCATCGCCATGCCGACCGACAGGCCCACCAGATGCCCGGCACCGACGAGCGCGAGCGACCACGCGAAGTTGTACCCGCTCGACGCCGTAGCGCCGATGCGGAAGAAGCCGGTGAACTCGCCGGCGACAACGCGCGTCGCCGTCACGATCGCGAGCCCGGCCGAGGCGACGGAGCCGAGGATGACGGCGACCAGCCCTTCCTTCGCCTCACCCGTTTCGTCGGTCGTCTCGCCCCGGGTGCCGGATCCGACCTTCAGCACCTCGGCGGCGGCGACCCCTTCGGGGTAGGGCAGGTCGGAGGTCGTGACCAGCGCGCGCCGGAGCGGGATGGTGAAGAGGACCCCCAGGACGCCCCCGCTTACGCAGACGAGAAAGGATTGCCAGAACGGGAATCCGGTCCACCACCCGACGATCACCAGTCCCGGCAGCACGAAGATGATCGCCGAGAGGGTGCCGGCCGCGGACGCCACGGTCTGAACGATGTTGTTCTCGAGGATCGAGGAGTCCTTGACGGCGCTCAGGATCGCCATGGAGATCACGGCCGCCGGAATGGACGATGCGAACGTGAGGCCGACCTTGAGGCCGAGGTAGACGTTGGCGGCGGTGAAGACGGTCGTGATGAGGGCGCCAAGGATCAGGCCCCGAAGCGTCAGCTCTTTGGGTCGCATCCGCAGTTCAACCTCGATCGGGGGGGATAGTCGGGGGCCCACTAGACTACAGCCGCCCGGCGCCGGACGCCACGGGCGGCCGAGGGCTACTGCCGGCAGGGGGCGTGCGGATCGGGCCTGGGGACGTCGAGTCTCGGCCGTTCGTCCGCGTTGGCCAGGCGGAGCGTCACCGCGTAGACGAACCGGGCGACGCGGGCAAGCGCCTCGTAGTCGATGTACTGCGGCTCGTCGGTCACCTGGTGGTAGTCGAGGTGCTCGCCGCGCGAGAGCGACACGCTGGGAATGCCGTACCGGGCGTAACTGAAATGGTCCGCTCGGCAGTAGTACTGGAGCGGATGGCCGGGTGCGTCGTAGGCGGTGTTGAATTTCATGGGCTCCGCCACGGCGCGGTTCACCTCCACGAGCAGGTCGCCGAACTGCCGCGACAGGCGCCAGGCGCCGACCACTTCCAGATAGCCCGGCCCGCCGCCCGGCAGGTCGGCTGCGCCACCGCGGCCGATCATGTCGTCGTCGATCTCGCCGATGATCGAGTCGAGCGGCACGGTGGGGTGGTCGGTGAACCACGCCGATCCGACGAGGCCGTACTCCTCGGCGGTGTGCGAGATGAGCAGGATCGAGCGGCGCGGGCGGACCTTCGCACCGGCAAAGGCGCGGGCCAGCTCCAGCAGTGCCACGGTGCCGCTGCCGTCGTCGTCGGCGCCGTTGTAGATGGAATCGGGGCGCAGCGGATCGTGCATCCGCAGTCGGCGCAGCTCCGCGCCGATGCGGGCCGATTCGTCCGGCGTGGGAGCGCGATCGGGCGAGTCGGCGCCCATGGGACGGACCACGTGGTTGTAGGAGCGGATCGAGTCGTGATCCACCGGCGTGTGGTTGAAGCCAACGTGGTCGTTGTGGGCGGAGAGCGAGATGTACTCGCCTTTCAAGCGCGGGTCGCGTCCGGGCAGGATCGCGACCACGTTGCGGGCGGGGTAGGGCGTGGGCG
The DNA here is from genome assembly GCA_964519805.1 of uncultured Gemmatimonadaceae bacterium. Taxonomy (GTDB): domain Bacteria; phylum Gemmatimonadota; class Gemmatimonadetes; order Gemmatimonadales; family GWC2-71-9; genus DASQPE01. Next base: position 5,056 of record CAZFKN010000148.1, read on the forward strand.
AGAGCGTGGTCATCGAGCCGGCGCGCACGTGCCCGCCTCGTGCTCCGGGCTCGAGGCTCGCAATCGGCGAGCTGAACAGGGCGGCGCCGGCCTTGGGCGTCAGCAGAACCAGCGGCGGGACCCTCTCCGATTCGGGAGAGCTGGGCAGCGACAGCGTGCCCTCGCGGGCCTGGCGCACCACGGCGGGGTCGAGCAGGTCGCGCTCGAGGATCAGCAGCGCCGCGGCCGACCGCCAGCGCGGGTCGGAAGCGATGACGCCGGTGCGCACGTATTCCCGCTTGCCGGCGCTGTCCGGCTTCACGTCGAGCACCACGACCTTCTCGCGTGCCTGGCCGGCGTCGATCCAGTGCAGCGAATCGCGAGCGTCGCCGCCGTAGACCGCTTGCACTCCATCGAGGTGCAGCGGCCGGGTGGCGAGCCAGATGCCGGGCAAGAAGTCGGTGCCAGGCTCCAGTCGAGTCCCATCGACGACGAGCTCGGCCCGCTCGTTGATCCGGGCCACGGCGAGCGGGACGCGCTGGAAGTAGGTCCCCGAATCGCCGGCCGGTCGGAGGCCCAGCCGACGGAACTCGGCCGCGACGTATGCCGCCGCCTTCCAGTCGCCCACCGAGCCCGGCTCGCGCCCCATCATCGAGTCGTCCGCGAGTCGGTACAGGTCCTCCCGCAGCCGGGCCGGGCTGATGATCGACCGTGGCGCACCGGTTTGCTGTTGGGCGGCGGCGAGTTCGGCGAGCCTCGGCTCGATCAGGGCGACAACCAGTAGTGTCGCGAGCCGGATCACTTCAAACAGCCGTTTTGAAATCGTTCCGCTGCATACTGTTGCAGTGGGCTTGCGGGGTTCCTCTGCGTTCGGCATACTCGCTTCGCCTTTCCCTGTCCAAGCACATCCCGTCAAGGCGGCGGGAATCCGGCCGCCGGGCAACAATGTTGCCAGGGAGCCCCCTATGCGATTTGCGCGTACGATCACGACCATCCCCGTTC
>CAZFKN010000149.1:0-5823 GCA_964519805.1 uncultured Gemmatimonadaceae bacterium
CCAACAACGCCGTCCACCCGGGGTGGGAACGACAACAGCAGCAACGGCAAGAGCCAGTGGCGCCGATCATGGGCTCACACTAGGGCCCGCCTGGCGTCAAGTCAAGCACGGCCCGGACACCGGCTGCAACGCCTGCTCGTTGCTCCAGCGCATCAGCACGCGGTATCCGGCGCTTCCCGCTCGTCCCACTCAGGCACGAGATACTGTCCCCAGATGCGAGTTGCCCACGCTGGCAGTTCAGATGCGGCGCCACACGGAGCATGACCCCGAATACACAGCCGCACGGTTGTGTACGCCCCCAGGATCCTCGACTACCTCAAGTCGGCCACGGCTGTCCGGGTTTACGGCTGGATCGGGCACTTGAAGTCGTTGTCCGGAATCCGGGTGACCGTGACGTCGCCCGCCGTGGCGGCCGTGAGCACGGCGGCTTCCGACGTCAGCAGGTAGGGCGTCACGTTCCACGTAACAGCGAAGAACTTCCAATGCCCACCGTGATATCCCACGGCCCCCGGCGCCACGCCAACTACCCCCTTCTGCCCGGCTGCGGCAGCGCCGGGAAAGCCGTAGAAATTGTCGATGCCAGCCTGCGGGTCGCTCGCGGGGGGTACCACGGTACTCACGACGTGGCCCTGGTAATAGCAGCAGCCGACGGGGAAGACGAACGGCGGGCGGCCCGTCCCCGCTGCGTCCAGGGACAGCGCCCCACCCGGCCGGACGGGGGCGTCGGGCGCGCAGCCGGCGATCGCCACCAGGGCACCGAGTCCTGCTCCGCAAGTCAGCATATGCATCAGGCGCATCGCTAGCCCTCCTCTGCATGGTCCATGGGTGTGCGCCGCGGCCGCCCCCAAAAACCGCGCAGCCGCAGGAGTCGTTCTATGGGTTAACAGGCGAGCCCCTGCCAAACTTCCCCAGCAGACCCCCGGTATGCCCCACTCCGACGCGGATGAACGACAGCTCCGGTTCGAGTTGGTCGCCTTGCCGTTCATGCGGGCCCTCTACAACACTGCGCTCCGCCTCACGGCGGACACGGACGACGCAGCGGACGTCTTGCAAGAGACGTATCTGCGAGCCTATCGGACCTTCGACAACTTCCGGGCCGGCACGAACTGTAAGGCCTGGCTGTTCACCATCCTGCACTCGGTGATCATCAATTGGCGACTGAAGGCGCGGCGCGAGGTCGGGCCATTGTCGGTGAAGGAGCTGGAAGACCGTTTCCGACAGTTCGTCGAGGCACCCGCAGGAACGGAGGGTGCGGTGGGGGACGTGGACGCGCGGGGCCCGCGCTGGGCGGACGAGGTGGAGGCCGCGCTCCGCGCCCTTCCCGAAGCGTTCCGCTCCGCAGTGCTGCTCGTTGATGTCCAGGAGTTGTCGTACGAGGAGGCCGCGGCCGTCCTCGGCTGCGGCGTAGGGACCTTAGGGTCGCGTCTCTCCCGGGGCCGGCGCCTGCTCTTCGCCGCACTGCAGCACTATGCCCTGCGAGCGGGATACTTGAGGCCCAAGGCATGATGGACACCGGACCCCATCCAGCCAACGAGCTCCAGCTGCTTCTGGACGGGCGGCTGCCGCCCGACCAGCGCACGGCGGTCGAAGGACATCTCGCCCGCTGCCAGCGCTGCCGGAGAGAACTCGACGCGTTGCGCCGGGTCAAGGCTGCCCTCCGGGATGACTTGCCGGACCGCCCGGTGCCGTCCGACGTGGGAGGGCGAGTCGCCGCCGCCCTGGCTACGGAAACCCGAGTCCCGGTGCCTGGCCGCTTGCGCGCTGCCCGTCTCCGTCGCCGGGCCGCGATCGCTGGCCTGTCCCTCGTGGCAGCGGCGCTCCTGGTCGTCCTGGGACGCGGCCGTCGTCCAGACCCCGTTAGAGCAGCCGCGCAGGACTTCGCCAGTTACCGCGCGGCCACCCTTGTCCTGCAGCTCGAGACCGCTGATCCGCGCGCGCTCGAACGCTTCTTCAGTGGGGGCCGCATCCCCTTTGCCACCCGGGTGTTCGATTTCGGCATGATGGGGTATCGTCTGGTGGGCGGGAAGGTCAACGAACTCGCCGGTCAGCGGAGCGCGTTGTTCGCCTACGAGAACGGGAACGGCCGGCGGGTGGTGTGCCAGATGTACGAGGGCCGGCTCTCCGCGCTGCCGCAGGGAGGTGAGGACCGGGAACACGACGGGATCCGGTTTCGGATCTACCGCACCGCCAACGCGACTCTGGTGTTCTGGCAGGAAGGGTCAGTGGTGTGTGTCCTGGCTACGGACGGCGACCCGGAAGAAGCAGTCCAGCTGGCCTACGCCAAGGCAATCAAGGTATAAGTCGGCGGACGGGGGGGAGATCCCCCCAGCGGCGATCGCCGCGACTCGAAGCCTTCGTCTCCTGTCCATAGTCCGCCGTCGGAACGGGCGTTCCCTCACGCAATCGTACGGCCCTCGCCGCTGCTCCGCCATCACCGGCTGGGCCGTTGACGCCTTTCGTACTGATGCGTACAGTCTACCCGGAATCCACCTCGGCGCGATGTCTCATCCCACTCCCCCCCATGGGGCAAAGCAGAAGGCGGCGGAGTCCCCGACGATCAGCCGCCGCGGCCTTCTCGTTGGCGGGGCGGCCGCCGCTGGTGCCGCGCTGCTTGGGACCCTCCCCAGTCTTCTCCCCGCGCAAGCGAGCGGAACGCCACCATCGGATACCCCGGAGGCGCCGAGCCGGCCACTGGGGGAGCCGACGTCTGCCCTCAGCATCAGATCGCCCTTCGAGCAGCCCGCCCGCACACCGACCGGTCAAGTCACGGGCGCGTCCTTCAGCCCGCTGCAGGATTTCAGTGGCACGATCACGCCGACCGACCTCCATTTCGAGCGGCACCATGCCGGGGTTCCGACCATCCATCCCGCCGAGTACTCGCTGCTGGTCCATGGGCTGGTCGACCGGCCAACCGTCTTCACGCTGGCGGACCTCAAGCGCCTGCCTTCGATCACTCGGACCTGCTTCCTCGAGTGCTCCGGCAACGGGCGGACCGCCTATCGCGCTCCCCAGCGGGAGCTGACCCCCCAGCTCATCGACGGTTTGACCAGCAACGCGGAGTGGACCGGAGTTCCGCTCACTGTGCTGCTCGCCGAGATCGGCGTGAAGCCCGGAGCCACTTGGCTGCTCGCGGAAGGCGGTGACGCGGCGTTGCTCTCGCGGAGCATCCCGCTGGAGAAGGCGATGGACGACGCACTCCTCGCCTACGCACAGAACGGCGAGCCGCTTCGGCCGCCGGCCGGGTACCCGGTGCGGCTCCTGCTGCCGGGTTGGGAAGGCAACGCGAACGTGAAGTGGCTCCGCCGACTCAAGCTGATCGCGCAGCCGAACATGTCCCGCGACGAGACCTCCAAGTACACCGATCCGCTTCCCAACGGCACCGCGCGCCAATTCAGCTTCGTCATGGACGTGAAGTCGATCATCACCCACCCGGCTCATCCGGTCCGGCTCGGCCGCCACGAGTGGGTCCAGATCGCGGGAATTGCCTGGAGCGGGCGTGGGAAGATCACCGGAGTGGAAGTGAGCACGGACGGAGGAGCGACCTGGGCCGCAGCGAAGCTGCAGGAGCCCGTTCTCCCCAAGGCTCATACCCGATTCACTCGCATGTGGCAATGGAGCGGAGACGCTGCCACACTCATGAGCCGCGCCACCGACGAAACCGGTGCCACGCAGCCGACCCTGGTGAAGTTCCGCGAGAAGCGCGGGCAGGGCACGGACTACCACTTCAACTACATTCGCGGCTGGGTGGTGGAGCCGGACGGACTGGTTGTCTACCAGGCGGAGGCCGGAGCCGGGCACGCATGATGATCGGACGGATCGTGACCCTGACCGGAGCCGTGCTGCTGGTGGGGGCGGCGTGTCGGACCGAGCGGGAGACGGTGGCGCGGTATGGAGTCGGCCGCCCCGCCGCGCCTGCCGACATCGCGGCGTGGAACATCGATGTGAATCCGTCCGGGGAGGGTCTTCCCGCGGGGCGGGGGACCCCCGAGGAAGGCGCTCGCGTCTTCGCCGCCACCTGCGCGGGGTGTCACGGGTCGAAAGGGGAGGGGCTCCCGGCGGCGCCGGCGCTCGTCGGCCGTGAGCCCCGCGAAGGCTTCCCCTTCGGTGAGAGCCTCAAGTATGCGCGAACGGTGGGCAACTATTGGCCTTACGCCACCACCTTGTACGACTATATCAATCGCACGATGCCGGCTACCGCGCCGGGGTCGCTCACGCCCGACGAGATCTACGCGGTCGTCGCGTGGATCCTGTCGAAGAACGAGATCATCTCTCCCACCGCGGTAATCGACGCCGCGAGTCTGCCTCGAGTTCGCATGCCTGCCCGCGACCGGTTCGTTATCGACGACCGGCATGGTGGAGCGGAGTTTCGCTAACGCCGGTCGAGGTCGCAGACGTTGGCCTCGACATGAAAAGCGCGTTTGCTCTCTTGCTCCTGGTGCTTTTTCCGGCCGCCCGATCAGCCGCTCAGCACGGACACGGGTTCGGGCACGTGCACATGGACACCTCCTGCGCCCCGGCCGTCTCCGGGGACTTCGATCAGGCGGTCGCCCTGCTGCACAATTTCTGGTACGCCCGGGCCCTAGAGGCTTTTACGGAGGTGATCCGGCACGACCCGGGCTGCGGCCTGGCCTACTGGGGCGCGGCGATGACGTACAACCACCCTTTCTGGGACGCGCCGACCCCGAAGGATCTCGCCGCCGCCTGGGCTCTGGTGCAGGAAGGAATGCGCACGGTGACCGATACCGGCCGCGAGCGCCAGTACCTCGAGGCGACAGCCGCCCTCTACCGCGACGCGGGCGCCAGCCCCAAGGCGGTGCGAGACGCGGCCTACCGCGACATGATGCGGACACTGCACGACCGCTACCCCGATGAAAACAGCAAGCTCTTCTACGGGCTCTCGATTCTGGCGACGATCAAGGAGGGAACCGAGGGGTTCGAGCAACAGGCCATCGCCGCCGCGCTGTTCGAGGAGGTGTATTCCCACAATCCGCAACATCCGGGTGTGCTCCACTACCTCATCCACGTGTATGACGATCCATCACACGCCACGATGGGCCTTGCCGCGGCCCGCGCGTATGCGCAGGCCGCGCCTGCCGTCCCTCACGCGCAGCACATGCCGTCTCACATCTTCACCAGACTGGGCTATTGGGAGGAGTCGGCGGCGACCAACGAGAACGCATGGCGCAGCTCTGAGCTGGAAATTAAGCGCGCCGGCGAAGGCGGCGAGTATCGCGATTTTCATTCGCTGAACTACCTGCAGTACGCCTACCTCCAGCAGGGCCGATTCCGCGACGCCTGGCGGATGACGGAGATCATCGAGCGGCAGTATGAGGCCTTGCCCGACAAGACGACCGCGCCCGATCAGCCCGACCTCGAGGCCAGACACGTGCGGGGCCGGACGATCTACGCGTTACCGGACCGCGTGGCGTACGGCTACTTCGACATGATGGCGCGGTACATCGTGGAGGCCGGCGCGTGGGACAAGGTACGGACGATGCCGCTGGTCGCGCCATCGCGCGACTTCGTCGCGATGAAAGCGCAGCTCGAGGGCATGGCCGCAGCCGAACTGGCCGACGCGGCCGCGGCGAAGGCCGCTGCCGGGGTCATCGTCGCCCTGGTCGCCCAGCCCGACCGGCACCCGTTTGCTCAACGGATCATCAGGATCCAGGCGGCAGAAGCCCAGGCGCTCGCGGCACAAGCCGCAGGCGACACGGCGGGAGCCCTCGCCGGGATGGAGGAAGCCACCACGCTCGAGGACTCCATCTCCGCGCTCTCCCAGCCCCCGTACCCGATTATTCCTGCCCACGAGCTCTACGGGACGAT
>CAZFKN010000150.1:0-3485 GCA_964519805.1 uncultured Gemmatimonadaceae bacterium
GCCTCGCGGATGCCCGGGCCCGGCGTCGCGCGGCCGGCGCCGCCGACGTGGACGTCGAGGAGCCGCTCGCCTGAGCGGCTCCGGACGCCGGGGCTGGCATCTCTCACCCGGCGGCGTTCTCTTCCGCACCCTCCAGGCCGCTGACGAGAACAACGTCCCGTTCCTCGCGAGTGCGCTCACGTTCGACGCCCTGCTCGCCGCGGTTCCCTTCTTCCTGCTGCTCCTCGTCGGCCTCACCGCCCTTGCGCAGGCGGTGGCCGGCACGTCCCTGGGCACAGGGCCGGCCGACGCCAACCAGCTCTTCCACCGGTTCCTGCCTCCGCACGACACCACGCCCGGCGCGGACCCGTTCGCGCTGATCGAGCGGATCCTCACCCGCATCACCGAGCGTCGCGGACAGATCTCTCTCGTTGCGGTCCCGACGTTCGTCTGGTTCAGCACCCGGCTGTTCGCCGGCGTCCGGACGGCCCTCAACGAGATCTTCGACGTCTCGGTGCGTCCGACGCGGCGACGCCATCCGGTCATCGCCTATCTCCGCGCCAAGTCGCAGGATGCCGGCATGGTGCTGGCGACGCTGTTGCTGTTTCTGGGGAACGCCGCCGTGGTCGCCGGGCTGGCGTACCTGCAGTCCCGCGGTAGGGAGGTGGCGCCCCACCTCCGGTTTTGGGTGAGCTGGTTGGGGCGCCTGCTGGGTGAGGGGCTTGCCTTCGCGTTCCAGCTGGTGCTGTTCTACGTCGTCTACCGCTACGCCTCGCTCAGACGGATTCCAGGCCGCATTGCGCTGATCGCGTCGGTGTTCTCCGCACTGTTCTTCGAGGTTGCCAAGCGCCTCTACGGCCTGTATCTCACCCACATCGCGTCGCTCGAGAGCGTGTCCGGCGGCGGCCAGGTGGGCGCAGCCGTGCTGTTCGTGCTCTGGGTTTACTACACCGCCATCGTGTTCCTGCTAGGCGGGGTCGTGGCCGAGACTTGGGAGCTCCGCACGATGCAGACCCAACAGCGGGGGAGGCTCGAGTGAATCCGTCTCGGCCCGCGCATCTCCCCGGCTGGAGGTCACGATGACTCGCCCACCCTGGACCGCGACCCTGCTGCTATGCGCCGGAGTCGTCGGATGTCGTCCCGCGGCGCCGCCGGCCCAAGCCGCGGGCGGGCCTCCCGGACTCACGGCGGCGGACGAAGCGCAGATCCTCGCCGCCGACTCCCTCTTCACCATGGGCGCCAACGCCGGCGATGTCGACCGCGTGGCCGCGACGTATGCCGAGGATGCGCTCCTGATGCCGCCGAACGCGCCACCGGTCAAAGGACGGGCCGCCATCCGCGAGTTCTGGAACGGGTTGCTCCAGCCGTACACAGTGGTCCTCACCGTTGGCACGGATCAGATCGAGGGGCGCGGCGACCTGGCCTATGTCGTCGGTCACTACCGCCTCGAGATGACGCCCAAGGCAAAGGGAACGCCCGCCCAGGCGCCCGAGGACGGCAAGTTCCTCGAGGTGTTCAAACGGCAGGCCGACGGCCAATGGCGCTACCACGTCGACATGTACAGCCCCAACGCCGCGCCGAAGTAACCGGGAGTTTCGCGGTCGAGGCCAACTCGCTATACTACAGGTGCCTCAGGTCCGAAGGGCGCCGGCGCGTGAACCGCGTCAGGACCTCGCCGGTAGCAGCGCTAAGCGATGCCCGGTGTCGCTTCGGGGAGCCTGGGGCACTTTTCTTTTCCCGGGACCTCGTGTCAGGTAAGCAGGTCAACAGTGAACGGCCAACAGTGAACGGGCCCCACCCGACCCCGCCTGTCTGCCTGTTCACCGTTCACCGTTCACCGTTCACCGTGGTATGATTGCCCTCGCCCGCCGTTACCGTCCGAAGCGCTTTGCAGACCTGCTCGTCCAGGACCACGTCACGGCAGTCCTGCGCGGGGCCGTCGCCCGGAACCGGGTTGGACACGGCTATCTCCTGACCGGCCCCCGCGGCGTCGGCAAGACCACCGCGGCCCGCATTCTCTCCATGGCGCTCAACTGCCCGAATCGGGGCGCGTCGGGCGAGCCCTGCGGCGAGTGCGCGGAGTGCCTACGCGTCTGGAACGGGTCGGCCAATCTCGACGTCGTCGAGATCGACGCGGCCAGTAACCGGGGCGTCGACGATGCTCGGGATCTCCGCGAGCGGGCCATGTACGCCGCCTCCCAGGAGGGGCGCTACAAGGTGTACATCGTGGACGAGGCGCACATGCTCACCCGTGAGGCGTGGAACGCCCTCCTCAAGATTCTGGAGGAGCCGCCCGAGCGGGTCGTGTTCGTCTTTGCCACCACGGATCCACAGAAGATCGGCGCCACCGCGGCGCCCGTCCTCTCCCGGCTCCAGCGCTTCGACTTCCGCCGGATCGGGCCCGGCGCCATCAAGGCGCGCCTTCGCGAGGTGCTGGCCCTCGAGCGCATCGACGCGGATGACGACGCCTTGACGCTCATCGCCCGGCATGCCGACGGCGGCATGCGCGACGCGCTGTCGATGCTGGATCAGTGTCTGAGCTTCGGGGACGGCGCGATCACGGCGGCGCGCGTGCGGGAGATCCTCGGCCTGGCCGGCGACGAGCGCTACGCCGAGGTTCTGGCCCTCCTAGCCGAGCGGCGGCCAGCCGCCGTCTTCCCCCTGGTGGAGCAGCTCATGGACGCGGGCGCGGACCTCGCCGAGTTCATGGGCGGGGTGGGGGAAATGCTCCGGGCCTTGCTCATGCTCCAGCTCGGGGCCGAGCCGGAGGGTCTGACCGAGGCCATGCGGGAGACGCTGCTGCGGTACCGCAACCAGTTTACCGCGGGGGACGTGCTGCGCATGCTCAAGCTGCTCGCCGACAACGAGACGGCGGTGCGACGCAGCGGGAACCCTCGGCTCGTGGTCGAGACGCTGCTGCTGCGCTGGGCGATGCTCGACCGCATCGTCGATCTCGAACAGGTGATCGGTGGCGGCGGAATGAGTCCGTCGGAGCCGCCGCGCGGAAGCTCGCGTGGCTCGATTGACCCGGCCTCCCCGACGCGACGGACAAGTGCCCGGACCGATGCGCAGCCGTCCGCGCCCGAGGCCGCACCCCGCGAGTCGTTGCCGCCATCCCAGTCCGTCGAGTTTACCACCGCCTCGTTGCGCGCGGCCTGGCCGGCGCTGGTCGCCGCCGTACGCGAGCGGAGGCCCTTCCTCGGCGAGGCGGTGGGAACGGCTGAGCCCGCGGAGGTCGACGCGCCATGGCTCACGCTGCGGCTGCCGGAATCCGCCGGCCTCTTCGTGCAGCCGCTCCAGGAGCATGCAGCCGTGGTCGAGGAGATCGTCGGCCGCGCCGTGGGACAGCCCGTGCGCCTCCGGATCGCGTCCGGCCCGGCGGACACGGGTAGTCCGGCGACACCCCGGCGGATGTCGGAAGCCTCGATCCGGGCGGATCGCCTGACTCACCTCCGAGCCAAGGATCCGGCGCTGGATACGGCGGCAGAGGCGTTAGATTTGGAGAT
>CAZFKN010000150.1:3585-5702 GCA_964519805.1 uncultured Gemmatimonadaceae bacterium
CCGCTAACAGCTTCTTGCGGCAGATTTCTTGCAAGTCTAGTTTGCCGTCTATGGCGGGTCTACCCGAAAGCATGGCCGATTTCCAGCAGCTTTTCCAACTCAGCCAGCAGGTCCAGGGCCGGCTGCAGCAGCTCCAGTCGGAGCTTGCCGGGCGTACCATCGAAGCGACTTCCGGTGGCGGGCTGGTGCGGGTGACGGCCGACGGCCGGGGCACGATCCGCGCGGTCACCATCGACCCGGGCGCCTTCGAGGGTCGCGACGCCGAGTTACTCGGCGATCTCGTGCTCGCCGCGGTGGCGGAAGCCCAACGCCGCGCGGCCGAGCTGCTCCAGTCCGAGATGCGGAAGGTGCAGCCGTTTCCCTTCCCGTCACTGTGACGGTGGGCGCAATCGAGTTGCTGATCACCGAGCTGGCCAAGCTCCCGGGGATCGGCCGCAAGACGGCACAGCGCCTCACCTACCATTTGCTTCAGCAGTCTCCCGAGCAGGCCGCGCGGCTCGCCGCCGCCCTGACGATCGTCGCCGAGCGGGTGCGGCCGTGCGAGCAGTGCGGCAACCCGACGGAGGAGCAGCCGTGCGCCATCTGTCAGGATCCACGGCGTGATCCGGCCGTTCTCTGCGTCGTCGAGGAGGCCTCGGCAGTGAGCGTCGTCGAGCGGGCGACCGAGTTCCGCGGCCGCTACCACGTACTCGGCGGCCGGCTGTCGCCGCTTGAAGGTGTCGGACCGGAGGCGCTCCGGATCGATCGTCTGGTGGAGCGGGTGCGATCGGGTCCGGTCCGCGAGGTGATCCTCGCCACCAACCCGTCAATGGAAGGCGAGGTCACGGCGACGTACATCCAGCAGCTTCTCGCCGGAATGGGAGCGCGGGTTACCCGTCTCGCCCGCGGCCTTCCGATGGGCGGCGATCTCGAGTACGTGGACGGCGTCACGCTCGCGCACGCGCTGAGCGCCCGCCAGGAGGTGCCCTGATGCGCAGCCGAACCGCGGTGTTCGCGGGCGGGGCCTTTGCCGGACTCGTCGCGGGCTGGCTCCTCGCCCAGTATCGATTGTCCCGGCACCGCCAGGATCTGTTCAGCGACCAGCCCCTTCGGCGGCTCGGGGCGCTCGGGTTTCTGGCGGGGCAGCAGGGTGTCGAGACGGTGCGCCTCCTGCGCGACTATTTGAGCTGGGAAACCCAACCGGTGCTTCGCCGCCGGGCCGAGGCCATCATGCGCCGGATGGAGACCGCGCTCCGATGAGGGGGCGGCCGTGAGCGGTGGAGCCTCCAGCTGGTCGTTCCGCGAGGACGACGCGCGCCGGCTCCAGACGATTCTTACGGGTTTTCTCCGCGATGCCAGCGCGCGGACGGCGCTCATCGTCGATCGGACGGGGCAGCTGGTTGCCACGGTCGGCGAAGCGCCCGTGTTCGACCCGACCGCCTTCGCCTCGCTCACCGCCGCCGATTTCAGCGCCAACGACCAGCTCGCCCGCATGCTGGGCGAGCCCGAGTTCGGTGCCCTCTTCCATCAGGGCGAGCGGGAGTCGATGTACCTCGCCGACATCGCCCGGCGGGTCATTCTGGTCGTGCTGTTCGACAACCGGACGACGCTCGGCTTGGTCAAGCTGCGGGTCCGGCATGCCGTGGGGGAGCTGAATCAGCTGTTCACGACGATGTTCGATCGCGATGGTGCCGCGGGACAGGGCCCGACGATGGAGTCGGAGTTCCTGGGGGAGGCCGAGGACGAGATCGACAAGCTCTTCGGGGGCTGAGGGGAACACCGTCGCATGTCGATGATCAACTACGCCTCGCGCGAGATCAACTGCAAGCTGGTCTACTACGGCCCGGGCTTGGGCGGGAAGACCACGAATCTCGAGCACGTCTACAACAAGGTCGCGCCGGCTTCACGCGGCAAGATGATTTCGCTCGCGACCGAGACGGAGCGTACCCTCTTCTTCGACTTCCTCCCGGTTGATCTCGGCTCGGTGCGCGGCTTCAAGGTCAAGTTCCATCTCTACACGGTGCCGGGGCAGGTGTACTACAACGCGTCGCGCAAGCTCATCCTCAAGGGCGTGGACGGTGTGGTGTTCGTCGCCGACAGCCAGATCGACCGCATGGACGCGAACATCGAGGCCATGC
>CAZFKN010000151.1:0-5611 GCA_964519805.1 uncultured Gemmatimonadaceae bacterium
AACCCCTGACCTCGTGAATGCCATTCACGCGCTCTCCCAACTGAGCTACGCCCCCATTAATATTGGCTCGCCCCGCGTCCGGGCGACGGCAGCAGCGCAAGCTAGTCCTCGCTCGGGGGGGTGTCAAGCACAAAACGCGCCACCCCCGCGGCGCGCTCGGCAGGTCCATCGAGGAGCCATGGCGAAGAAGAAAAAGCCGGAGTCCGAGCCCGTCCAGGAACCGCTCAGCGACGACCTGTCCACCGCCGAGATTCTTGCCGCCGCCCCGAAAAAGCCGCGCCGCGGCCGCAAGCGGGAGACCGCCAAGAGCCTCGGCGTCTACGATGCCGATCGCGACATCCTCGACCAGTACCTCTATGAGGTAAGCAAGACGCCCCTGCTCACCACCCCGCAGGAGGTCGCCATCGCCCGGAAGGTCCGTGCCGGCGACCAGGAGGCGATGCAGGAGCTGGTCAAGCGCAACCTCCGCTTCGTGATCTCGGTCGCCAAGAAATACCAGAACCGCGGCCTGGCCCTCACCGATCTCATCGGCGAAGGCAATGTCGGGCTCCTCACCGCGGCCCGGAAGTTCGATCCCGATCAGGGCGTCAAGTTCATCTCCTACGCCGTCTGGTGGATCCGCCAGGCGATCCTCGCGGCGCTCGCGCGCCACGGGCGCACCGTCCGCGTGCCGCTCAACCGGACCGCCGACCTGTCCCGGATCGTCCGCACGTCGGAGTCGCTCCGCCAGGAGCTGCGACGCGAGCCCACGCCTGAGGAGATCGCCAACGCCGTCGGACTTTCCGTGGACGTGGTGCAGTCCCTCGCGGCCCTCAACACCGCCGAGGTCCGGCTCGACGCGCCGCTCGATCCCGAAGGCGACCGCTCGCTCATCGACCGCTTCATCGTGGACGACCAGTCGGACGCGGAAGCACAAGCGATGGACCAGTTCCTCTCCGAGGAGATCGAGCGGGCCCTCCGCACACTGCCCGCCCGCGATGCGAAGGTGCTCCGCCTGTACTTCGGTCTCGACGGCGGCCGGGAGCACACCCTCGAAGAGATCGGCGCCATGCTGGGCGTCACGCGCGAACGGGTGCGGCAGCTCCGGGATCGGGCGTTGAAACGGCTGAGAGAAGGGGAGGTTGGGCGGGCGCTGGCGAGTTTTGCGGCATAAGTAATAGCCGTTAGCCACTAGCCATTGGCCTTTAGCTAGCCGTTAGCTAACGGCTAATGGCTAACGGCTAACGGCTACTATACTTTCCCTCCCGTGCAGCCGTCCCTGTCCCACATCCTGCGCCGCCCTGCCGGCTTCATCGCCCGCCTCGGCCGCTGGAGCACGGACGCGGCCCGCGCCCTGGGCGATGTAGCCACCTGGCGTCCGCTCCTGCTCGGACAGATGGTCCGGCTGGGTGTGGACTCGGTGCCGATCGCCGTCTTCATCGCCATCTTCACCGGCATCGTCCTCTCGCTCCTTTCTTCTTACATCTTCACCGGCGCCGTTCCCCTCTACTACGTCGGCGCCCTCGTCGGCAAGACGGTGATGATGGAGCTTGGGCCGGTGCTCACCGGGATGGCGCTCGCGGGCCGGGTCGGGGCTAACATCGCGGCCGAGCTGGGGACGATGCGCGTGACCGAGCAGGTGGACGCGCTCGAGACGCTCGCCTACGACAAGTTCGCCTACCTGGTCGTCCCGCGCGTGCTCGCCGCCACGCTCATGTTCCCCGTCGTCACCTCGTTTGCGATGGCGGTGGGCGTCGTGTCCGGCTGGATCACGGCCATCAACCTGCTGGACCTGTCCACCCCGGAGTTCCTGAAGGGCCTGCGCCTCTTCTATCAGTTCAAGGACATCTGGTTCGGGCTGGTAAAGAGTGCCAGCTTCGGCGCGGCCGTGGCCCTCATGGGATGTCTCGAGGGTCTGAACAGCCGGGGTGGGGCCGAGGGCGTCGGGCGATCGACCACGCGCGCCGTGGTGCTCGGCTGCCAGGCGATCCTGGTGCTGGACGCGTTCTGGGCGCTGGTTCTGCTTTGATCCGGCTCGTCGACGTCCGCAAGGCATTCGGCGAGAACGTCGTGCTCGCGGGTGTGTCGCTCGACGTTCCGGATGGCGAGAACACCGTCATCATCGGCGCGTCGGGCAGCGGGAAGAGCGTCACGCTCAAGCTCGTCGTCGGGCTGCTCGATCCCGACGCCGGTGAGATCGAGGTGGACGGCCAGAACGTGCCCGATCTCGACCGGGACCAGCTCGCCGAGCTCCGGGCGCACATCGGGTACGTCTTTCAGTTCGCGGCTCTGTTCGACTCGCTGACCGTGGCGGAGAACATCCGGCTGGGACTGGTCAAGCGGGGGCTCGACGAGGACACGATCCAGGCGCGGATCGAGCGGAGCCTCGCCACCGTCGACCTGAGCGGGCAGGAAGATCGCTATCCGGCGGAGCTGTCCGGCGGGATGCGCAAGCGGGTCGGGATCGCGCGCGCCGTCGCTCTCCAGCCGAGGTACATTCTATACGACGAGCCCACCACCGGGCTCGATCCCGTGACCTCGGCGGTCATGGACCGCCTCATGCAGCGCACCCGCGACCTCGGCGTCACCGGCCTGATCGTGACCCACGACATGCGGAGCGCGTTCACCGTCGGCGACCGGATCGCGATGCTCCACGACGGCGTGATCCGCCAGGCGGGATCGGCGGCCGACATCCGGACGACGACCGATCCGGTCGTGCGGCAGTTCATCGAGGGCCGGCCCGACGACGTCGAGCCGCCGGCCCGGAGGTCGGCGTCGTGAAGCGCGGCAACGAATTCGCGGTCGGGCTGGTCGTGCTCGGGTCGCTCGCGCTCGTCGTGGGCGGCGCGCTGTGGCTGAGCCAGACCGACATCCACAGACGGGCAATGGCACACACCGCCCGCTTCCGCACGGTCGGTGCGCTGGGGGTGGGCGGGCCGGTGACGCTTCGCGGCGTGAAGGTCGGACGGATCGAGGCGATCCGGCTGGCGCCGGACGGCTGGGTGGACGCCGATCTCACCGTGGATCGCTCGGTAGACCTGCCCCGCAAGCCGGCGGTGATCTCGGCCTCGAGCAGCCTGTTCGGCGAATGGGCCGCCAACATCATTCCCCTCGACCCGTTGCCGGACGACCCCAACGTCCGCGCCGCCTTGCTCGAATCGGAGGCCACGCTCGGTGATGCGTGGCCCGGCGCCACGCTCCCCGACATCGGCCAGCTCACCGCGCAGGCCAGCCGCATCGCCGGCGACGTGGCCGACGTCACCCAGCGCATCAGGGGCGTCTTCGACTCCACGGCGGTGCGCGACGTCCGCCGCAGCGTGAACGATCTCACCCGCATCTCCGACCGCCTGGCCAAGTTCACCGACGACCAGGCAACCCGGCTCGACAAGGTGAGCCAGAGCGTCGCGACGTCGGCCGACGCGTTCGCCGGCGTCGCGCAGAGCTTCGAGCGGACCGTGGCGCGGGTGGACAGCGCCACGAACGCCAATCAGTTCCAGGAGATCATGAACAACACCCGCGCCTCGAGCGCGGATCTCCGGCAGGCCGCCGCCGACTTCCGCTCGGTCATGGCGGCGGCGCGCGAGAATCAGTCGAGCCTGGTGCGCGTCCTCCAGTCGGCCGACTCGCTGCTCACGCGGCTCCAGTCCCGCGAAGGCTCCTTCGGGCGGCTCGCTACCGACACGACCCTCTACGTAGAGACCACGCGGGCGGTCGTCGAGCTGCGCGCGCTGCTGGCCGACGTCAAGGCGAACCCGAAGCGGTACTTCAAGGTCTCGGTTTTCTGATGGGGAAACGACGGGCGGAGATGGAGGTCAGCGCCGGCGGGATCGTGTTCCGCCTCGGCGAGCAGGGCACCCAGTACCTCCTCATCAAGGACTCCTACGACAACTGGGGCTTCCCCAAGGGGCACCTCGAGGACGGCGAGACACCGGCCGAGGCGGCCCAACGGGAGACCGCCGAGGAGACGGGGCTTGCCGAGCTGACGCTCAGGGGCCCGATTCGGGTGATCGACTGGCACTTCCGCTTTCGCGGCCGGCACATCCATAAGTACTGCCACTTTTTTCTGTTCGAGTCGGCACGGGGCGACCCGTCGCCCCAGCTGGACGAAGGCATCACGGCATTTCGCTGGGAGCCGCTCGACCAGGCGCTCGACGCGCTCTCCTACGACAATGCCCGCGGCGTCCTCAAGCGCGCGGGCGAGATGGTGCGCACGCTGGTCGCGACCGGGCAGGGGCGGGCGCGTCCACCGTCCGACGCCACCTGACCCGTGCCCGCGGTCGCCGCTCTGCTCGACAGCCGCTCGGCCGCGCTCGCCCTCCGGCGCACCATGCCGCGGGGCGGCCCGCGAGTCATCAGCTGCCGGACGGTCGCCGGGCTCGAGCGGATGCTGGAAGCGCGGCTGGTGGATGCGATCGTGCTCGCGCCGCACGCCGGGCTCATGGACATCCTCACCGATCTCCGCCGCCGGCTGCCCGCGATTCCGGTCGTCGCCTACGCGCCCTTCCGGCCGGATGACGGCGAGCTGCTCTCGGCGTGCGAGCGCCAGGAGATCGCCGCGTTCGCGGTGGAGGGCGTGGACGACCCGGTCGTGGGCGATCTCGTGCTCCGCTGCTCGCTCACCACGGCCCGCCGCCACGCGCTCGCGGACGGGCCGCGCCTGCTCCGGCTCTCCGAGCCGCTCCAGCGGAGGGCGTGGGACATTCTGGTGCGCGATGTCGAGCGGCCGGTGCGGACGCTCACGCTGGCGCGCGAGCTGGCGGTGAGCCGGGAGCACCTCTCGCGGCAGTTCGGCGCGGGTGGCGCCCCGAATCTGAAGCGCGTCATCGATCTCACCCGTGTTGCCTGCGCAGCCCAGCTGCTGCGGAATCCCGGCTACCGGATCGCGACCGCAGTCCGGGTGCTCCACTTCGCGTCCTCGAGCCATCTCGCCGGCACCGTGCGGCGCATCGCCAACGTGGCTCCGTCGGCGCTCGGCGCGCTCGGCCCCCGGGGGGTGTTGCAAGCGTTCGCCCGGGGGAACACGCGGAGCCGGGTCTGATTTTGGGCCCGACTCTTGCCCGACCCCCTATATTGTGATTATTTTCACAAGCTTGTTGTGCCACCGATCCTCCTCACCCGTACCGACGACTCATGGCTAACGACACGATCCTTCGCCCCGGCGAGCTCAAGGAGGTCCTCCTCCGAGAAATCGCGGCTGCCGAGCTCGGTGGTCAGGACACGTCCGAGGTCGGCACCGTGCTCGAGGTGCGCGACGGCGTCGCCCGCATCTACGGCCTCAAGTCGGCCGAAGCGGGCGAAATGCTCGAGTTCACCGCGCAGGAAACCGGCGAGCTGGTGACGGGCCTCGTGCTCAATCTCGAGGAGGACAACGTCGGTTCGGCGATCATGGGCGACTACCTCAAGCTGAAGGAAGGCGATGAGGTCCGCCGGACCGGCCGCCTGCTGGAGGTGCCGGTCGGGCCGGCGATGCTGGGCCGGGTAGTGGACGCGCTGGGCCGCCCGGTGGACGGTCGCGGCCCGATCCAGACATCCGCTTCGCGGCCGGTGGAGATGATCGCGCCGGGCATCATCGTGCGGCAGCCGGTGAAGGAGCCGCTCCAGACGGGCATCAAGGCGATCGACTCGATGATCC
>CAZFKN010000152.1:0-5574 GCA_964519805.1 uncultured Gemmatimonadaceae bacterium
GCGGCTTCCTTGCCGGTGAGCTGGGCCAGCTCGTCGCGCAGCTTGTCCACCTCGGCGCCGCGCTTGCCGATGACCACGCCCGGCCGACCCGTGTGCACCGTGACCGTGACCTTGCCGGGCCGGCGGTCGATATGGATCTCCGAGATGGCCGCATGACCCAGACGGGTCTTCAGGTACTTCCGGATCAGCTCGTCTTCCTTGAGCAGCGCCGGCATGTCCTTGGTCGCGAACCACCGGGACTTCCACGGCTTCACGATGCCGAGGCGGAGCCCGACCGGATGCGTCTTCTGACCCATTACTCGCTCTCCTTCGCCGCCACGTGGATCTCCACGTGGCTCGTGCGCTTACGGATCGGGGTCGCCCGGCCCTGTGCCGCCGCGGTGAACCGTTTGAGCGGTTGCCCCGCGTTGACGATGGCGTGGCTCACCCTCAGCAGATCCGGATCGAAGCGCTCGTTGTCCTTGAGCGCCGCCTGCTCCGCGTTGGCCACCGCCGACCGCAGCGTCTTCGCGATCTGCTTGGCCGCGAGCTTCTTGTTGAACTTGAGGATCGCGTAGGCCTCGTTCACGTCCTTGCCGCGAATGAGGTCGATCACGAGCCGCATCTTCCGAGGCGACTGCCGCACACCCCGCTGGATCGCACGTCCGCTCATGGCTACTCCGGCTTTGCCTTCTTGTCGGCCACCAGCCTGCCGCTGTGACCGCGGAAGAGCCGGGTGGGCGCGAACTCGCCGAGCTTGTGGCCGACCATGTTCTCCGTCACGTATACCGGGACGAACTTGTTCCCGTTGTGCACGGCGAACGTGTGGCCGACGAACTCGGGCAGAATGGTGCTGGCCCGGCTCCAGGTCTTCACCACCCGCTTCTCGTTCCGGCTGTTCAGGATCTGCACCTTGGTCATCAGGGCATCCTGAACGAACGGGCCTTTCTTGACGCTTCGTGCCATGCGTTGAGCCTCGGATTCGAGCCGTCAGCCGTTAGCCATTGGCCTGTAGCTGAGGGCTAATGGCTAATGGCTACTGCGTAGCCTTCCCCCGCTTGCGTCCCCGGACAATGTATTTCGTCGACTTCTTCTTCCGGTGCCGGGTCTTTCGGCCTTCGGGCTTGCCCCAGGGCGACGTCGGAGGACGGCCGCCCGAACTCTTTCCTTCGCCACCACCGAGCGGGTGATCCACCGGGTTCTTGGCGACGCCGCGCACGCGCGGCCGCTTGCCGAGCCAGCGGCTCTTCCCCGCCTTTCCGACCGACAACAGCTCGTGCTCCGCGTTGCCGACCTCACCGATGGTGGCGAGGCAGCGCGCGTGCACCAGCCGCATCTCGGTGGAACGGAGCCGGAGCGTCACGTACGTGCCTTCCTTGGCCACGACCTGCGCACTCGACCCCGCGGTACGGGAGAGCTGGCCACCCTTCCCGATCTTGAGCTCGATGTTGTGGACCTGCGTGCCGAGGGGGATTTCCCCGAGCGGCACCGCATTCCCGATCCGTACGTCGGCGCCGGGCCCGGACACGACGTGATCACCCACATTGAGGCCCTTGGGGTGCAGGATGTAGCGCTTCTCGCCGTCGGCGTAGACCACGAGCGCGATCCGCGCGCTCCGGTTCGGATCGTACTCGATCTCGGCGACCCTGGCGGGAATCCCGTACTTGTCGCGCTTGAAGTCGATCCGGCGGTACATCTTCTTGTGCGCGCCGCCCTTATACCGAGCGGTGACGTGCCCGATGTTGTTGCGCCCGCCGGTCCGCTTCTTGGGCTCGAGCAATGACTTCTCCGGCGTCATCCGGGTGATCTCGTCGAATCCGGAGACCGAGCGGAAGCGGGTCGCGGCCGTCATGGGTCGGAACTGTCTGATGCTCATCTCAGCCCTCGAACACGGCGATCGAGTCGCCTTCCTTGAGGGTTACGATCGCCTTCTTCCACCGGGCCGTGGCGCCGCGCGTCCGGCCCCGCACCACTTCGTGTCGGCGCATCTGCATCGTGCGGACCGCCGTCACGGTGACGCCGAACAATTGCTGGAGCGCGGCGCGGATTTCGTGCTTGTTGGCCTCGGGGTGCACCTCGAAGGTGTAGATCTTCCCCGTCTGGTAGGCGGCCGAGCTTTTCTCGGTCACCACCGGCCGTACGATCGTCTCGTGCAGGGACGGCATCAGTCCCCCTTCTTCTTCTTGGGGGCCGGCTTCTTTGCCGCACCCTTGGCCGACGGCTTCTTGGCGGACTTGGCCTTGGCCGGAGTCTTGGCCTTGGCCTTGGGGGCGGCCCGCTTGGCGGGCGGCGCGGCCGCCTTCTTGACCGCGCGCTTCTTGGGCGGAGCGGCTTCCTCCGCCTCGGGCGCCTCGCCCTCCGGGATCACCCCGGTGATCGCGCCCTCTTCCACGACGATCGCATCCGCCCAGAGGACGTCATAGGCCGACGCATCGGCCCATCGCATGACCTGGACGTCCGGCAGGTTGCGCCCGCTCAGATAGGCGTTCGGATTGTGGGTCGCGGTGAGGACGAGGACCTTGCGGTCCTCGACGCCGAGCTTGCCCAGCAGCTCGACCAGCTGCCGGGTCTTGGGCGCCCGGAACGCGAGGCGTTCGATCACGTGGAGCCCGGTTTCACGGGCGCGCGCGTTCAGAGCGGACTGGCGGGCGAGCTGACGGACCTTGCGGGGGACGCCGGTGGTGTAGTCGCGCGGCTGCGGCCCGAACACGATACCGCCGCCCCGCCAGTGGGGCGCCCGGGTGGAGCCCTGCCGCGCGCGCCCCGTGCCCTTCTGCTTCCAGGGCTTCTGGTTGCCGCCCGACACGAAGCTCCGGGTCTTGGTCTGGGCCGTGCCCTGGCGCTGGTTGTTCAGGAACGCGCGCACCGCCTGGTGCAGGACCGGCTCGTTCACCGTCCCGTCGAAGTAATCGGCGGGGAGGGCGAAGCCGTCCGCGCGGCGTGCACCCGCCGCCGTGTAGTGCGGGGCCTCAATCATGGCGGCTCCGTCCCGCCTGCTTGGCGACGGTCACGATCCCGTTCTTGGAGCCGGGAATCGCCCCGCGCACGAACAGCAGGTTGCGCTCGGTGTCCACCTTCACGACCCGGAGTCCGAGCTCGGTGTGGCGCTCCGCGCCCATGTGACCGGGCATCCGCTTGCCCTTGATGACGCGGGAGGGGTCGGTGCCGGGGCTGATGGAGCCCGGCTTCCGATGGCGGGTGTTGCCGTGAGTGGCCGGGCCGCCGCCGAAGTGGTAGCGGTGCACGACGCCCTGGAACCCGCGGCCCTTGGTCGTGCCGGTGACCTTCACCAGCTCGCCCGCGCTGAAGATGTCCACTTTCACTTCCGAGCCCGGCGCCGGCGCTTCGCCGTTCACCGGGAAGACGCGGAGCACCCGCGGCGCCGCGTCGAGTCCGGCTTTCTTGGCGTGGCCGATCTCGGCTTTCGTCGTCGTCTTCGGGCGCCGGGCCCCGAAACCGAGCTGCACTCCCCCGTCACGCACCTGGACGACGTGGCAGGGACCCGCCTCGATCACGGTGACGGGCACCGCGGTGCCGTCCTCCGTGAACACGCGGGTCATGCCGAGCTTGCGGCCGATCAGTCCGTTGGTCATCGCTACTCGACCTTGATCTCCACGTCCACGCCCGCCGGAAGATCCAGCTTGGTGAGCGCGTCCATCGTTTGGGGCCGCGAGTCGTTGATGTCGAGCAGCCGTTTGTGCGTGCGCAGCTCGAACTGTTCCCGGCTCTTCTTGTCGATGTGCGGGCTACGGAGCACCGTCCACCGCTCGGTCTTCACCGGGAGCGGGATCGGACCCGAGACCTGGGCTCCGGTCTTCTCCGCGGTGCGCACGATATCCGCCGCGGCCTGATCCAGGACCACGTGGTCGAAGGCCTTGAGACGGATTCTGATGCGTTGGGCCATAGTCGCGATCTCGTGTGTGAGCCGTTAGCCGTTAGCTATCGGCCATTAGCTAACGGCTAACGGCTAATGGCTAATAGCTCCCTGCTACTTCAATATCTTCGTCACTACTCCCGCGCCCACCGTCCGCCCGCCTTCACGAATGGCAAACCGGAGTCCCTCGTCCATCGCGATCGGCGTGATCAGCTCCATCGTCATCTGGATGTTGTCGCCCGGCATCACCATCTCGACGCCGGCGGGCAGCTCCACCGAGCCGGTCACGTCGGTCGTGCGGAAGTAGAACTGCGGCCGGTACCCCTTGAAGAACGGGGTGTGCCGGCCGCCCTCCTCCTTGGTGAGGACGTAGACCTCGGCCTCGAACTTGGTGTGCGGCGTAATGCTGCCCGGCTTGGCCAGCACCATGCCGCGCTCGATCTCGTTCTTCTCGACCCCGCGGAGCAGGAGGCCGACGTTGTCGCCCGCCTGGCCGTCTTCCAGCACCTTGCGGAACGTTTCCACGCTGGTGACGACGGTCTTCTTTTCCGCGCCGAACCCGACCAGCTGGAGCTCGTCGCCGCTCTTGACCTTGCCCCGCTCGACGCGGCCCGTGGCGACCGTGCCGCGCCCGGTGATCGAGAACACGTCCTCGACCGGCATCAGGAACGGCTTGTCGGTCTCGCGCACCGGCTCCGGGATGTAGGTGTCGAGCGCGTTGTACAGCTCCACGATCTTCTCGACCCAGGACGCATTGCCCTCGATGGCCTTCGAGGCCGAGCCGCGGATCACCGGGGCGTCGTCGCCGGGGAACTCGTACTGGCTCAGGAGCTCACGCACCTCGAGCTCGACCAGGTCGAGCAGCTCCGCGTCGTCGACCAGGTCGCACTTGTTCAGGAAGACGACGATCGATGGCACGTTGACCTGACGGGCCAGGAGGATGTGCTCGCGAGTCTGCGGCATGGGGCCGTCCATGGCGCTCACGACCAGGATCGCTCCGTCCATCTGCGCCGCGCCCGTGATCATGTTCTTCACGTAGTCGGCGTGGCCCGGGCAGTCCACGTGCGCGTAGTGCCGCTTGGTCGTCTCATACTCGACGTGGCTGGTCGCGATGGTGAGGATCTTGCTCGCATCCCGCCGGCCCTGCGCCTCGGAGGCCTTGGCCACCTCGTCGTACGACACGTACTTCGTGCCCCATCCCTTGTCGGCCGACACCTTCGTGAGGGCCGCCGTCAACGTCGTCTTCCCGTGGTCCACGTGTCCGATGGTGCCCACGTTCACGTGGGGCTTCTTGCGCTCGAATTTGGCCTTGGCCATTGTCCGATGCTCCCTTGGGTCTCAGCTCTTCTGTTTCGAAATGATCGCGTCCGCGATGTTCTTCGGTACTTCCTCGTAGTGATCGAACTGCATCGAGTAGACGGCCCGGCCCTGCGTCATGCTGCGGAGCTGAGTGGAGTACCCGAACATCTCACCCAGCGGAACATCCGCGGCCACGACCTGCGCGTCGCCCCGTTGGGTCATGCCCCCGATCTTGCCTCGGCGGCTGGAGAGGTCGCCGATCACGTCGCCGAGGAAGTCCGCCGGCGTCACGACCTCTACTTCCATGATGGGCTCGAGCAGCACCGGATGCGCCATGCGCGCGGCTTCCTTTACCGCGATCGAGCCCGCGATCTTGAAGGCCATTTCCGAGCTGTCGACGTCGTGGTAGCTGCCGAAGACCA
>CAZFKN010000153.1:0-5455 GCA_964519805.1 uncultured Gemmatimonadaceae bacterium
CCTTTACCATCCGGGTGGAGAACCTCTCGAAGGGCGAGGCGCTCAAGCTATCGAACGGGAAGACGGCGCCGTTCGTCATCGCGCCGGTGCTTTGGGTGGTCCATACCGGCAACGCGAATCCGCTCTTCACGGGCGGGCAGCCGGACCCCGGCAAGGGCTTGCGGACGCTCGCCGAGACGGGGAATCCCGAGCCGCTGTCGAAGGCGATCGCGGGCGAGCATGGAGTCGTGGCGGTCGGGGTAGCGGCGAAGCCCGTCGGCGCGGCCGACGGCGGCCCACTTACCCCCGGCAAGGCATACGAATTCACGATCACCGCCGAGCCGGGCCAGTTCCTGTCGATCGCGGCGATGTTCGGCCAATCGAACGATTGGTTCTACTCCGTCGATCGTCCCATCGCGCTCTTCAACGGCGGCAAGGCCGTGAGCGGCGACATGTCACCACAGATCGCGCTGTTCGATGCCGGGACCGAGGTGGACGAGGAGCCGGGGTTGGGCCCGAACCAGGCGCCTCGCCAGGCGAACCCCGAAGCGGGCGTCCGGGAGCACCAGCCGGTCGCGCATGCGGGGGGGAAGTGGCGGATCCCCGCGACGAGCGAAGTCTTCCGGCTGACGATCGCGCCGCAGGGCACGAGCGTAAGCGCCAAGTAGAAGGAGTCGAGACCATGTCAGGATCCCGCTACGACGTCATCATCATCGGGACGGGTGCCGGTGGCGGCACCCTGGCCCACCGGCTCGCGCCGACGGGCAAGAGGATCCTGCTGCTGGAGCGCGGAGGCTATGTGCCGCGCGAGCCGGACAACTGGAGTCCGCGCGCGGTCAATGTCGAAGGCAAGTATCAGACGAAGGAGATGTGGCACGACAAGAACGGCAAGCCGCTGCACCCGCACACCAACTACTGGGTCGGCGGCAACACCAAGTTCTACGGTGCCGCTCTGTTCCGGCTTCGCAAGGAGGACTTCGGGGAGCTCAAGCATCACGGCGGCACCTCGCCCGCCTGGCCGATCTCCTACGACGACCTCGAGCCCTACTACACCGAGGCCGAGCGGCTCTATCAGGTACACGGGGAGCGCGGGGCCGATCCCACGGAGCCGCCGGCCAGCGCGCCCTACCCGCATCCGGCGGTGAGCCACGAGCCGCGCATCCAGCAGCTCGCCGAGGACTTCGCGGGGCAGGGGCGGAGGCCGTTTCACGTTCCCCTGGGCGTGATGCTGAACGAAGCGGATCGCCGCCGGAGCAAGTGCATCCGCTGCGCCACGTGCGACGGCTTCCCCTGCCTGGTCGAGGCCAAGTCGGACGCGCAGGTCTGCGCCGTGGATCCCGCGCTCGAGCACCCGAATGTCACGCTCCTGACCGACGCGTACGTGGCACGGTTGGAGACGAGCGGTTCGGGACGCGAGGTCACCGCGGTCCATGTGCGGCGGGACGGAGCCGACGAGGTCTACTCCGCCGACATCGTGGTGGTCTCCTGCGGCGCCATCAACTCGGCAGCTTTGCTGTTGCGCTCGGCCAGCGACAAGCACCCGCGCGGGCTGGCCAACGGGTCGGACGTGGTGGGCCGGCACTACATGGGGCACATCAACTCGGTGTTGATGGCCCTCTCCAAGTGCCCGAACCCCACCGTTTTTCAGAAGACTCTCGCGCTGAACGATTTCTACTTCGGGACCAAGGACTGGCCGTATCCGATGGGGCACATCTCGTTCGTGGGCAAGCTGGACGGGATCACGCTCTCCGCCGGTGCCCCGGCGATCGCGCCGGGCTGGACGCTCGATTTGATGGCCCGACACTCGCTGGACTTCTGGCTCACCTCCGAGGACCTGCCGAGCCCCGACAATCGGGTGACGCTCGACCGCGACGGTAACATCGTGCTGTCGTATACGCCGGCCAACGGCGAAGGACACAAGCGGCTCATCGCCACGCTCGAGCGGCTGATGCAGAGCCAGCGGGCGTGCCCGCTGCACGGCCGCGACTGCCACCAGGGGCTCTTTTCCCGCAATCTCTTCGTCGGGCAGCAGATCCCGCTGGCGGGGGTCGCGCACCAGAACGGGACCATTCGCTTCGGGCAGGACCCGGCGGCCTCCGCGCTGGACCCTAACTGCCGGGCGCACGAGGTGGACAACCTGTACGTCGTGGACGGGAGCTTCTTCCCCTCGAGCGCTGCGGTCAATCCCGCACTCACGATCATGGCAAACGCGTTGCGCGTGGGTGACCGCATCGCGGAGCGGCTGGGAGCCCGTGCGGCGTCCGGACGGATGGCGGCCGTCCGCACATGAGACGCTTCGGGTTCGTCCTGGCCGCCGCGCTCGCGGCACCGCTTGCCGCGCAGGCGCCCGCGCCCTGGTACGGACGCGGGATCCAGTCGACACAGGCCGCAGCGCTTGCGGGGGCGCAGCCGATCAGCGCCAGCGGCGTCGCGGCAGTGGGCCTCACCGTAAGCGACCTCGATCGGTCCGTCAGGTTCTACACGGACGTTCTTACCTTCAGCCCGCTCTCGGATACCGTGGTCGAGGCCGCGCCCCTCGGGCGCCTGCTGGGCGTGCCGGCCACGCGGCTGCGCGTGGTACGCCTCCGGCTGGGCGACGAAGTGCTCGAGCTGACGCAGTTCCTGGGCGGCGCCGGCCGGCCCGCCCCCACTGACTCCCGCAGCAACGATCGCTGGTTTCAGCACGTCGCCATCATCGTGAGCGATATGGATCGCGCGTATGCGCGCCTCGAGGCGGCTCAGGTGCAGGCCGCCTCGAGAGGCGGTCCCCAGGAGCTGCCCGCCTGGAACCCGAACGCCGGCGGGATCAAGGCGTTCTACTTCCGCGACCCGGACGGACATCCGCTGGAGATCCTCCAATTTCCGGCGGGGAAAGGACGCGCCAAGTGGCACGTCGATACCGACCGCTTGTTCCTGGGCATCGACCACACGGCGATCGTCGTGCGGAACACGGAGCGCAGTTTGGCCTTCTACCGCGACGCCCTCGGCCTGTCGGTCGCCGGAGGAAGCGAGAACTATGGTCCGGAGCAGGAGCACTTGAACAACGTCGCGGGCGCACGGCTCCGCATCACCGCCCTGCGTGGCGCTGATGGACCAGGGATCGAGCTCCTGGAATACCGGGCGCCGCAGGACGGGCGGCCGTACCCCCGGGACGAGCGCGCGAGCGACCTGGTACACTGGCAGACCCGGCTCCTCGTGCCCCACGCGAGCGCGGCGGTGGAGCGCCTCCGCGCGGATCGCGTGGCGTTCGTGTCGCCGGGCGTGGTGCCGCTGCCGTCCGGCGCCGTGGCCGAGGGCTCGCGCGGCCTCCAGGTGCGGGACCCCGACGGCCACGTCGTCCAACTCATCGAACCCTGAGGACCAGTGGCATGCAGAGCGACGATCCCGTTCTTCTCGCGACAACGACCTGGGGGCACCCCGTGGAGACGACCAGCGATGGCGGCACCTATATGAAAGCGATCGCGGTCATTCCGGGCCGGCCGAACTCGGTGCACCTCGCGTCTCTCGCCAAGCCCTCGGTCGCCGAGATTCCCGGCGGGCGCGGCGTGCTCGTCAAGGTCTTGCGTGTGGGCGTGGACGGCACCGACAAGGAGATCAACGCGGCCGAGTACGGCGCCGCGCCCAAGGGCTTCGACTTCCTCGTCATCGGGCACGAAAGCTTCGGGAGGGTGGAGGCGGTGGGGCCTAACGTGACCGAGCTGGTTCCCGGTGACTACGTCGTCGCGACGGTGCGCCGGCCGGGGACGAGCATCTATGACAAGATCGGCACCTACGACATGACCACCGACGACACCTACTACGAGCGCGGGATCAATCTGCGGCACGGATTCCTCACCGAGTACTACGTGGACGATCCCGAGTACATCGTGAAGGTGCCGGAAGGACTCCGCGACGTCGGGGTGCTGCTCGAGCCGCTCACAGTCGTCGAGAAGGGCATCACCCAGGCGTTCGAGATCCAGCGCCGGCTGCGGGTTTGGCGGCCGCGACGCGCGGCGGTGATGGGCGCCGGCACGATCGGCCTCCTGGCCGCGCTCGTGCTGCGGCTCAGGGGGCTCGACGTGACGGTGTTCGGTCGCACCCGCAAGCCGTACCTCAACTCGAACCTGATCGAGGGCCTGGGCGCCCGGTACGTGACCACTGTCGACCTGCCGATCCTCGACGGCGCGGCGAAGTACGGCCCCTTCGACCTGATCTTCGAGGCCACCGGCGCGTCGCCCGTCGTGTTCGAGAGCATGCGCGCGCTCGCGAAGAACGGCGTGCTGGTGCTGTCGAGCGTGACCGGGGGCGACACGACCATCGAGGTGCCCGCCGACCGCATCAATCTCGAGTTCGTGCTCGGCAACAAGGTGATGGTGGGCACGGTCAACGCGAACCGGGAATACTTCGAGCTTGGCGTTCGGGACATGGCCCAGGCACAGGCGGAGTACGCGGGCTGGCTGGAGCAGCTCCTGACTCATCCGATCGCGGGCCTGGAGAACTATGCCCAGTTGTTCGAGACCCTCGAGAACGCCAAGGGCGCGATCAAGGTGTATTGCCGCGTCGCGGACGGCTAGTCTCACTCACCGCAGGCTCCGACCCCACGGTCGCGATCCTGTTACGCGCTCGTGCCGGGAGCGTGGCCATCGCCGGTCAGCTTACGGCATGATCATACGAGTCCCGAGTCGAAACCGCCGCGGCATGCTGCGGCTCGCCTATCCCGGAGAGCTCCGCGCCACGCTGGTCCATGAGCAGGCGCGCTACGATCTGATGGATCTTTCGCAGGAGGGCGCGCGGATCGTGGTCGGCGCGGCCCGTGAGGCCTACGAGGTGGGGCGTCGGTGTCACGTGGTGCTCTGTCTGGTCAGCCGCACCATCCTGGCCGCCGAGGCCGACGTCACCCGTGTCACCGCCGGCGAGGTCGCCTTCCAGTTCCGCGACCTGCACTTCCCGTTCAGCGTGATGCTGGACGAACACTGCGCGGTGCTGACGTTCCAGGATGGTTTGCGGGGCGCGGCGGTGCCGCCGATCAAGAATGCGATCGCTTCAGGGCCCTGATCTCCGGGCGACGATGTAGTAGTTCTCGTCTACCCGGAAGTCCTCCGGGGCCGCGATGGGCAGCGCGGCCGTCTGCCACGCCTCCGTCGGCGTGAGCGTCACCCACTGCCCCTCACCCGCCGAGACCCGGATCGGCATGTCGAAGCCCGGGACGACGTCCGCCCAGTGATAGGTCAGCGTGGTGCCGTCGAGCCGATACTCGAACACCGGGATCTTCGTCGTCGTGAGGTACTGGGCGAAGACCCGGCTCAGGTCCCGGCCCGCGTGCGCGCTGATGTACGCCTGCACCTGCTTCCCGGTTACGACCCGGTGCCAGAACTCGGCGTTGAGTCCGCGTAGGACGGCCCGCCACGTGCTGTCGTTGCCGATTACGTGGCGGATCGTGTGCAGCATGTTGCCGCCCTTGTAGTACATGTCGCCCGACCCTTCGGCGTTGACGCCG
>CAZFKN010000154.1:0-1274 GCA_964519805.1 uncultured Gemmatimonadaceae bacterium
ATGGCACCAGTGCCCTACCGGATCACGGTCCACAACATCGAAGGCTGCAACTGCACCCACGGTTGCAACTGTCAGTTCGCTGGCTTCCCCGACAAGGGGGGATGCGAGACGATAATCGGAGGTGAGGTGAAGGAGGGCACGTACGGCGACGTGGCGCTTCAAGGCGTCCGCTATGTCGTCGCTGGCATGTATCCCAAGGCGATTCATGAGGGCAACGGCACGGTCGCCGTCTTCATCGACGAGAAGGCCAGCGACAAACAGGCAGACGCGATCGGCATGATTCTATCGGGCCAGGCAGGAGGGATGCCGTGGGAGGCATTGGCCGGCACGATCGCGGTGCTCGAGGGACCGGTGCGCAAGCCGATCGAGGTGCGGGTGAGCGGTACCCGCTCGAGCATCCGGATCCCCGGAGTGCTGGAGATGCGGCAGACCCCCATCCGCGACGCCGTGTCCGGCCAGGAAAAGGAGATCCAGATCGTCTACCCCAAGGGCGGCTTCTTCTGGAACACCGGCAACATCACCACCACGGACGTCCTCGAGGCGAATTACGGACCCGTCAAGTTTCGCCACGGCGGCGGGTTCGCCAGCTATGCCACGCCCACCTGGACCAACCAGCAGTAGCGCCGGATTTCCGTGAGCACCGCAGCCGCCGGCCCCGACCTGCTCCGCAGCGCCCTGCGCCGCGACCGAGTCATCGTTGCGGCCGGACTCGTGGGTGTCGCGGCGCTTGCCTGGGCGTACATCATCCACATGGGCCGGGTGATGTCGCCCCACGCTGCGATGGCGATGCCGATGCCGGGCGACGCCGGCGCACCCGAGCTGGGGTGGCTGGTGCCGATGTGGATCGTGATGATGGTGGCGATGATGGTCCCCTCGGCGGCTCCCACCATACTTCTCTTCGCCGGCGTCGCGCGGCGGCGCAGGGCCAATGGCGTGTCGACCGCGTCGGCGGCGGTCTTCAGCCTGGGATATCTCCTCGTCTGGGCGGTCTACGCGATGATCGCCGCGGTCGGCCAGTGGAAATTGCACCGACTCGCGCTGCTCTCCCCGGCCATGGTGAGCGCCAGCCCCTGGCTCGGCGGCGGGCTGCTGATCGGGGCGGGGCTCTACCAGTGGCTCCCGGTCAAGGACGCCTGCCTTTCGCAGTGCCGGTCCCCACTGGGATTCCTTTCGGCGGAATGGCGGGAGGGAACCCGGGGAGCGCTGGTCATGGGGATCCGCCACGGTACCTTCTGCGTCGGGTGCTGCGGGCTGCTCATGGCGCTGCTCTTCGT
>CAZFKN010000154.1:1374-5379 GCA_964519805.1 uncultured Gemmatimonadaceae bacterium
TGGCGGCGGTCACCGTGAGGGCTGCCGTGGCCTGCTGGCCGGAGGTCACCACGACCACCTCAGGGGTCGCCGGGTTGGTCGTCACGCTCGCGACGGTCAACGGAAGCTTGAGGGAGAGCGTGTAACTCGCCGGGGAGAGAAGCGTGAAGTCGGCGATGAATACAGCGGTGCCCGCAGAGTCGCTGAGCGCAACCACGCCGACGGTGTCGCTTGCGCCCAAGACCAGGACTGCGGAGAGCTGGTCCAGCGTAGCCGCGTTCGGGAGCTTGACGCCCGCGCCGAGCTGAACGCTCGTGTGAATGCTGCCGGTCGCCTGGATATCCCCGCCGGTCACGACCGGGTGCAGAACCCACTTGCCCGAACCGCCCGTGTCGTGCCCGAAGCTCTGGCTCACGTCGAAGTCGACAAGCAGGATTTTCTGGGTGCCGGTGATCGTGAGCGCGTTCGCGGCCATGGTCACCTTGAGCCCGGACTGGGCGAAGCTTGGCGCCTGAAGGGTGCCGGTGGCGGGTCCCCCGCAGGGAGTGGCATCATAGCCCGCGGTGGCGTAGATCAAACTCGGCTGCGGGGTGTTGTCCACGGCGATGCAGGCGCCCGTAATCTTGAAGCGCAGCTCGGTATAGGTCCCCGACGGCACCTCGGCTCCCTGGACGAGCGTAGCCGTGGTCGTCGCGAGGGTCAGGAGGTCGGTGGTGGTCGGCGCCTGCATGAGCACTAGGACGCCGCCTGAGCCGACCAGGTCGATCTCGCTGATCGTGACCACGGCCTTCTGCAGGTCGCCCGGGGCGTCCTTGAGCACGACCGAGAGCGACGTGGTGCCGCTCGGGCCTTGGCTCTCTCCGCAGCCGGCGAGCGCCAAGGCAGCCAGGGCCGCAACCGTGGCGCCGACGAACTGGCGCCTGCAGGGCAATGCAGTGCGTGAAGGGCCTCGAAGCATCGTGTGCTCCCCTGTTGAAAGTTCCCTTCGGCAACTCGCTCGGCGAACTCTTCGCCCGCACCGGTCGCAGGAATGGTGCCGGGCGGGTCAGTTGCCGAGCCCAGGCTCGGTTGCCCTAGTGTTTGGGAATGAGGGTATAGCGCTTAGGGTGTGCCGGCGCCTCGGCGACCGCCGCCTCACCGGGCCGGCTGCCTCTCTGCAGATTGCCCATGGACATTGCACCCTGTATCGTCGCGATACAGTTGCCCGCCTATTTCCCGCGCTGGTACGTCCCAACCAGCTCAGCCTTCGCCAGAACGTGCGCCTCCATGGCGCGCTCAAGCGTCGCTTTGGTCGGGTGACCCAAGTCACCCAGGGAGGTGTCCAACGCGTACAGCTTGTGGAAGTAGCGGTGCCGGCCGATAGGCGGGCATGGACCGCCATATCCGGTGCGCTTCCAATCGTTCACGCCTTCGCGCGCCCCCGCGGGCAGGCTCTTCAAAGTGGCGGCCCTCGGGAGCGCGGTCGCCGACGCGGGGATGTCGTACAACACCCAGTGGACCCAGGTCGTCTTTGGTGCTTTCGGGTCGGGTGCGTCGGGATCGTCGACGACGAGCGCGAAGCTCTTCGTGCCCGCGGGAACCCCGGTCCATGCGAGCGGAGGCGAGACATCCCCGCCGTCACAAGTGTATTCCTTGGGGATCTCCCCGGCTGGCGGGAACGCGGGTGACCGGAGCGAGAGTGTCATGGGTTCCTCCTGCGAGTGAGTGGGCTCCCCGAGCGCAACAACCGCGAGCAACGCGACCGCAGCTGCACGAACGGAGCGGCTTTTCGGCGCCGCTGACCGACAGCCGGCCTTCACCTGGCGAGGCGCTCGATCGCCCGCTGCGCGAAGTCGGAGACCACGAGCGTCCCGCTCTGCCGCGCTCGCGCGCCCAGCAGCTCCCGCCAGTGCTCCGTTCCCTCCCACAGGACTCGCTTCATGGCCGCCGTCGCCTCGGGATTGCTCGCCGCGAGCTGACACGCGAGCGCCCTGACGCGCGCGTCCAGCGCAGTGACGTCTTCGCTCAGCTCGGCATAGAGGCCGCGCTGATGGGCCCACTCGGCGCTCCTCCACCCGGCCGCATCAATCGCCAGGGCGGTGTAGTTCCCCACGCCGATCCGTCGCTCGATGACCGGCCCCACCACGAACGGACCGATGCCGACGGCGAGCTCGCTGAGCTTCACCTGGGCGGCCGTGGTCGCGACGGCGTAGTCGGAGGCCGCCACCATCCCCACGCCGCCGCCGACCACCTTGCCGTGCACCCGGGCCACGATGAGCTTCGGGCACTCGCGCATCGCGTTGATCAGGTTCGCGAACCCCATGAAGAACCGCGTGCCCGTGTCGGCGTCGGCGATGGCGGACAACTCGGCGAACGACGCACCGGCGCAGAACGGGCCGGTGCCCTCGCTCCGGAGCACGATCACGCTCGCGCGCGGGTCCTGCGCCAGCGCCGTGATCCGCGCCGCCAGGTCGGCGAGCAGGGCGCCCGGCAGCGAGTTTCCCTTGGGATGCCCGAAGGTCACGCTGGCGATGCCGTCCGCCACGCGCGTGGCCACGCTGCCCGGGTCATGTGTCGTCGGTTGGGTCACGGCTTCCCTTCCCCCAGGGGGACCGGTACAATTGCAATTGCAAGCTAGCGGGTGACGGGGCCGCCCCAACGCGTTCGGCCCTGTCACTCTAAATCCAAGAGGCAGAGCGAGATGCCCACTTCCGCGCCCCCGGCTCAAGACGACTCCGCCGAGACCGCCGCGTTCGAGGCCCGCATCGCGGCAGGCGAGACGATCGAGCCCAAGGACTGGATGCCGGAGCGGTACCGTCACCAGCTGGTCCGCATGATGTCGCAGCACGCCCACTCGGAGATAGTGGGCATGCTGCCCGAGGGCAACTGGATCACCCGCGCGCCCTCCCTGCGGCGCAAGCTGTGCCTCCTCGCCAAGGTCCAGGACGAAGCGGGCCACGGCCTCTACATCTACTGCGCTACCGAGACGCTCGGCGTCGCGCGCGCCGAGCTGAACGACCAGCTCCTGAGCGGCAAGGCGAAGTACTCCAGCATCTTCAACTACCCGACCCTGACGTGGGCGGACATCGGGGTCATCGGGTGGTTCGTCGATGGGGCGGCGATCGTGAACCAGACGGTGCTCGCGAAGGCCTCCTACGGGCCGTACGCG
The DNA here is from genome assembly GCA_964519805.1 of uncultured Gemmatimonadaceae bacterium. Lineage (GTDB taxonomy): Bacteria > Gemmatimonadota > Gemmatimonadetes > Gemmatimonadales > GWC2-71-9 > DASQPE01. Next base: position 4,502 of record CAZFKN010000154.1, read on the forward strand.
CGGGCGATGGTCCGCATCTGCAAGGAAGAGAACTTCCACAAGCGCCAGGGCTACGAGATCGTCGCCACGCTGGCCGACGGCACGCCCGGCCAGCGCGCCATGGTGCAGGACGCGGTGAACCGGTGGTGGTGGCCGACGCTGATGATGTTCGGCCCCAGCGACGCCAACTCCCCCAACAGCGCGGACCTGCTCCGCTGGCGGGTGAAGCGGTTCAGCAACGACGAGCTTCGCCAGCGGTTCGTCGACTTGACCGTCGCGCAGGCGCAGGCGGTGAAGCTGACGTTGCCCGATCCCAAGCTCCGCTACAACGCCAAGACCAAGCACTGGGAGTTCGGCGAGATCGACTGGGCGGAGTTCAAGCAGGTCATCAGCGGGAACGGCCCCTGCAATCGGGAGCGCCTCTCGGCCCGGCGGGCCGCGCACGACCGGGGCGCCTGGGTGCGTGAGGCGGCGGCGGCGTATGCGGAGAAGCAGCGGCGCCGCGCGGCGTCCGCCGCCTGAGGCAGGACCGAGCGGGGGGCGGGACGCATGGCCGCGGAAGCGAAGCAGCCCGAGAGCGGGAGCGACCAGTGGCCGCTCTGGGAGGTGTTCACCCAGGCGAAGCTCGGCGCGCCCCACGAGCACGCCGGCAGCGTGCACGCGCCCGACGCGGAGCTCGCGCTGCAGAACGCCCGCGACGTCTACGGGCGCCGGGGTGAGGTCGTGAGCCTCTGGGTCGTGCCGAGCGCGGCCATCGTCGCGTCGAGCCCGGGCGAGCGGGGTCCCTTCTTCGATCCCGCGGACGACAAGCCCTACCGGCATCCGCAGTTCTATCGCACGCCTCGAGGAGTGCGGGTTGAGTAGGGTGCGCTCGACAGGCCGGTCGGTGGGTGCTGCGC
>CAZFKN010000155.1:0-5310 GCA_964519805.1 uncultured Gemmatimonadaceae bacterium
CCGTGAAGGCGGCGTATGTGAAGCCGCCCGACGCGATGGCCTGAGCCATCGCTCGAGCCAAAGGAGGCAGCTATGCCCAATCGCAGAATTCCCCCGGGCGGACCGCCCGAGCATCCGGTCCGGCCGGCTTCGCTCACCCGCGAGCGTGAGCTCATCCTGGTGGCCGAGCCCGCGGCCGGGTTGCGAGCAACGGCCGAAGGGCTGGCCTCGGCCACGGGCGCCGACGTGACCTCGCTAGCGGAGATACTCGACGCGGCCGGCGCCCGGATCCGGCCGCTGTTCGGTGCCGGCGTGGAGCGCATGCGGCGCGGCGGGGCCGGAGCGCCGGGCGGCGTCGCCGAAGGCGCGCCGGCGCCGGACCTCTCCGTGTACTACCGGGTCGACGCGCCGGACGAGCGACTGGACCAGATCGCCGCCGACCTGCGCGGTCACGCCGGCGTGCACGCCGCCTACGTCAAGCCGCCGGCGGAGCCTGCCGTCGTCAGGCAGCCGCCGATGGAGGCTCGTCGGACACGAGCGCCGGTCGAGCCGATCGTCTACAAACCGCCGCCGCCGCAGGCGCTCAACACCATGCAGCCTCGGGCGGAAGACGCACCGCCCATGTCGCCCGATTTCACGGGCCGGCAGGGGTATCTGGCCCCGGCGCCAGGCGGCATCGACGCGCTGTTCGCCTGGACCCAGCAGGGCGGCGGCGGCGCCGGCGTGGGAATCGCCGACGTGGAAGGGGAGTGGCGCTTCACTCACGAGGATCTGGTGCAGAACCAGGTCGGGCTGGTGGCCGGCACGCCACCCAACGATCTCGGCTGGAGAAACCACGGCACGGCGGTCTTCGGCGAGTTCAGCGGCGACCGCAACGGCATAGGGATCACCGGTATCTGCCCGGATGCCGTCGTGCGCGGCGTGTCGATCTTCGGCGGCACCGGTAGCGCCGGCGCCATCCGGCAAGCCGCCGACGCGCTGACGCCGGGCGACATCCTGCTGATCGAGCTGCACCGGCCCGGGCCCAATGCGACGGGGGTCGGACAGCAGGGCTTCATCGCCATCGAGTGGTGGCCCGACGACTTCGACGCGATCCGCTACGCGACGTCGCGCGGCGTGGTCGTGGTCGAGGCGGCCGGCAACGGGGCGGAAGATCTGGACGCGGCGATCTACGACACGCCCGCCCAGGGATTCCCGGCCGGCTGGTCGAACCCCTTCCGCCGCGGCGCTCGCGATTCGGGCGCGATCCTGGTGGGCGCCGGTGCGCCGCCTCCGGGAACCCACGGCAACAATTGGGGTCCCGACCGGTCGCGTCTGGATTTCTCCAACTTCGGATCCCCTGTGGACGCGCAGGGCTGGGGTCGCGAGGTCACGACCACGGGATACGGAGATCTACAGGGTGGCCCGGACGAGAACGCGTGGTACAGCGACCAGTTCAGCGGAACCTCGAGCGCGTCGCCGATCATCGTCGGCACGTTGGGGTGCGTTCAGGGCAACCTGCGCAGTCGCGGCCTGACGCCGCTTACACCCACGGCAGCGCGGGCGCTGCTTCGCACGACCGGGTCGCCCCAGCAGGACGCGCCAGGCCGCCCGGCCACCCAGCGGATCGGCAACCGCCCCGACCTGCGTCAGATGATCACCGGGGGCGTGGCGCTGTCCGTGCCGCTCCACCGGTACTGGAATGCCCAGGCCACCGATCACTTCTACACGACTAACTGGAATGAGCTCGGGTGGGGCAACTACGGGTGGGCCTACGAGGGCGTCCAGTGCTACGTGTTCCCGGAGGAGGTCACCGGGTCGGTCCCCCTGTACCGCTACTGGAACCCGGGCATCGCCGACCACTTCTACACGACCAGCTTCGCCGAGCTTGAGAACGGAAAGTACGGCTGGGGCCTCGAGGGCATTCAGGGCTATGTGTTCCCGCAGGCCGGCGTGGGAGACGTTCCACTCTACCGTTACTGGAACCCGACCATCGGCGATCACTTCTACACCACCGACTGGAACGAGCTCGGGGCGGGGGCGTATGGCTGGGGGTTCGAGGGGATCCAGTGCTACGTCCGCACGCAGGTGGAGCCGCCTGCGGCCGCCACGACGGAAGCCCAGGCAGGCCAGCCCATGCGGGCCGGTTTCGGTCCGACGAACGGCAGGTCGGGCTCATTGGTGCCGATGCGGATGATGTCGCAGGGCGCTGCGATTCCCGCGACCTTTGCGGGGGTGGGCGCCGGCACCGGAGCCGCCACGCCGGCGACCTTCAAGTCCCGGTCGACCGGGAGCTCGTTCGAAGCGGCCGCGCGCGAGGAGGCGTTCAAGACCCAGGCGCAGCCGCGCGGCGGAGCGATCGCGTTCAACATCAACATCGGAGGGGGAAACTCGGGCCGCTGAGACCGGCAGCGCCGGGGACCACCAGTCGTAGACAAATGCGGGGCTTGCATGCGAGGGATGCACGCAAGCCCCGCGACTTGTGCCTCCGCAAGGCCCGGGCGAGCCTTCACCCATGCCCCGGAGTCTCATCCACGACTGGAACAACGAGCGGCCGGTTGCCGTCGAGCTGAACGACGAGACCCTGCGCGACGGACTCCAGTCGCCGTCGGTCACCGAGCCCTCCGCCGAACAGAAGCTCCAGCTTCTCCATCTGATGGCCGGCCTCGGCGTCTCCGCTGTCACGGTGGGCTACCCCGCGGCCGGGCCGAGAATGCAGGCGCAGTGCCGGCTGCTGGCGGGCGAGATCGCCCGCGGCCGGCTTCCGCTCTCCCCCAACGCGTCCGCCCGCACCACCGAATCCGACGTCTCCGCCGTCGCGAACGTGGCGCACGACATCGGTATGCCGATCGAGGCGGGCATCTTCATCGGCGCGTCACGCATCCGGCGGGAGACGCAGGGCTGGAGCGTGGACGACATCCTCCGGATGACCGAGGGAGCGATCGGCCTCGCGGTGCGCGAGGGGCTGCCGGTGATGTTCGTGCTGGAGGACGCGAGCCGGACCGATCCGGAGACGCTGCGCGCCGTGCACGCGGAGGCGATCAGGCAGGGGGCCCGGCGACTGTGCCTCGCCGACACCACCGGCTACGCGACGCCGGCGGGCACGGAGCGGCTCGTGCGCTTTGTGCGGGAGGAGATCATCGGGCCGCGCATTGTGGGAGACGTGACGTGCGCAGCAAGCGGCGCGGGCGTGGCGGCGGAGACGGTGGCGCTCGACTGGCACGGGCACCGCGACCGCGGGCTCGCGGTCGCCAACTGTCTCGCCGCGATCACCGCCGGCGCCGACCGGATTCACGCCACCGCGCTGGGCGCGGGCGAGCGCGCGGGCAACGCGGAGATGGAGCTGGTGCTCGCGAACCTGTACCTGATGGGGATCCACCGCGGCGACCTCACCCGCCTGGGCGACTACTGCCGGCTCGCGTCGCAGGCGCTGGGTCTCCGGATTCCGGCCAACCATCCGGTGGTGGGAAGCGACGCGTTCCGCACCGCGAGCGGCACCCACGTGGCCGCGATCCTCAAGGCACGCGAGCGGGGAGAAGCCGAGCTGGCGGACCTGGCCTATTCCAGCATGCCGGCCGCGGTCTTCGGGCTCACGCAGCGGTTCGCGCTCTCGGCCATGTCGGGGCACGCGGGGGTCCGCCACTGGCTGGCGGAGCACGGGCATGACGCCGGGGACGAGGCGCTGGCGGAGACCCTCCTCCGGGCGGCCAAGGAGTCGCCCAGAGCGCTCACTGACGCGGAGGCGGAGCGGGTGGTAGCGAGGGCGGGGATCAGGGCGTAGGTTCGGCTCGATGGGGCACGTTTACCGCCTACCCTTACCCCTCACCCACGAGGGTTTTATGCGTTATCTGGTCTTTTGTTCCTGCGTCGCCGTTCTCGTCGCCTGCACTCCAAGCGAGAAGCAGCCCGCCGCGGACACCGCAGCCAAGCCCGCCGACACGAGCATGGCCATGGCCGCTCCCGCCGCGCCGGCGCCGGCCGCGGTCTCGCTGAACGACTTCGCCGGGAAGTGGTCGATGAAGGTCACCAACGACAAAGGCGAGAAGGTCGTCACCTTCGAGCTCATCGCCAGCGCGGATAGTACCGGCTGGACGTTCAACTTCGCCAACCGGAAGCCGATCCCGGTTCGCATCACGGCGCGCGGGGGCGACAGCATCGTGACCCAGGCCGGGCCATACGAGAGCGTGCTGCGGAAGGGCGTCCAGGTCACGACCGACAACACCCTGCGGCTCAAGGACGGGAAGCTGGTGGGGACGACCATCGCGCACTACAAGACGACCAAGCCGGACTCGGTGCTCGAGCTGCACGTGGAGGGCACCCGCGCGAAGTAATCAGGGTGTCGGTCGAGCCAGGGCGTTGATGTCGGCGGCCTCGAGGATGGGCTTGGGTGCGCCCTCGCCGGCCACGCGCAGCATCGCCCTGCCGACCTTTTCCGTCGTGGTGACGGAGGGCAGGAGCTGGAGCAGCGGCAGGATCGGCCGGGTCAGGATGTAGGTCACGCGGACGAACCGCGTCTTCGAGCGGGCGCCGTGCAGCGGGACGATGAGACCCGGCCGGAACATGCAGACGGCCTTGAAGGGGAGCCGGAGCAGGGCGTTCTCGGTCTGGCCTTTGACCCGCGCCCACATGCTCCGGCCCTTTTCGGTGCTGTCGGTGCCCGCGCCGGACACATAGATGAACGTCATGCGGGGGTTGAGCCGGACGAGCGTCTGCGCAACCGAGAGCGTCAGCTCGTAGGTCACCCGGCGGTAGGCCTCCTCCGTCATCCCCATCGACGAGACACCGAGACAGAAGAAGCAGGCGTCCACGCCGGCGCTCTGCGCCTCGAGGCCGGAGAGGTCGAAGACGTTCGGGCGGACCACGTCCCGGAGCTTCGGGTGACTGGTCCAGGTGGACGTGCGGCCGACCGTGGTCACGCCTTCGACGTCCGGGGCGAGCAGGCATTCGCGGAGCACGCCCTGGCCGACCATCCCGGTGGCCCCGAAGAGCAGGACTTGCATCGGGGCAACATAGCCGCTTCGGGGAAGTCTATTTCCCCGCCGCGAGCCGCTCGAAGCGCGGGTTGCCCTTGAGCGGGGCGAAGGTGGGATCGATCCGAAGCCAGCCGGGCGAGAGGTAGTAGGGCATCTTGAGCAACGGCTCGAGCTGGTCGAGCGCCTTCTCGGGCTCGCCCACGAGCAGATAGATCCGCACCAGCTGATGCTGGATGTAGGCGCCCTGGTTGGCGTCCCGGCTGATGGGCCAGAGCGCGACCGCGCGCTGGCCTTCGGCGATGGCCTCGGGTTTCCGACCTAAGTAGGCCAGGGCCAGGCCCCGGAACACATGCCGCTGGCCATCGTCGGGCGTGGCCCG
>CAZFKN010000156.1:0-5067 GCA_964519805.1 uncultured Gemmatimonadaceae bacterium
GGGGGCAACCTGCCTGGGGCGGAAGTCGGGATGGCCGGCCGGCTCGTCCCGGAGAACGACGACCGGGTCGGTCGCGAGGGCACGGGCCACCGCCTTGCGCGGCTGCTCGCCGCCGGAGAGTGCCGAGGGCCGGTGGGTCATCCGGCCCGCGAGCCCCACCCGTGCGAGCAGCTGCTCGGCCCGCGACCGCGCTTCGGCGTCCGACGCGCCCGCGATCAGCAGGGGCATCATGACGTTCTCCAGCGCGGTGAACTCTCGCAGCAGGTGGTGAAACTGGAAGACGAATCCAAGCTTCCGATTCCGCACCTGGGCCAACTCGGCCGGAGGCAGGTCGGCGTAGGCCTGCCCGTCCAGCCGGACCGCGCCCGACGTGGGCCGATCGAGCGCGCCGAGCAGATGCAGCAGCGTGCTCTTGCCCGCACCGCTCGCTCCCACGATGGCGACGAACTCGCCCCGGCCGACCGCCAGCTCGGCGGCGGACAGGACCTCGATGGGGTTGCCGTCGCCGCCGCGGTAGATCTTCCGGAGACCGGTCGCCTCAAGTATCGGCACGGCTCAGTCCCTTCCTCACTCGTGCCGGATCGCTTCGACCGGCGTGAGCCTGGCGGCCGAGCGCGACGGGTACAACGTGGCGAGCACGGCGATCGCGAGGCTCGCCAGGACCACCCAGATCACGTCGAGCACCTCCACGTGCACCGGGAGGTGATCGATGAAGTACACGGCCGGGTTGATCCGGATCAGGCCGGAGCGATCCACGAGGTACGAGGCCGCGATGCCGCCGAGCAAGCCGAGCACCGTTCCCGCCAGACCGATGATCGCGCCCTGCGCGAGAAAGATCCGCGCGACCGCTGGCGCCGTGAGCCCCATGGCCTGGAGAATGCCGATCTCGCGGGTCTTGTCCGTGACCACCATGGTCAGCGTCCCCACGATGTTGAAGGCGGCCACCACCATGATGAAGAAAATAATCAGCCCCATGGCGAGCTTTTCGAGCTCCAGCGCGCTGAAGAGGCTTGCATTCTGGGTCTGCCAGTCGAGCGTGCGGAAGGGGTAGCCCAGCCGGTCCTCGATCCGACGTCCCACCTCCGGCGCCAGGTCCGGGTTCGTCACCCGCACCGCGATCCCGGACACGGCGTCGCCCAGACCGGTGAACTTCTGCGCCATCTCCCGGGACACAACCACGAACTGGTTGTCATACTGAAACATGCCGGTGTCGAAGAGACCCATCACTTCAAACTTCCAGAACTTGGGCACGGCGACGCCCAGCGCCGGGTTCATCTTGGCCTGGGTGACCGGCACGAGGGTCACGACATCCCCCGTATCCACCGTGAGCCGGCTGGCAAGCCGCGTTCCGAGGAGCACCGCCCCGTCCACGTCGGTCCGGGTGGGCCGGAACGAGAGGTCGCCCTTCTTGATGGACTGGGGGAACGTCGTGACCGAATGGGTCCCCGTGTCTGGATCGAACCCGAGCAGGTTCACGCCCTCGCCGTAGTCGTGTCCGGAGCTGATCCCGGCCTGACTGATCACCTCCGGGGCCGCGGCGACGACCTCGGGATCCCGCTTCACCTCAGCCAGCACCGGCCGCCAATCGTCGACCCGCAGCCCCGCGCCGAACGTGAGGACCCGAAGATGCGGGTTGGCGACGAGAATCCGCTCGCGGAGGTCGTCCCTGAGCCCATTCATCACACCGAGGACGACGATGAGCGCCATCACGCCCACAGCGACGCCGCCGATTGCGATGATCGTGTTGAGCGATGCCGTGCGCGAGCTGCGCCGCGACTGGAGATATCGAGCGGCAATCCGGCGCTCGAGCATCGTCGGCCAACGGAGGATGGACCGGTACTCGGGCGCGCCTCCCATCGCGGATTCCTGCGCATCGGAGCGGCCCCGACGGGCGTTGCCCGGGGAAGTCATCACCGGCCTAGCCCTCCGGCCGCATGGCCGGGAAGAGGATCACGTCGCGGATGGACGGCTGCCCCGTGAGCAGCATGATCAGCCGATCCACGCCGACGCCGACCCCGCCCGCGGGCGGCATGCCGTATTCCAGTGCCCGCACGTAGTCGGCGTCGTAGCACTGGGCCTCTTCGTCGCCGGCGGCGCGTTGCCGTCCCTGGTCCTCGAATCGCGCCCGCTGGTCGTCGGGGTCGTTCAGCTCGCTGAAGGCGTTGGCCATCTCCAGCCCCTGCACGAACAGCTCGAAGCGCTCCGTGAGCGCGGGATCGGTCCGGTGTACGCGAGCGAGCGGCGAGAGCGCTTTCGGGTAGTCGACGACCAACGTCGGCTGGACCAGATGGGGCTCGAGCGTGGCCTTGAACACCTCGTCGAGGAGCTTGCCGCCCGAGAGCGCATCGACCGGCGCCTCATCCGGATCGCCCTTGGCCGCACGGCGGCGCTCCGCGAGGAACGCGCGCAGGTCGGCTTCGGACGCCGTCCGCAGGTCGAGCCCGCTGTGCTGCCGGACGCCGTCGACGAACGAGACCCGCGGCCAGGGCCGAGTGAAATCGAGCGTGACCCCGCCCTGCTCGACACGGAGCGACCCCGTGACGTGCTCGACCAGGCCGGCGACCATCGCCTCCACGGTATCCATCATGTCGTGATAGTCGGCGTACGCCTGGTAGAACTCGAGCATCGTGAACTCGGGGAAATGCGTGCGATCGATCCCCTCATTGCGGAAGTCGTGCCCGATCTCGTACACGCGCTCGAGTCCGCCTACCAGAAGTCGCTTGAGGTACAGCTCGTCGGCGATCCGGAGGTACAGCGGCATGTCGAGGGTGTTGTGGTGGGTGACGAAGGGCCGAGCGGCCGCCCCGCCATAGAGCGGCTGCAGAATCGGCGTCTCCACTTCCAGGAACCCCCGGTCGTCGAGGAAGCGCCGCAGGTAGGCGATCGCCCGGGCCCGGACGCGAAACACCTCGCGCACCTCGGGGTGCACCGCGAGATCGGCGTACCGCTGGCGATAGCGGACCTCGGGGTCGGCGAGCGCCGTGTCGCCAGTCGTGCCGTCCTCGCGCACGTAGGTCTTGCCGCGCGGCAGCGGACGCAATGACTTGGCCAGCAGCTCCACCGCGTCGACCCGCACGGTGATCTCGCCCATCTTGGTGCGGAACAGCCGGCCGTGCACGCCGATGTGGTCGTCGAGATCGAGGAGCTTGACCAGCTCGTAACGGTCCTTGAGCCCGTCCTGGCGGAAATAGACCTGAATCCGCCCCGAGACATCTTCCAGGTGAATGAAGGCGGTCTTCCCCTGCGACCGGAGCGAGCAGATACGCCCGGCCACGCTGACCTCGGGTCCCGCGTCGCCCATCGCGTCCTGATAGGCGGCGAGAGCTTCGGCGGCCGTGTGCGTGCGGTCGAACCGCAGCGCGAAGGGAGCTACGCCGAGCTTCGCCAGCTCGGCCCGCTTCTCGCGCCTCGCAGCCTCCACGTAGCTGCGCTCTTCGGTTGCGCTCACGCCGCTTTGCCCCCGAACCGCTTTAGGTACGCCTGAATGAACTGATCCAGATCGCCGTCCATCACCCGCTGCACGTCCGAGACCTTGAGCTCCGTACGGTGGTCGTTCACCATCGTGTACGGCTGGAAGACGTAGGACCGGATCTGGTTACCCCACGAGTTGTCGGTCTTGGTCGCCTCGAGCACCGCGCGGGCGGCCTCCTGCTCCTCCAGCTTTTTCTGGTACAGCGCGGCACGAAGCATCTTGTACGCCGTCGCCTTGTTCTTGCCCTGGCTGCGCTCCTGCTGGCAGGAGACCACGATCCCGCTCGGAAGGTGGGTGAGCCGCACCGCGGACGAAGTCTTGTTGACGTGCTGGCCGCCTGCCCCGGACGCGCGAAACACGTCCATCTTGATGTCCTCGTCGCGGAGGTCGATCTCGATGGTGTCGTCCACCTCCGGATACACGAACACCGAAGCAAACGAGGTGTGACGCCTGGCCTGGGAGTCGTAAGGCGAGATTCGGACCAGCCGGTGCACGCCCTTCTCGGCCTTCAGGTATCCGTAGGCGTACTGACCCTTGATCTCGATGGACACGGACTTGATCCCGGCCTCCTCGCCGGGCAGGAGATCGAGGATGCTCACCTCGAAGCCGTGGCGCTCGGCCCACCGGACGTACATCCGCATCAGCATTTCCGCCCAGTCCTGCGACTCGGTGCCGCCGGCGCCCGGATGGATGGTCAGGAGCGCGTCCTTCTCGTCTTCCGGGCCCTGAAGCATCGCCTGGAGCTCGAACGCCTGCACGGCCTGCGCCAGGTCGGCAGACTCCTTCTCGAGCTCCGCCAGCATGGCCGGGTCCGGCTCGTGCTCGATCAGCTCCGCCAACTCCCGCGCACCCTGGAGCCGTTGCCGCAGGGACTCATAGGGAGTCACCCACCCCTTGAGCTGCTTCACCTCCTGCACGGCGGTGCGCGCGGATTCCGCGTTGGACCAGAACCCGGGCTCCGCCTGCTTGGCCTCGAGCGCGGCGAGTCGCTCCGCCTTTCCGGTCAGGTCAAAGGAAATCTCGGAGTTCGGTGACCCGGTGCTCGAGCTCGGCCAGACGATCGGCGAGATCCGACATACGGCAGCTCCGCGCTGGTGACTGGAATTGCTAATACGAGCGAGCCGCTCGACCGCCCGCGGCGGACGAACGGCCCCAGACTGATGCCGGACACTAAGATAAGGGGAGGGACCGGAAGTAAAAAGTGAGAGCTTAAAAGAGCTGCTTCCCGTCCGCCAGGATCTCGTTGAGCGCCTCACGGAAGTACGGGGTCGAGTCGGCGACCTCCTTGCCGACCTGATCCGCGTACTCCTCCCAGCTCTTCCGGATCTCCTCATCGAAAAGCTGCTTCAGCGTACCGTCGCGCAAACCTTCCTGGCGCTTTGCCGGGTGGTAGACGACCATGTCGGAGATCAGGGCTCGCGCCAACCGGCGCGCTCTCGCCGCCGGATCCTGCGACAGGAACGGATTGGTCGGCCGCGAGGGCCCCGGCACCGACGCCGGAGCCGGAGCCGGGGCTGCCGCAGCAGGGGCGGACACGGGAGCTGAGGGTGCCGGCGCCGAGCGGACCGGCGGCCGCGGGGGCGGCGGCGGGCCCG
>CAZFKN010000157.1:0-1106 GCA_964519805.1 uncultured Gemmatimonadaceae bacterium
CTTACCGCCCCCCCCGCCGCCGCCGACACGTTCCCGATCAACGGCACCGACTACATCGAGTTCTATGTCGGCAACGCGAAGCAGGCGTCGATCTACTACCGGACCGCGTTCGGCTACCGGGTGGTGGCCTATCGCGGCCCGGAAACCGGCGTCCGGGACCGGACGAGCTATGTCCTGGAGCAGGACAAGGTGCGGCTCGTGCTCACGACCGCCCTCCGCCCGGATCACCCCGTCGCAGCCCACGTCCAGCTCCACGGCGATGGGGTCAAGGACATCGCGCTCTGGGTGGACGACGCACGGGTGGCCTACAAGAAGGCGATCGAGCGGGGCGCGCACTCGGCCTACGAGCCCACGATGCTGCGCGACGCCGACGGCGAGGTCGTGACCGCCGGGATCCGCACCTACGGCGAGACGATCCACTCGCTGGTCGAACGGCGGAATTATCGCGGGCCCTTCATGCCCGGCTTCGTGCGGCTCGAGAGCCGCTACAATCCCGAGCCGGTCGGTCTCAAGTATGTGGACCACTGTGTCGGGAACGTCGAGCTGGGGGCGATGAACCGCTGGGTCGAGTACTACGAGAAGGTGCTGGGCTTCTACAACCTGATCTCGTTCGACGACAAGACCATCTCGACGGAATACTCGGCCCTGATGTCGAAGGTCGTCTCCAATGGCAACGGCCGGATCAAGTTCCCGCTCAACGAGCCGGCCCAGGGACGGAAGAAGTCCCAGATCGACGAGTACCTGGAGTTCTACCGCGGGCCCGGGGTCCAGCACATCGCGATCGCCACCGACGACATCGTGAGCACGGTGACGGCGATGCGGGACCGGGGCGTCGACTTCCTGCGGGTGCCGACGACCTACTACGACACGGTGTTTGACCGGGTGGGCCGGATCGACGAAGACATCGTGCCGCTCCGCGATCTCGGCATCCTGGTCGACCGCGATGACGAGGGCTACCTGCTCCAGATCTTCACCAAGCCGGTGGAAGACCGCCCGACGCTCTTCTACGAGATTATCCAGCGGAAGGGTGCCAAGAGCTTCGGCGCGGGCAACTTCAAGGCCCTGTTCGAGGCGATCGAGCGGGAGCAGGCGGCGAGAGGAAACCT
>CAZFKN010000157.1:1206-5042 GCA_964519805.1 uncultured Gemmatimonadaceae bacterium
ATGAGGTTCAGATGCCCATATATCACAGCCTCGGCCAGTTCCCCAAGAAACGGCACACGGTCTTCCGGAAGCCGGATGGGGGGATCCACGCCGAGGAATTGATGGGGCACGAGGGATTCGTCGGCACCTCATCCCTGCTGTATCACATCCATCCTCCCACCACGGTGAAATCCGCCCGGCGGGTGAAAGAGATCGTGTGGGAGAAGGACGACGATACGTCCCTGCGCCACCGGCACTTTCTCACGGCCCGGGCCAAGAAGGGCGGGAGTCCGACGCTCGACCGCATCCCGATCCTCTTCAACAAGGACATCGGGATGCTGTATGTGGAGCCGGACGAACAGGACGCGCACTTCTACCGGAACTCGATGGCCGACGAGGTGGCGTACGTGGTCGAGGGGAAGGGAGTGCTCGAGTCGGTGTTCGGGGACCTGCCCTACCAGAGCGGCGACTACGTCGTCATCCATCGGAACATCACGCACCGTTGGCGCCTGGACGTGGCGGCCGGGCCGACGAAGCTGCTGGTGTTCGAGAGTCGGGGGCATGTCCGTTGGCCCAAGCGCTACCGCAACGAGTTCGGCCAGCTGCTCGAGGGGGCGCCGTACTCCGAGCGTGACATCCGCCGGCCGGGCGAGCTCCGGACCCACGATGAGCGCGGCGACTTCCCCATCCTGGTGAAGCAGTACGACGCGTTCAACGAGCTGATGCTCGATCACCATCCCTTCGACGTCGTGGGCTGGGACGGGTACTTCTACCCCTGGACCTTCAACATCAACGACTTCGAGCCGATCGTGGGGCGGATCCACCAACCGCCGCCGGTGCACCAGACCTTCCAGGGCGACGGGTTCGTGATCTGCAGCTTCTGCCCGCGGCCGTACGACTTCGACCCCAACGCGGTGCCCGCGCCGTATAACCACAGCAACGTGGACTCCGACGAGGTCCTGTTCTACGCCTCGAGCGAGTTCATGAGCCGGAAGGGGATCGAATACGGGAGCATCACCCATCACCCGGACGGCCTTCCGCACGGGCCGCATCCGGGCCGGGCCGAGGCCAGTATCGGGCAGACGTTCACGAACGAGCTGGCGGTGATGATGGACAGCTTCCGCCCGCTGCACGTGGCCAAGGCTGCCGTGGCCTTCGAGGACCCGAACTACCATCGGTCGTGGGTCGAGCAGCAGCACGCCGCGTTCAACCCGCCCACGTCCTGACGTAGCGCGACCCTTCGATCCGCGCCAGCGGCACCTCGGTCCGCTGAGGAACCGGTCGGGGCGTCGGTGGCGTCGGCGAAGGGCCGCTCGTCGGCGTGATGCACCCCATGTGCCAGCAGACCCGCTCGAAGTAAGCCGCTATCGCTTCCGCACATCACGAAAATCGGTCGCCGCTCCCCGTCGCACCGCCGCCGCATTTCGCCCTCGACTCGTCGCGGTTGACCATCGCCCTCCGTGCGCTTGATTTCCCGGCGCATGGACCAGCCCCTGTGGACTCCGACCCCTGAGCGGGTCGCCCGGGCCAATCTGACCCGTTTCGTGAAGGCGCACGCGCCTGCAGCCACGGACTTTCAGGCACTCTACGCCTGGTCGGTCGCCCGGCCGGCCGAGTTCTGGTCTGCGGTATGGCGCTTTACCGGGGTCGTGGCCGACGAACGGCCCGGCGGTCTGCCCTGGGAGGCGGTTCTCGACGGGGGCGAGCGGATGGCTCCGCCCGATCCCACCCTCGGCCCCCGCTGGTTTCGGGGCGCCCGGCTCAACTTCGCCGAAAATCTGCTGCGCCGGCGCGACAACCACCCGGCCCTCGTGTTCTGGAACGAGCTGGGGCGGCGGCGGGTCGTCACGTTCGCGGAGCTGGCGCCGGAGGTGGCGTCGGTAGCGGCGGCGCTCCGGAGCGTGGGGGTCCGCCCTGGCGACCGGGTCGCCGGGTTTCTGCCCAACCTCCCAGAGGCCGTCATCGCCATGCTCGCCACGGCGACCCTCGGGGCAGTCTGGTCGTCCTGCTCGCCCGACTTCGGGGCCAATGGGGTGCTGGACCGGTTCGGGCAGATCCAGCCGCGAGTCCTGTTCTGCGCCGATGGCTATCGCTACGGGGGCAAGGAGATCGACTCGCTCTCCCGGGTGCGGGAGGTGCGGGAGAAGATCGCCTCGATCGAGCGCGTGGTGGTGGTCGGGTACCTCAGGGAGCAGCCATCCGTCGACGGAATCCGCGATGCCGTGCGGTGGGAGGACTTCGTCGTTGGCCGGGAAAGCGGCCCCTCCGCGTTCGCCCGGCTCCCGTTCGATCACCCGCTTTACATCATGTACTCCTCCGGCACGACCGGGTTGCCGAAGTGCATGGTGCACGGCGCCGGGGGGACCCTGCTCCAGCACCTGAAGGAGCTGGTCCTCCACACTGACCTCACGCGGGACGACCGGATCTTCTACTTCACCACCTGCGGGTGGATGATGTGGAACTGGATGGTCTCGAGCCTGGCGGTGGGGGCCACGGTGGTGCTTTACGACGGGGCGCCCTTGCTGCCCCCGACGATGCTCTGGGACATGGCGGCGGCGGAGGGAGTCACGATCTTCGGGACCAGCGCCAAATACCTCGCGCTGGCGGAAAAGGAGGGCCTCGAGCCCGGCCGCAGCCACGACCTGACTCGACTCCGGGCCATCCTCTCGACGGGCAGCCCGCTCGCTAGTCACAGCTTCGACTACGTGTACGGGCGAATCAAGCGCGACGTGCATCTCGCGAGCGTGAGCGGCGGCACCGACATCATTTCCTGCTTCGCGCTGGGCAATCCGATCGCCCCCGTCTGGCGGGGTGAGCTTCAGACCCGCGGTCTCGGCATGGCGGTCGACATTTTCGCTCCCGACGGCCGGCCGGTTCGCGGGGAGGCCGGTGAGCTGGTTTGCACTCGGCCGTTCCCGAGCATGCCGGTGGCGTTCTGGGACGACCCCGACGGTTCCAAGTATCGCTCGGCGTACTTCGATTTCTTTCCCGGGGTCTGGCGCCACGGTGACTGGGCGGAGCTGACGGCGCATGACGGTCTCGTTATCCACGGGCGGAGCGATGCGACGCTGAACCCCGGTGGTGTGCGCATCGGGACGGCGGAGATCTATCGGCAGGTGGAGCAGCTGCCCGAAATCGTCGAGAGTCTGGTGGTGGGGCAGGAGTGGCAGGGCGACGTGCGGATCGTGCTGTTCGTGCGCCTGCGCGCGGGACTGACGCTGGACGAGCCGCTGCGCGACACGATTCGCCGCCGCATCCGGGAGCACGCCAGCCCGCACCACGTGCCGAAGAAGATCGTCCAGGTGCCGGACATCCCGCGCACCATCAGCGGCAAGATCACCGAGCTCGCCGTCCGCGACGTCATTCACGGCCGCGAAGTCAGAAATCGGGATGCGTTGGCCAACCCTCAGGCGCTCGATCTATACCGTGGGTTAGAGGAATTGATGACTTGATCGGCGCGTGTGCGGGATATCGCGACGCCCGCGTGATCCGGCGCGCAGTCGCCGGTGCTCAGCGCGGCCTAGCTTGGCGTTCCGGCTTCAGCCGGCAGTGGAACCGATCGGAACCTGAGCATGAGGATCTCGCCATGCGAATGCTTTTCGCTCTGGCCGTCGCCGTCTCGCTGGCGGCGTGTACCCGGCAGGCCGACAACGACATGGGGCGGGCGCCCCCGGAAACCGGGCGGGCCTCGCCGCTGGACAGCGGCGGGTTCGTCCCGTCCGACAGCGGGATGAAGCCCCGCGTGCTTCCCGACACGATGACCGGGCAGGTTGGGAAGATGCACCACGATTCGATGTGAGCCCGGCAGAGCCCTTCGAGAAATCGAGGGGCTTCTTGCATCAGGGAGCCTGCGGGAG
>CAZFKN010000158.1:0-4805 GCA_964519805.1 uncultured Gemmatimonadaceae bacterium
CGCGAGCCTCCTGTTGTTCCATCGCCTCGAATTCGTGTTCGCCGAGTACCTCTGACGCACTACGGCGCCAGAACGGCTCCCAGGCTCCGGCCGAGCACCGCGTCCCACTCGTAGCGTTCCAGCACCTGCCGCCGGCCGTTCTCGGCCAGGCGGCGTCGCGCGTCTGCGTCCCCAAGTAGCCGCACGCAAGCGGCCGCGAACGCCTCGGGGCCGTCCGCGATCTCGAGCGCTTCGCCTCCCTTGAGGCTCAACCCCTCGGCCCCGATGGATGTCGTCACGAGCGGCTTCCCGTGTGCGAGCGCCTCCAGCACCTTGATTCGCGTGCCGCCGCCCAGTCTCATCGGCACCACCACCAGCGCCGCGTTTCGGTAATAGGGCTCGAGGTCCGGCACCGAACCCGCGACGACGACGTCCGCACCGTTGTGAAGCCGGAGGGCCGCCTCCCTCGGCCGGACGCCCACGATCGTGAGCCTGGCAGCCGGGTGGCGCTTCTGGACTCGTGGCAGAATCTCCTGCACGAAGTAGGTCACGGCGTCGATATTCGGAGGGTACTCCAGCGAGCCGACGAAGAGCATCTCGCCGGGCAGCTGGGCTGCGGGGTCGCAAGGCGGAAATGCGCGAACACCGTTCGGGACCACGAAGATCCTGTGCCGGGCGCCCGGGATGAAGAACCGGCGATCCTCCGCCTTGCAGACGAGCAGGCGCTCGAACCGGAGCGGGAGAAGCACGCGCTCGTACAGGTGGCCCTTGGCCCACTCGGCGTAGTGGACGGGCTTGGATAGATACCGGGGCGATTGGCGCAGCACCCGGAAGAAGGCCACGCTCTCGATGTCGTCCACGTCCACGATGACCCGCCGGAACCCCGCCGCGCGGACCACCTCGGCCATGTAGGAGCGCTCTGCCCATACCAGATCGAAACTGCTCGTCGCGCGGAGCCTCTGGAGGAGGGCGAGCAGCTCGGGCGAATACCACCGGCGTATCAGGCTCGGCACCGGAGACGCCACGAGGGCCTTGAGACGGTGCGCCAGTGGCGGATGATGCTCGAAGCGGCGGGTCCAGTTGAATGCGCAGGTGAGGCGGGGCACGGGGAGCACCCGCTCGAGCCGATGCCACAAGGGGAAGCTCTCATCGGCGGTCTTCCACTCCTCGACCAGCGACACGAGCGTCACGCGGTGCCGCTCGCTGAGCCACTGGAGAAGGTGATAGACGCGGAGCGCCGTGCCGTTGTCGAGCGGCCAGGGGAGGAGCTGCGAGACGAACAAGAGATTCACGAGATTCGCCTTCCCGGGACGCCGGAGTCTAAGGGGTCAGCCTGCGACGGGCCACGCTGACGCCGATCGCTGCGGGAAACGGGCGCCCCAGCTATACTGGGGCCATGGGCCTGCTCGATCGGAGCGCCGTTCTTCGCGAGATGCTCCAGTCGGGGACGACCCTCGACGAACGGGGCGAGCGTCAGCCGCTCCACAGTCATATCCCCGCGCGGTTTGCCGAGGCACTGTACCGCACGGTTCTGGCCCGCCGCCCGGGGCTCGCCGTCGAGGTCGGGATGGCGATGGGTGCCTCCACGCTGGCCATCCTCACCGCGCTCGATGAGATCGGCGAGAACGGCCGCCTGATATCGATCGATCCGTATCAGGCGGCATACAAAAGCTGCGGCCTGGCCGCCGTCCGCCGCGCGGGTCTCGCCGCGCGCCACGAGCACATCACCCAGCCGGACTTCTTGGCGCTGCCCCAGCTCCTCGCGGCGGGGACGCAAGTGGATCTGGCCTACATCGACGGCAACCACACCTTCGACTTTGTCCTGCTCGACTTCTGGTATCTGGACCGGATGATCCCAGTCGGAGGCGTCGTGGCGTTCAACGACTGTGCGATGCCAGCCATTCACAAGGTCATCAAGTTCCTGCTGACGCACCGGCGATACGCCGAGCTGGACGTCGGGCTCGGCACCTCATACGTCGGCTACACTCACGTCAGAAGGGTCATTCGGAGGCTGACCGGCGCCGCGCCCCAGAGCTTCTACCGGAACTTCGCCGACCGCTATTTCGAGAAGAAGGAGGAGTGGGAACCGAAGTGGGACTTCTTCGCCGACTTCTAGGCAGCCGACGAGTCACCCGGCGCCAGCACGGCCTCCAGGCGCCTGCCGAGTACCACATTCCAGTCGAACCGTTCCAATACCTGCTCCCGTCCGCTGTCCGCCAGACGGTGCCGCGCGGCCGCGTCGCCCAGGAGGCGCACGCAGGCGTCGGCGAACGGTTCGGCGCCATCAGCGATCTGGAGCGCATCGCCGCTCCGCAGCTCGAGCCCCTCCGCGCCGATCGACGTCGTGACCACCGCCCTCCCGTGGACCAGCGCCTCCAGCACCTTGATCCGCGTCCCCCCGCCCAGTCGCATCGGCACCACCACGAGCGCCGCCCGCCGGTAGTAGGGTTCCAGGTCGGGCACCGAGGCCGCGACGATGACGTCCGCTCCGTTGTGCAACCGGCGTACGGCGTCTCCCGGACGGGCACCGACCATGGTGAAGCGCGCCCCCGGGTGCCGCGCTCGGATGCTCGGCAGCACCTCGTCCACGAAGTAGGTGACGGCGTCCTGGTTGGGCCAGTACTCGAGCGAGCCGACGAAGAGCATCTCGCCCGCAGCCTCGTCCGCCGGGTCGCACGGCGGAACAGGACGCACGCCATTGGGCACCACGAAGACCTTGTGGCGGGTGCCGAGGGCAAAGCGGCTGCGATCCTCCGGCTTGCAGACCAGCAGCCGCTGAAATCGCAGGGGAAGGACGAGTCGCTCGTACAGCCAGCCTTTCACGCCCTCGAGATACTGGAGCGGTTTCGACAGATAGCGCGGTGAGCGGGCGAGCAGCCGGAACAGCACGACGCTCTCGAGATCGTCCACGTCCACCACCACCCGCCGGAATCCCGCCTTCCGCACCATCTCCGCGATGTACGACCGCTCCGCCCAGACCAGATCGAAGCGCGTCGTGGCGGCGAGGTCGCGCAGGATGGCGATCAGCTCGGGAGACTCCCAGCGCCGGACGAAGTTCGGCAGCGGCGACGAGAACAGCGCGCGAAGCCGATCGGCGGGCGGCGGGTGATGGTCGTAGCGCGCGGTGCGCGTGAACGCGCACGTGGCCCGCGACGTAGAGAGCACGCGCTCGAGCCGCGGCCACAGCGGGAAGCCGTCATCGACGGTCTTTCCCTCTTCGGCGAGCACGACGAGGGTCACGCGGTGCCGCTCGCTCAGCCACTGGAGCAGGTGATACACGCGGTGCGCGGCGCCGTTGTCGAGCGGCCAGGGCAGCAGCTGAGCGACGAAGAGAACGTTCACGAATGCCGGTCTCCGGAGACGCGGAGAGTCTAAGCAACCCGGGCCGTGGGCGTCCATCCCCGCGGGCCCCGTGATGTCACAATCGGGTACAGCCCGAAATTCCAGGGTTGCGCTCCCCGCAATGGCGGGCCATACTATGCGCCTTCCCGAACCGGGGGGCGCCACCGCGCGCCAACCGGACCTCGATCATCCAGGAGCCAAGAATAGAGGAATCGCAACGTGACGCTGGTCACCAAGCTCGCCGCATGTCGGCCCGTTTCGATACACTTCCCACTCCTCGCCATCGTTGCATTCACCGCGTGCTCCACAGGGGAAGTGTTGTCTCCGCCCAAGGCACCGAGCGGATATATCACCAAGATCGTTCTCACGCCCGCTAAACAGACGACCACGGTCAACCAGGTCGTCCACCTTCGGGCGTTCGCGAAATCCAGCACCGGTGACAGCGTCCCGGTGACCGTCCAGTGGTCTGCCAGCGGTGGAATGGTAGACTCCACCGGCGCGTTCTCGGCGAAGCAACCGGGAACGTATCAGATCGTCGGCACTCTGCCGAGCGGATCCGTGCCGCCCGACACCGCGATCATTTCGGTGCTGGCCGCCATGGCCGGGCTCGTGCTCAAGCCGGACAGCGCCTCGCTGCAGCCGGGCGGCACGATCAACTTCACCGTCTCGGGCCGGCTCACGGATGGCAGCCTCACGCCGATCGACGGCGCGCTCTTCAGCGCCACCGGTGGGAGCATCACGCCGGCGGGTTCCTACACCGCCGGCAACCAGGGCGGGACCTTCCAGGTCATCGCCAAGACGAGCGACGGGCTGTTCGCCGATACGAGCATCGTCAAGGTGTCGGCGGCGGCGCCGTCGCCGGTGCTGCAGGCGATCGAGATCTCGCCCGCCTCGGTGTCGCTGCAAACCCGGGCCTCCCAGCAATTCAGCGTCATCGGTCGGATGAGCAACGGGACGACCACCGCCGTCTCCGGCACATCGTTCACCGCCACCGGGGGCAGCATCACCAGCACCGGGGCGTACACGGCCGGCAGCACCGCCGGAAGCTACCGGGTCGTGGTGACGCAGAGCAGTACCGGTTTCGCCGACACGGCTACGGTGAAGGTCTCGCTGCCGCCGATTACGAGCATCGTGCTCACACCCGCATCGGTGTCGCTCACGCCGGGATCCTCCCAACAGTTCTCGGTGTCGGGTAAGCGGAGCGACGGGAGCACCGCCGCGGTAATGCCCGCGTTCTCGGCAACGGGCGGGACCATCACCAGCGGGGGCGCGTTCACGGCGGGACAGACCGCCGGGACGTTCCGCATCATCGCCGTGCAGGCGGGCGGAGCGCTGGCGGACACGAGCTCGGTCACGATCAGCGTTCCCACGTCATCGCCACCACCGCTCACACTTCAGAGCCTCACGCTGACGCCCCCCACGGCCAGTCTCAAAGCTGGGGCAACCCAGCAGTTCTCGGCATCGGGCAAGATGAGCGACGGCTC
>CAZFKN010000159.1:0-4788 GCA_964519805.1 uncultured Gemmatimonadaceae bacterium
GATGATGGAGATCGTGCCCGTCGGGGCCACCGTGGTGACGTTGCAGTTGCGGAGCCGGCGCATCGGCCGAACCCGCTCGCCGTTGGGCCCGCGTGCAGCCGTGGCGTCAGGTCCCCAGATGCTCCGCTCCCATTCGGGAAAGACGCCGCGATGGGTGCCGAGCCGCTCCGACTCGACCTTGGCCTCCTCGTCGACGAATTGCTGGAGCTTCCGGCCGAGCGCAACGCCCTCCTCGGAGTCGTAGGCCACGCCCAGACGGACGAAGAGATCCGCCAGACCCATGACGCCGAGGCCGATCCGCCGGATCCGCTGCGCCAGGTCGGTGATCTCCTGGAGCGGGTACTGGTTGGCGTCGATCACGTTCTCGAGGAAGTGGGTCGCGAGGTGCACGACGCGCCGGAGCCCGTCCCAGTCGATCTGGCCGTTCTTGACGAGCCCGCCGAGGTTGATCGAGCCGAGATTGCAGACATCGTACGGAAGGAGGGGCTGCTCGCCGCAGGGATTGGTCGCCTCGTAGGCACCCAGGTTCGGGACCGGGTTGTAGTAATTGGCGCGATCGATGAAGAACACGCCCGGCTCGCCCGTCTTCCAGGCGCCGTGGATGATCTTGTTCCAGACCTGACGGGCCTCCAGCTGCCCCACGACCTGCTGGGTCTTGGGGTGGATGAGATCGTAGCTGGTGTCGGCCTCCACGGCCCGCATGAAGGCGTCGGTCACGGCCACCGAGATGTTGAAGTTGGTGACCTTGGTGATGTCGTCCTTGCAAGAGATGAACTCGAGGATGTCCGGGTGGTCGACCCGAAGGATCCCCATGTTGGCGCCCCGGCGGGTGCCGCCCTGCTTGACCACGTCGGTCGACGCGTCGTAGAGCGACATGAACGAGACCGGGCCAGAGGCCACCCCCATCGTCGAGCGGACGATGTCGTTCTTGGGCCGGAGGCGGGAGAAGCTGAAGCCGGTGCCCCCACCCGACTGATGGACCAGGGCCATGGAGCGGAGCGTGTCGTAGATGCCGCTTCGGCCGTTGGAAATGGCGTCGTCCACCGGCAGCACGAAGCAGGCGGATAGCTGACCCAGCGGCCGGCCCGCGTTCATGAGGGTGGGAGAGTTGGGCATGAACAGCCGGTCGGCCATGAGCCCGTAGAACGCCTCCGCCAACGCCTCTACCGCCCCGGCCGACGCGCCGTATCGGCGGTCGGGTTCGGCGATCGTGCGCGCGACGCGCCAGAACAGATCGCTGGGGGTCTCGACCGGCTTCCCTGCATCATCCTTGATGAGGTAGCGCTTTTCGAGCACCGTGACGGCATTGGACGACAGCGTGACAGCGTCCCGTGGGGTGGACGAATTCATGGGCAACCCCGGCTTGTGAAGGATTCCTGCGTGCGAGCAAATGGTCTTGTTTCGACGGACGGGGGATCCATCGAAACGGAGGGCCAAGCTAGGCCAACCCACATGGCTGCACAATCCCTTGTAAAATCCGCGTCACGACGCGAAATCTCGATTCTCACATCACAAAAATAATCACATCGGTCGCTGTGGAAAAACCGCCAATCCGCCAGTCGACACGGCGGATGCGACCAGCGTCACGTCACTGACCCCGCGCCGGCGGGTACCGACCCTCTCGATGCGCCCGGGCCAGCTCGACGTAGCGCGCCCAGGTCGCCGCGATCCGCTGGGTCAGTTCGGCATCCACTTGGCGCACGATCCGGCCCGGAACCCCCATGACGAGCGAGCGCGGGGGAACCACCATGCCCTCCGGGATCACGGCTCCCGCAGCCACCACGCTCCCGGCCCCGATCCGCACCCGGTTGAGCAATACGGCGCCCATCCCGATCAGGGAATCGTCCTCCACCTCGCAGCCGTGGAGGATGACCCGGTGCCCCACCCCGACCCGCTTACCGACCGTGCAGGGGATGCCGGTATCGACGTGGACGATCGCGCCATCCTGGATGTTGGACTGAGCCCCTATCACAATCGGTGCCAGATCGCCCCGGAGGACCGCCTGGAACCAGACGCTACTCTCGGCTTCGAGCGTGACGTCGCCGAGGACGGAGGCGGTGGGGGCTACGTAGGCGGACGGGTGGATAGACATGAGCCGTAAGCCGTTAGCTATTAGCCGTTAGCAGCCGTTAGCTGATGGCCGACGGCTAATGGCTAACAGCTTTCTCCTCACGGCTGCGGTCGAAAAATCATCTGCGTCCACCCCTCAACCGCCTGTCCGGCCTTCGTCGCCGGATACCACGACAGCTGTTCGGCGAACGCGTGGACGTCGCGCTCGAAGGCGGAGTCGTTGGAGGGGCGGAGCGGCTGGATATCGACCGTCTTTCCCTCGGGCGAGACCTTCACCCAGAGGATCGAGGGCCGGGGATGTTGCTCCGCGGCATCGGCGGGGACCGGCACGAACGGCGCCGCGACCGGCTTGGGCCGCTCATCGAAGCAGGAGCCGTCGGCGTTGTACGCCGGACCCGGCATGCACGAGCTCAGGCCCCGCGCTGCGAGCTCCCGGCGGACCCTGGGCGGCAGCGGGGCACCGAGCCGGGTGAGCTGCGGCCGGACCTCGGTGATCTTGCCCGGCTCCACCACGATCGTGTCGGCGTAGAAGTTGTGCAGCGGCGCCGAAATCGCTATCGCGTGCGGGCCGGGTGGCAGCTTGGTCACGGGATCGGTCACCGGCTTCTCGTCGATCAGCACATCCGAGCCGCGCGGCAGGTTCACCACGCGGATGCCGCCGCTGTCCGTCGACGTCGGCGCGGCGGCCGGCGTGGAGGCGTCGGTCCGGGCCGGTTTCGGGATGGGAGGCGGAGCCGTGGCCGTGGGCGCAGGTGCCGGCGGGGTCTTGGTGGGATTCGCCGGAGCGGGTGCCGGAGCGGGCGCAGCCGGCGGCGTAGTGGCCGCGCGCTGCGAATCGGCCCGGGTGGTGTCGTGACCGGCGAGCGTGGTGGATTTCGTGGTGGTATCAGTCTTGGTGGAATCGCTCTTCACGGGCGCGCCATCCGCCGGTCCTCTCGACTGGACGTAGTAATAGCCGCCGGCGCCGAGGGCGACGAGCACGAGCGCGACCACAAGGGCCGGGCTCGTCTTCGGTCGCCGCATGACGGGCGACCGCTCGGCCATCCGGCGCTCCGGCCGCGGCATGGCCCGGCGCTCCACCGACGGCGAGTTGATCGGCGTCGTCGGCTGGCTCGCGATCGCGGGTGCAGCAGCCGGTGCGACCGCAGGAGCGGCCCCGGAGCGGGGCGGCGTCGCGGCGGCTGTGGCACCGGTCCGGAGAAAGCCCGACGTGGCGATCGGCTGGCCCTGCAGCGACGCGATCAGCTCCTCGCAGGTCTGGAAGCGATCGGCCGGGTCCTTCATCAGCATCTGCTTGATCACTTCGAACAGACGGCGTTCGTCGGCGTTGATGAGCTGGGGCGTCGGGATGGGCTCGGTGATGTGCTTGTAGCCGATCGAGAAGCTGTCCTCGCCGTCGTAGGGCACCACGCCGGCGAGCGACTGATACGCCACCACACCCAGGCTGTAGATATCGCTCCGGCCGTCGATGGGCTGCGCGCGTGCCTGCTCCGGGCTCATGTAGTGCGGCGTGCCGATCGACATCCCGGTGCCGGTGAGCCGGCCCCCCGACGCGGCCTTCGCGATGCCGAAGTCGGTGAGCACACACTGTCCAAACTCGTCGAACATAATGTTGTCGGGCTTGATGTCGCGGTGCACGATGCCCCGCTGCGCGGCGTAGCCCAGCGCGCTGCCGGCCTCGACGAGCACGCGCCGGATTTCGGGCGGCGTCAGCGTCTTCCGCTCGCCGAGGAGCGTGGAGAGCGAGCCGCCGCGCAGATACTTCATGATGAAGTAGATGACCCGGCCGGAGCGACCGACTCGATAAATCGGAATGATGTTGGGGTGTTCCAATTGGGCGGCCGTGCGGGCCTCCCGCTGGAAGCGCTCCACGAACTCGGCGTCGAAGGCCAGGGTGAACGGCAGCACCTTGACCGCCACCTCGCGTTCGAGGTGGCGATCCTTCGCTCGAAAGACCAGCGCCATGCCTCCGCGGCCCAGCTCCTCGAGGATCTCGTATTCCGCGGTGAGCGCCTCGCGGACGAGGTCAAGCTCAGCCACGGCTCCCGTCGCCATCGCCCGGACGGGCGTGGTCGCCGTGAGATCGAGACCGCAGGAGGGACAGAATTTGGAGGTGCCGCTGATCTCGCTGCCGCAGCGGGAGCAGAACATGGGCCCAAGCTACCTAGGGAGTAGGGGGAGTCAATGGCATCATGCGTGCCGTCGCAACGCCCACACAGGAGGCGGAAAGTCCTTCATGGCACGAACTATGCTCGACGGATGCGCGTTCCCCCAAGGCGCGTGCACCCGGGAGATCCCTGTGGTTCCGTACCACACGATCGCGTTCAGTCAGCAGAAGCTACGGGCTGCCCTGCGCCGCTCCGGTGGCCAGGAGCCGTCGCTAACCTACGGTTTCGTCGTGCACTCGCGCCGGCAGCACGAGCGCCCGACGCTGGGGGTCATCACCCTGAACGGCGAAAGCCTCTCGCTCAACCGCCGCTTGCTGGCCGCGCTGGAAGGTCTTCCGCTCTGGCTCTTCGGCCACGCCCGCGTCACGCTCGATACGGGAACGCCGGTGGACGGGGTCCCGGAAGACAAGCTCGAGGACGCGCCGCTCACCGCGCTGCTCATGCATATTGCCACGTTCGATGTTGCCGCGTCGGAGGCCCAGAATCTGGTTCAGGTCGAGGCTTCGATCCGCGCGGATACGCTGGTGCAGCCGCTCATCGTCCTGACGCC
>CAZFKN010000160.1:0-4743 GCA_964519805.1 uncultured Gemmatimonadaceae bacterium
GACCGGCGAACGGCCATCGCGATCACGCTCGTGCTGGTGGGTGCCGGACTCGCCGCGGCGCTCGGCGGCGCGCTACGGAGCGCGGGTCGCAGTCGCCGGCGGCGGTGGCTGGCGGCGGGCCTGGTCCTGGGCTTCGCCCTGGCGGTGCTCAGATGAACGGCAGCGGGCGCGCGTTGCTCCGGCTCTTCGCGGTGCAGGGGGTTTGGAATTACGAGCGGATGCTTGGCGTGGGACTCGGTTACGCCGCTGAGCCGCTGCTCGAGGATCTCAAGATCGCGGACCCGGTGCGTCACTCCGAGGCCGTGGTCCGCTCGGCGGAGTTCTTCAACTGCAATCCGAATCTCGCCGGGCTCGCCCTGGGGGCGACCGTGCGGGCGGAGTACGATGCCGAGCCGGGGACGCAGGTGGTGCGGCTCAGGTCCGCCCTCTGTAGCCCGCTCGGCGCTCTGGGGGACCAGCTCTTCTGGGCCGGCCTGCTGCCGGGTCTCGTGGGCGCGACCCTCGCGGCCGTCGTGCTGGGTGCCGCCGGGCGGGCCATCGTGGCGTTCCTGGTGGCGTACAACCTGGTACGGGTCTGGACGGCCGTTTGGGCCCTCCGCACCGGCCTTGCCTCGGGGATGGGAGTCGGTCGGGCGATCGGTGCCTCTTGGATCCCGAAGGCGGTGCCGCTCGTGGGCAATGGGGCGGGCCTGCTGGTCGGCTTCGCCTTGCCGCTGGTGGCGACGTGGTACCTGCGACCGTTCGGGCTCGTGAGCGGGTTGTCCGTCGGCCTGATCGTGGCCGCCGGCATCGCGGCGGGACGCCTCTTCGGCGCCCGCATGACCGGGAGCCGGTTCGCCCTGGCGGCGGTGCTGGTGACGCTGCTCTTTCGTCTGGTCACGCGGTGACGGCGCCCACCATCGAGCGGGAGGCGACCATCGTCAACCCGCTCGGTCTCCACGCCCGGCCGGCGGCGCAGATGGTGCGGCTGGCGAGCACCTTCGCCGCGGAGATCGCCGTCCTCAAGGACGGGGTGGAGGTGAACGGCAAGAGCATCATGGGCGTCATGATGCTCGCGGCCGAGTGCGGAAGCAGCATTACCATCAGGGCCAGCGGCGACGACGCCGAGCGGGCGGTCCAGGCGCTGATGGACCTCGTGGCAAGCGGTTTCGGGGAGATGTAAACATGGCGGGTCCACACGTACTTCGCGGCGTCGGCGTTTCACCGGGCGTGGCCTTTGGGCCGGCACTGGTGATGCGGCTCGACTTTCCCGACGTGCCCAATCGCGCCGTGCCCCCGGCGCAGGTTGAGGAGGAAGTCCGCCGGCTCCACGAGGCCGTGGACGTGGTCGTGGCCTCGCTCAGCGAGCTGGGCCAGCGGGTCTACGAGCGGGCCGGGCCTGAGGAGTCACGGATCTTCGACGCCCAGGTCGAAATGGCGAAGGACGAGTACTTCCTCAAGGCGGTCGAGCAGCTGATCCGCAACAACGCCCTGAGCGCGGAGACCGCGTACGAGTTCAAGGCGCTCGAAGTCCGGAATCTCTGGTCCAACTCCGCGAGCGCACGGCTCCGGGAGCGGCTGGCCGACCTGCACGCCATCCAGATGCGCATGCTGCAACGGCTCCTCGGTCGCAAGCTGGACGAGCTGTGGAGCGTCGCGCCCGATGAGCAGGTGGTCGTCGTGGCACGGGAGCTGTCCCCGGGTCTGACCGTCCAGCTTGACCGGGATCACGTCGTCGGACTCGTCAGCGAAGAGGGCACGCGTACGTCTCATGCGGCCATCCTCGCCCACTCGCTCGGGATCCCGGCCGTGATGGGCGTCGTCGGTGCGCTGGCCTCGATCCCCGACGGTCGTACCCTGCTGATCGACGGCCAGGCCGGCACCGTGGTCATCGAGCCGACGTTCGCGGAGCTGGAGGACGCGAAGGTGCAGGTGAGCCGTCGCCGCCGGCTCGAGCTCGAGCTGGAAACGGTCACCGGAGAGGCGGCCGCGACCCCCGAGGGCACTCCGATCCTCCTGATGGGGAACGTGGACCTCCCCGAGGAGATCGAGGCCGCCGTCCGCTTCGGGGCCGAGGGCGTGGGGCTGCTGCGGACCGAATTCCTGCTCACCGGGCGCACCAGCCTTCCCACCGAGGACGAGCAGACCGATTACTTCCGGCGGGTCGCGTCGGCCTTCCCGGAGCAAACGGTCATCCTCCGGTCGTTCGACCTCGGGGGCGACAAGTTCCCCGCCGCGTTCCAAGCGCCGCAGGAGGCCAATCCCTTCCTCGGCTGGCGATCCATCCGCGTGTGTCTCGATCAGCCCGAAGTGTTTCGGGTGCAGCTGCGCGCGATCCTCCGTGCGGCCGTGGACCGCGACATCCAGCTCATGCTCCCGCTCGTCACCCGGGTCGAAGAGGTTCTCGAGGCCAGGGCGCTGATGGCGGAGGAGGCGGAGGCGCTCCGGACGGAGGGGATGCGGACTGCGGCGACGGTGCCCGTGGGCGTGATGATCGAGACGCCGGCAGCGGTGGTCATCGCCGACCGGCTGGCCGAAGTCAGCGCCTTCTTCAGCGTCGGCACCAACGATCTCACCCAGTACACGCTGGCGGTGGACCGCGGCAATGCCCGGCTGGCCGAACGCTTCACCCCGCACCACCCGGCCATCGTGCGACAGCTCAAGCGCATTCTGGATGTCGGCACCGCTGCCGGCCTGCCCGTCAGCGTGTGCGGCGAGATGGCGTCCGAGGGTCTCTCGATCGTGCTGCTCATCGGCCTGGGCTACCGGCGACTGAGCGTGGCACCTCCCGCGTTGCCGCTGGTGAAATGGGTCCTCCGCTCGGTGCCCGAAGCCGCCGCCCGGCAAGCTGCGGAGGAAGCGCTCAACGCCCCAACCGCCGATGCGGTGCTCGATGCACTTCGCGCCGCGGTGGGAGCGTACGTCGATCTTCGTCTGCTGGACCCCCAAGCGGCGTTGCCGGGCCGCGCACGGGTGGCTAGCTTGCCTCCCGGCTCTCGGCTGCCGTAGACATACCTCTCCAACCTTCCGACGCACCCCATGGCACTCTCCAAACGGCATGTGTTCACGTCCGAATCGGTCACCGAAGGCCATCCGGACAAGGTCGCCGACCAGATATCCGACGCCGTGCTCGACGCGATTCTCTCGCGGGATCCTGCCGGGCGCGTGGCGTGCGAGACCCTGGTGACGACCGGCATGGCCGTGGTCGCGGGCGAGATCAGCACCAAGACCTACGTCCACATTCCGGATGTCGTGCGGAGCACGGTCGAGGCCATCGGGTACACGGACGCGTCCTACGGATTCGATTGCCGCACCTGCGCCGTGCTCGCGTCGATCGACCGGCAGTCGCCGGACATCGCGCGGGGGGTGGACGAGGGCTCCAACCGGGAGCAGGGCGCCGGCGACCAGGGGATGATGTTCGGCTACGCCACGTCGGAGACCCGCGAGCGAATGCCGGTTCCGATTCTCCTGGCGCACCGCATCACGGAGCGGCTGGCCAGGGTTCGGAAGGGGCTCGACGGCCTGTCCAAGATCGACTGGCTGCGCCCCGACGGAAAATCACAAGTGTCCGTCGAGTACGAAGGCGATCGGCCGGTGGCAGTCAGGACGGTGGTGGTCTCCACCCAGCACGCGGAGCGGAACGGCCGGCGGACCCTCAGCAACGGGACCATCCGACAGACCGTCATCGACGAGGTGATCCGGCCCGTGCTCGCAGCGGCCGGGTTTGACCACGGACGCGTGAAGTTCCTGATCAATCCCACCGGTCGCTTCGTCATCGGCGGCCCGCACGGCGACGCGGGGCTCACCGGCCGCAAGATCATCGTGGATACCTACGGCGGCATGGCGCGACACGGGGGCGGTGCCTTCAGCGGCAAGGACCCGTCCAAGGTAGACCGCTCGGCGGCGTACGCGGCCCGCTGGGTGGCCAAGAACATCGTCGAAGCCAAGCTCGCCCGCCGCTGCGAGGTGCAGGTGGCCTATGCCATCGGCGTGGCGGAGCCGGTCTCGGTGATGGTCGATACGTTCGGTACCGGCGCGCTTCCCGATCGCCGCCTCGAGCAGGTCGTGCGCGAGGTCTTCGACCTGACGCCTCGCGGCATCATTGACACCCTCAAGCTGAAGCGGCCAATTTTCGGTCCGACGGCGTCTTACGGGCACTTCGGCCGCCGGCCGCGCACGGCCAAGTACAACGGCCGAACGGTGCAGCTGTTCACCTGGGAACAGACCGATCGCGTCAAGGCCCTCCTCTCGGCGGTGCGCTGACACCCGGGACTCGAGCATGATTGAAGTCACCGTGGCGCACCTGGGGTTGGATCGGACCACGAACACCCCGGTAGTCATTCTTCGCGAGAAAGACGGCTCCCGCGTGCTCCCGATCTGGATCGGGCCCGCGGAAGCGAGCGCCATTGCCATGGAGCTCCAGGGCATGAAGGCGCAGCGTCCGCTCACCCACGACCTGCTCAAGCAGGTCATCGTCGGGCTGGGTGGCGATCTGCGCAGGGTCGTCATCAGTGCGGTGAAGGAAAACACCTACTTCGCCGAGCTCCTGATCCGGCGCGACGACCACGTATTCCAGGTAGATGCCCGACCCTCCGACAGCATCGCGCTCGCCCTGCGCCTCCGGGCACCCATCTTCACCAGCGACCACCTGCTCGATCAGTCCGGCGTCGAGACCGACGAGCCCGCGCCCGACCCGAGCCTCGAGGCCGACAAGCTGAAGGAGTATCTCGAGCGGATGGATCCGCAGGACTTCGGGAAGTTCAA
>CAZFKN010000161.1:0-4739 GCA_964519805.1 uncultured Gemmatimonadaceae bacterium
CGGCGCTGGCCTTCTGCGTAGATCGTGTCGAATGCGAGGGAGGACTTGCCTGATCCCGAGAGTCCCGTGATGACGGTGAGCCGGTTTCGGGGGATGCGGACCGAGATGTCCTTGAGGTTGTGTTCGCGAGCGCCACGCACCACCAGATATTCCTGAGCCATAGCCTTGAAACGTACCGGCCCCCGCGCCGCCGTTCAATCCGCGGGATCGCCAAGACCGCGGTCCCGGCCTCCTTCCGCGTTCAGGAAATCGGCCGTAGCATATGGAAGCCCGGTCCTACGACGGAGTCTCGAGATGCCACGCACGCGCCGCCGCCGGCAACGCGCCGGGGAGCGGACGGACGACCTGTTCCTTCGCCCGTCGCCGCGCCCCCCCGGCCCCTTCCTTGTAGCGGCCCCGCTCGCCTCTGCTGCCACACTCCCGGCGCCCTCGGCCCCGGACGCGGCCGCGCGTGCCTCGGCGCCGCCGGTGCCGGAAAGCCCAGTTCTCCGCCTGACCCGCGAGGTCGTCCGGGCAGAGGAACGAGGGCGCGCCGAAGAGGCCCTGGCGCTGCTGGACCAGGAGCTGGAAGGCCAGCCCGAGGCAGTGGATCTGCTGGTGCTCCGGGCGGCGGTACGAAGCCGCCAGCGCCGGGTGGCTGATGCCGAAGCGGATCTGCGTCGGGCGGTTCGGCTGGCGCCGGGCCACGGCCAGGCGCTGTTGGATCTGGGGCTTCTGCTGTGGCGGAAAGGGCTGGCGGCTGAGGCGGCGGAAACGCTCGATCGGGCCGCCGCGCACCAACCCCGTAACCCCATCGCCTTCAATTATTTGGCGGAAGCCCTCAACCAGGCGGGCCAGCCCGAGAACGCGGTCGTGGCGTTGGAGCGCTCCCTCGCGCTCGACCCTCGCCAGCCCCGGGCCTTCTATCTCATGGGGCGCGTCCTGGATCGGCTTCGCCGGCCGGATGAGGCCCGCGTCGCCTACCGCCGATCGCAGGAGCTGACTGGGCGGTGATTCTGGTGGTAGTGGACGACCTTGCGTTCGTCACGGCGGACGCGGTCGTCCGGGCCGCTGACGAAGTCCTCGATCCCGTCTCCCCCGAAATGAGCCGGTTGGACCGCCAAGCAGGCGAGCGTTTCGCCTCGCTTCGGCGCGTCAGCACGCCCCTGGACGCCGGTGCAGCGGTCGTCACCGGGGCCGGGGACCTCACGGCACCGTTCGTGCTGCATGTCGTCATTCGCGACCGAACCCGGGAAACAAGCCGTGACGTGGTCCGCCGCGCCCTGGTGTCCGCCTGGCAGCGGGCCGGCGATTGGGGCCTCGGACGAATCGCGTCGCCCCTGATCGGTGTCGGCGCCGGCCAGTTGAGCGTCGAGGAGGCGGCCGAGCTCCTGGCAGAGACCTTCCCGGAGGCAAGCGAGGGAGGCTCGCCCAGCGAGCTTCGCATCGTGGTGGACCGGGACGAGGATCGGGCGCTGGTGGAAGCCATCGTGCACCGGAGACGCGGGTGATCAAGCTGACGCAGCTGACCAAGCGCTACGGGTCGTTCACGGCCGTGAACGGGATCGACCTCGCCATCCGCAAGGGAGAGCTGTTCGGTTTCCTGGGTCCGAACGGCGCCGGCAAGACCACGACGTTCCGGATGATCGCCGGCATCATCCTCCCCACGACCGGAAGCATCGAGATCGGCGGAGTCGATCTCGGCCGCCAGCCGCTCGTGGCCAAGCGCCGCCTTGGTTACATCCCCGACCGACCCTTCGTCTACGACAAGATCACCGGCGCCGAGTTTCTGCGTTTCGTGGCGGCGCTCTACAACGCCGAAGACGCGACGCTGGAGCGCCGCATCGACGAGCTGCTGGATCTCTTCGAGCTGGCGCCCTGGAAGCATCAGCTCACCGAGTCGTACAGCCACGGCATGCGGCAAAAGCTCATCATCGCGAGCGCATTCGTGCACCGACCCGAAGTCATCGTCGTGGACGAGCCGATGGTGGGCCTCGATCCGAAGGGCGCGCGCCTCCTCAAGGACATGTTCCGCGAGTACGTGGACCGCGGCGGGACCGTGCTCATGAGCACGCACACGCTGGAGGTGGCCGAGAGCATGTGCGACCGGATCGCGATCATGCAGGGCGGACGGATTCTGGCGCAGGGGACGATGGCCGAGCTGCGGGAGCAGACCGCCTCGGGCGATTCGAGCCTCGAGGATCTCTTCCTGCGGCTGACGGGCGGGTTCCGGGACCACCAGCTCGACACGATTCTGGGCGGGTAACCGCGATGGGCTTGCGCAAGTACCGCGGTCCCCGGCTCTGGATCGTCCTCGGCCCGAAGTGGCAGGCGGCCTGGACCCGACTGCGCCAACAGCGCGTCGGCGCCGGCGCGCGAGGTGTCCTGCTGCTGCTGCTCGCGGTGGGATTCTGGTCCGGCGTGTTCGGGGTCGTCTACCGGGTGCTCAAGTATTTTCGCGGTGTCGCCGAAATCGGCGATCTGCTCGCGACGAAGCTGCTCGGCCTGGTCCTGCTCACCTTCTCGTCCATCCTGCTCCTTTCGAACGTCATCACCGCCCTGTCCAGCTTCTTCCTGGCGAAGGACCTCGACCTGCTGGCCGCGTCTCCGGTGCACTCGATCCGCTTCTATCTCGCCAAGCTGGTCGAGACCATGCTGCACTCCTCGTGGATGGTAGTGCTGCTGGCGGTGCCGCTGTTCGCGGCCTACGGGATCGTCTACAACGGCGGACCGTTGTGGCCCGTGATCGTGCTCGGCGCGTTCATCCCGTTTCTCATCCTCCCGGCCGTGGTCGGCAGCACGCTCACGCTGGTGCTGGTCAACATTGTCCCCGCCCGCCGGGCCAAGGAGCTGCTGAGCGTCATCGCCATCGGGGCGATCGGTGGGCTGGCCTTGCTGCTGCGCATGGCGCAGCCGGAGCATCTGGTCCGCCCCGAGGGCTTCCGCTCCCTGGCCGATTTCGTGGCGATGCTCCAGGCGCCGACGAATCCGCTGCTGCCGAGCGAGTGGGCCATGCGGATGCTGATGAACTGGCTGCTGCACGTCGCGGACCCACAGCCCATCGTGGAGTTGTGGGTGACCGCGGGCGTGCTCCTCGCCGTTGGCGGGGTGCTGTTCCGCTGGCGCTACCGCCACGCCTTCTCCAAAGCGCAGGAAGGCGGCCCCGCACCCGTGACCGGGCAGCGCTGGGCGGCCTCGCTCGGCACCCTGCTCGGCGCGCTGCCGGCGGAACGGCGTGAGTTCATCCTGAAGGACGCGCGCCTTTTCTTCCGCGACCCGACGCAATGGAGCCAGCTCATTCTGCTCGGGGTGCTCATCGTCGTCTATCTATTCAACATCCAGGCGCTGCCGCTGTTCTCGGGCGAGCGCGTGCCGGCCTCGGTGGTGACCCTCGTCGTCTTCCTCAACCTCGGGCTGGCCGGGTTCGTGCTGGCGGCGATCGCGGCCCGCTTTCTGTTCCCCTCGGTCTCGTTGGAGGGCCGGCAGATGTGGCTGCTGCGCTCGAGCCCGCTCGACCTTCGCTCGATGCTCTGGAGCAAGTACTGGATCGGCACGGTGCCGCTCCTGATCATCGCCGTGTTGATCACGACGATCACCAACGTCATCCTCCAATCCTCCGCGTTCATGATTCTCGCGAGCGAGGTGACGATGGTGCTGTTCACGCTGGCCGCGAGCGCCTTGGCGCTCAGCTTCGGGACCTTCTACCCCCGCTTCGACACCGAGAACGCGGCGCAGATCCCGACCAGCTTCGGCGGCCTGGTCTACATGATGACCAGCGTGCTCCTGCTCGCGGTGGTGATCATGCTGGAGGCGCCCGCGGTGGCCACCCAGATCCGGGCCGAGCAGATCGGTATGGATGCGCCGTGGGACGCGGAACTGCTTCTGCCGGTGGCGGTGGCGGTGGCCCTGTGCGTCGCCGCGACGCTCGTCCCCCTCCGGCTCGCGCTGACGCGGATGCGACAGCTGGAGCCGTAGCCCCCCGGGTCGCCGACTGCTCGAACGCACCACCGGCGGGCGCCGCTGCAGCGCGGCGCCCGCTGCCGTTTTTTGAGCCCCCGCTCGCGCGGATTGTGTCCCGGGATCGTTGATCCCGCCACCTACCTTGGGCGCGCCGTCAGCCACCACGGCCGGACGCCGGCACGTGGGCCACCCAAGGAGGACTCATGCTCAGCAGGACCCGCGTCGCGCTGCTCGCGCTCGCGGCGGTGGTCGTCGCCTGCGGCGACCGGACCGCCGCACCGACCGCCTCGGACGAGCCCACCCTCTCCCCGGCCACGACTTCCACCGGCGGACCCGATCGCCAGCGACTCGAGCGGCTCGCGCAGCGACTGGCGCGCTCCCTCGCCGATCCGGCAGTCCGCCTCCGCGTCAAGCAGGATCTCGATCGCTCGCCAGTGCGGGAGCACAAGCTCCAGTTCCAGCGTCTGCTCGCGGACGGGGCCCGTCCGGCGGCGGTGGAAATCGCGCGCGCTACCGGAGCAACCGCGGCCGCCGTGACGGCCGAAGCACTCGCCGCGTCGCCGCTCGAGCTGTACCTCCCCGTGCCCGAGCATCGGGCCCGATGGACCGGCGATGCCAACATCCTGGTCGCCACCGCGGTGAACGATCACGAGGCGCCCATCGGCTTCGATCCGAGCGGCCGGCGCTTCGTGCTGGATCCCGACGTTCCCCCGGCCACACCGGTTCTCGCCCTGGTGCCCGAAGAAACCAACTTCGACCGCCCCGAGGTCGTCGCGGCACCGCTCGCCGTGGAGGTGTGT
>CAZFKN010000162.1:0-4632 GCA_964519805.1 uncultured Gemmatimonadaceae bacterium
CGCGTCTGCACCGGCGTGGGCGTGAACTCCGCCTCCGATGCCACCCACGTGACCTTCCCCGTCAGCGCCTTCCGCCCGTGGCCCGCGTCGACGGTCACCTGCGCCGTCTGCCCCAGCTTCACCTGCGCCAGCTGCGGCTCGGTGACGTACGCGCGCAGGTCCATCGAGTCGAGCGTGGCCAGCTTGTAGAGCGGCTGCCCGGTTTGGACGTACTCGCCCCGCTTCACGTAGGCGGTGAGCACGGTCCCCGTGCGCGGATTGGCGATCCGGCTGCGGCGGATGCGGTCGTCGAGCTGGGCGATCTGCGCCGCGCTCGAGCCGATGTCGTGCCGCGCGGCCGTCTGCTGCGCCTTGGCCGCCCGGATCTGGTCGCCCAGCGTCCGGAAGTCCTTCTCGGCCTGGTCCAGCTGCTGCGCCGTGGCCGCCTTCTGGTCGTGCAGCCGCTGCGTGCGCTGATACCCGCGCTCGGCGATCTCCCGCTGCGCCTCGAGCATCCTGATGTTGCTGGTTGCCTCATTGGCGCGGGCGTTGGTCGCCCCCTGCTGCGCCTCCAGCTGGTCCCGCTGCAGCGCGAGCTGCGCCGTATCCACGAGGCCCACCATGACGCCCGCGTCCAGGCGCTGGCCGTCGTCCGGCGTGAACCACAGCAG
Source organism: uncultured Gemmatimonadaceae bacterium (assembly GCA_964519805.1). GTDB lineage: Bacteria > Gemmatimonadota > Gemmatimonadetes > Gemmatimonadales > GWC2-71-9 > DASQPE01. Next base: position 651 of record CAZFKN010000162.1, read on the forward strand.
CGGACCCGCCGTCTCCGCGGACACGACCACCTCGGTCGTCTCGAAGTTGCCGTAGGCGTCGGGCTCGTTGCCCGACTTGCAGCCGGTGGCCAAAGGGACGGCCAGCGCGAGGAGCAACCCGAGGCTCAGTCGTTCGGTGCTTCGCATTACTGGATCTCCAGTCCGAGAGTAGTGAGAAGACGGGCGCGAGCCTCGACCTGCTCCACCCGATGAGTAGCCCGTGAAAGACGCGCCTCGAGCACGTCCGTGCTGCGATCCACGTATTCCGACGCGGTTACCACGCCTTCGTGGAACCGGATGGTGGTCTCGGCCGCGACGCCTTCGCGCAGCGCCACGATCTGATCGTCCAGCGCCTGGGCCGTGTCGAGCCGCTCGATGTCGGCCAGGTCGTCCTGAATTTGGCGGCTGAGCTTGCTCTTGAACGCCGCCTCCTCGGTCGCCACGATGCGCGCCTGGGTCTCGAGCGCCTGCCGCTCGCGACCGGTGCTGCCCCAGTTCCATGGCGCCCACTTCACCTCGACCCCGCCGAGGTAATAGCCGTGGATGTCGTTGCGGATCGGGTTGAGCCCTGGGCGGCCGATTCCGGCCTGCCCGAAGAGCGAGAGCTTGGGCTGGCGATCCGCGCCGAGCGCGTCCGCCTGGCGTGAGAGGAGGTCGCGGCTCCGGGCGTACTGCTCGAACTCGGGGCGGGCGCGGAGGCTGTCGAGTCCCTGCTGCGCCTGCGCCGTCTGCCCCGCGAGGTCGGGCAGGACGAACGGTGAAGACGTGGACACCGGCTGCTGGACCAGCTCGGTCAGCTTGATGACCGCGGCCTTGCGCTTGGCCTCGACCTCCGCCTCGTCCTGCCGGCGGAGGAGCAGCGTCGCCTGGATCTGGCCGGTGTCGCTCGGGAGTGCGGCGCCCTCCTTCACCCGGACCCGCGCCTCCTCGAGCTGCTGCTCCAGATCGGCAATGGTCACCGCGACGATCCGCCGCTGCTCGGCCAGGAGCGCGCCGCTGAAGAACGCGTCGTTCACTTCTTGCCGGAGCGCGTGGAGCGAGGTGTGCACGCCCGCTTCTGACTGCGCCAGCGTTGCCCGCTCCACCTTCTTCCGCGCGTTGATCGTCGGGTCGATGAGCGTCTGCTCGATCTTGAGCCGGCCGTCGTACGTGTCCTTGTCCGGGGCGGGGATGCCGGAGCTCCCGAACAGCCCCGAAGGGTTGATCGTCTCCGACTGATACTGGGCCTGGCCCTGCGCCGAGAACGACGGCAGCAGCTCGGCCGACAGGTTGTGCAGTCGGAGGTCGGTCTGCTTGGCCAGCAGGCCGAACTGCCTCTGTCGGGGATCGACCTGCGTCGCCTGCTGCTGCAGCACGCCGAGCCGGAGCGAGTCCGAGGCGCTCGCTGGCTCCTGTCCCCAGGCGGCCCGAAGCGGCACGGCCAGGACGGCGCACAGACACAGGGCGACGGTGGGACGGGGACGCGATGCGAGTCTCATGAGTGGGATACCGTCACGAAGTGGAGTCCTGCGCCGGCGGCAGCAGGCCGCTAAGCAGAACGGATAGGGTTTCCGCGATCACGCGGCTACAGCCGCCTCCGACCGCGGAGCCGAACGCTTCAGCGTGGTTGCACCAGAACGCCTGCTCGATCAGCGCCGCCAGGATCACGCGCGCGGCGACGCGGGGAGAGACCGCCCGGAGCTGCCCGTTCTCGACTCCGCGATGGATGATCTCGACCAGCGCTCCGTGGAGCGGTCGATAGACCTCCTCGGCGAAGAATCGGGCCAGCTCCTGGTCGCTGGGTGCCTCTGCGACCCACAGCCGATAGAGCGCTGCCTGGGTCGGCGTGTGCAGGATCTCCCAGCTGCGCCCGCAGAAGTTCCAGAGCTGCTCGATGGCGGAGCCGGGCGGCAGCTCGCGGCACGCGCGCGCCACCTGGGCCCGCGCCAGCTCGCTTACGCGGCGGTCGATGCTCGACAAGGTCATGCTACGCGCGGGCGCGTCGCCCGGTAGATGGTGGGGCGGCATTCCGGCCGGCCCGGGAGGTCAAGCAGCCCGAGCGGGACGAAACGAAGGCCGGCCGGAACGACCGCGAGGGGAAAAACCCTGGGGTAAGGCGCCTGCTGCTGCACCGTGCCGTCTCCTCCGAGTGACTGGTTCGCTTGCCTGACCAACCCGCGCCCACTGGAAAAGCAACGCGGGGGCCAGCGCGCGCCGCAGCGCCGAGCCGACCGCTAACTCATTCCAAGGGCTGGCCGTTGGCGCGGCCCAGCTGGGTGGGCGTCGGGGGCTACCAGTGCTCGAATCGTTACGGTATTTCGTAATCTTACGAAATGCCGTAGCTTGGGCGGGCAGGCTCCTGCCCGGGAGGAAGCCATGCAGTCAGTCCACTTCGCGGTGCTCCGACGAGTCATGGAGCGCATGACCGCGCTCAAGGACCCGCGCGACATCCGGCTGGTCCTCAGCTCCATCACCAAGGACCTGGTCGAGCAGGCCGACATGGCGCTGTCGGCCATCTGGCTCTACACCACCGACGATCGCTGCCCGGTCTGCCAGGCCGCCGGCCAGACGGGCCTCGACGGCGGCACCCCGGGCATCCACATCGCCGTGCAATACGGAGATCAGAGCGACGAGGCGGCGCGACGGGGTCACCGGCTTCCGCCGGGCTACGGACTTCCAGGGCGGGTGATGGTGAGTCGGAAGCCGATGCTAGTCCGGAACGCGAATGAAGTCCTCAAACGCTATCGGGCCGACCGCAACTCGGTGCCGGCGCTCGGGGGCGATGGCGGTGAGCTCGAGGCGGACCTGGAATGGTTCATGGGCCTGGGGATTCGCTCGGCCGCGGCCTATCCGCTCATCGTGCAGGGCGACGAGTTCGTGGGCGTACTGGGGAGTCTGGCTCGCCGTGACATCGACGAAGAGGAGTTCGCCTACCTCGGGATACTGGCCCAGCAGGCAGCCATCTCCGTCAAGAGCGCGCAGATCTTCGAGGAGAACAGCCGGCTCCGCGACCGGCTGCTGGTGGAGAACGCATACCTCCGCGAGGAGATCCGGAATGAGGTCGGCTTCTCCGATATCGTGGGAGACAGCGCCGCGCTCCGGACTCTGTTGAAGGACATTCGGCAGGTCGCGGTTACCGACTCGACGGTGCTCCTGCTGGGTGAGACCGGGACCGGGAAAGAGCTGATCGCCCGCGCGATCCACCAGCTGAGCCCGCGGAAAGAACGGCCGCTCATCAAGGTGAACTGCGGCGCGATCGCGCCGGGTCTCGTTGAAAGCGAGCTGTTCGGCCACGAAAGGGGCGCGTTCACCGGCGCGCTCCACCGCCGCGTAGGACGCTTCGAGCTGGCGAACAACGGCACCTTGTTTCTCGATGAGATCGGTGAGCTGCCGCCGGAGAGCCAGACCCGCCTGCTCCGCGTGCTCCAGGAGCAGGAGTTCGAGCGCGTGGGTGGAAGCCAGCCGATCCGGGTGGACGTGCGGCTCATCGCCGCCACGAATCGGGATCTCGAGACTGAGGTAGCGGCGGGGCGGTTCCGGGCGGACCTGTTCTACCGGCTCAACGTCTTCCCGGCGCGGGTCCCGCCGCTCCGGGAGCGGAAAGACGACATCCCGCGCCTCGTCAAGCACTTCGTCGCGCACCAGCAGCGGCGCCTCGGCAAGCCGATCGAGGGCGTGTCGCGCGAGGGCATGGAGCGCTTGCGGCAGTACTCCTGGCCCGGCAACATCCGGGAGCTGCAGAACGTGATCGAGCGGGCCTGCGTCCTGGCGGGAGGCCCCGTGCTGAGTGTCCCCGAAGGGCTCACGGATACGCCGGCGGGCCCGGGCCGCCCCGACAAGATTCTCACGCTGGCCGAGGCGGAAAAGCGCCACATCCGCCGCGCGCTCGAGGCGACCGGCGGCACGATCCACGGAGCCGGCGGCGCCGCGGCGATGCTGGGGATCAATCCCAATACCCTGCGGTCGCGGATGGAGAAGCTGGGGATCTCCAAACAGGGCGCGC
>CAZFKN010000163.1:0-4622 GCA_964519805.1 uncultured Gemmatimonadaceae bacterium
TTCGGCGCGTTGAGCGTCACATGGTTCTTGCCGCCCTCGATGAACTTGAGGGTTTCGATGGTGCCATCGGGCTTGACCCGGCTGATGAACCCGTTGTTGTCTTTGACCGACGGGTTCCCGTTGATATTCGAGACGAAGTACACGTCCTGCGCCGCGTCATACTTGACCGACTCGGGCGTGAGGAACCCCGCCACGACGGTCACACGGGTGGGGGCGGGAGCCTTCGCGGTCTTCTCGGCCGGCTTGCAGGCCGCCGCAGCGACCAGGGCGATGCCAAGGACGATCGGTCTCATCGTTGCACTCCCTTCTCGGCCAACGTTCTGATGTGTTCCAAGACCCGCGTGTGGATCGCCGCGACAATGCGGCCGGCGGGCAGGGTCCAATAGCTTTGCGGGAACATCTCCACGCGGTATGTCGTCCGTCCCTCGAGCCGAGTGCGGCCGCCCGGCAACGGCGTGAGCCGGAACTCGCCGTGGGTCGCCCGGAAGTACCCGTCCAGGTGCGGCGGGTTCACGTCACGGTAGGGGCTCCACTCGTGCATCGGCGGCGCTTGCCGCACGATGTCGAACGCCAACAGCCGGTTCTCCTCCCAGGCGGTGATCGGCTCGACGAAGCTGCCGGTCGTGAAGTCGCAATAGCGCGTCCCGCCCACGCCGGCGCCGTCGATGCGCGCGCGCAGCGGCGCGGCCACTCCGATACGGAACACCCATTCCCTCGGCGGGGGGAGGTCGGGAAAGGAGACGACACGACGCCACACCACGCCGGGCGGCGCGGCGACCTCCACGACCGTGACGACCTCGTAGGCGGCCGGCGTGGCGTGTGGCTCGACCAGCACCAGCAGCGGGGCGACGAGGGCCGCCAGGCTCGTCCGCCCGGGCGGCTCGGCGCTGCGCAGCGCGATCGCCCGGCCGAAGATCCCACCGACGATGCCCACGGGGATGGCCAACGGGAAGGCGAGTGCGAGGCAGAACGCTCCCTCGGCGGCGAACAGCAGCAGGACGCCGGCGGCGAGCGCCAGGCTGATGACCACCACCTCGTGCGTCTGCCCCGCGGTCCGCGGGTGCCGGTGATTGAAGACGTGCGCGCTGATCGAGCCGACCGTGAACGGCGTGCCGAGGAACAGGCCCGTGGAGTAGCTCTTCTTCACGTACACGCTGAACAGCACCGTCGGAATCGCCACGGCGAGCGCGGCCGCGACGCCCAGCAACCCGCTCTTCAGCCGGTCGTCGAGGACCGGGGTGATTGCCGCAGCGCGCCACGGGGCGCGCGGCCGCGACGGGAGTAGGCTCAGCACGACCATGAGCGCGTAGTTCACGACGGGGACGAAGAACAGCAGCGCGAGCCACGCCGACCGTCCGGCGTCCAGCGCGCGGCGCATGGACATGCTCACGCCGATCCAGAGAAACGGCAGCGTCCACAGCGCCAGCGCGACCACGGCCCACGCCGGCACGCCGCGCAGGGCGTGCTCGCGCATCGTCCAGACGGGGTTGAGGTAGTCGAGCGGGGTGAACAGCCGCCCGGTGAACGCCCCGACCACCGCGGCGTCCATCAGATACTTGCACGCCATCAGTCCGGCACCGTTCAGGACGTAGGTGCGGCGGTCGACCGGAGCGTCGAAGCCGAACCACAGGGGCACGCCGGCGGCGACCATCTCGACTGCTCACACCTTGCTCAGCAGCGCCTTGAACCGGGGATCGCCGCGCAGCGGATCGAGGTCGGAGTCGTTCTCGAGCCACTCGCGGTGTCCGAACCCGTTGGCGACCGCTTTCTCGAGGCAGGTGAGGGCATCGTCGCTCCGGCCCAGGAACGCGTAAACGCAGGCGACGTTGTAGAGAACCCCGGGGTCATCTGGGTCGATGGCACAGGCGCGCTTGGCCCACTCGAGGCCCCGCTCCCGCTCGCCGATCTGGACCAGCGCACCCCCGCCCAGATACAGAGCGCGTGCGTCGTCCGGGTTGAGCTCGAGGTGCCGCTCCACCACCTGCAGCCCGCGGCGACAGACCACATCGGCGTCCGCGGTTCGGCCCAACCCTTTCAAGGGCGCCGTCATCAGTAACAGCGCCTGGTAGTCTTCCGGGCGAACGCGGGAGGCGTCTTCGTAATGCCGTACGGCCTCCTCCAGCCTGCCTTCCTGGAAACAGGCCCGCGCGTAGAGGTAGTGCGCTTCGTACAACTTCGGGTCGAGCCGGAGCGCGGCCTCGAACTCCCGCCGCCCGTCCTCGTACTGCCTCCTGAGCGCGAGGGCGAAACCCCGCGAGGCATGGGCTTCGGCGCGCTCGGGATCGAGCTCGAGGGCCTTGCGGCTCGCGGACTCCGCGCTTTCGAGGTTCGCCTTGCTGCCGTCCCAGTACATGTAAAGAAACGAACAGCAGTCGGCGACCCCCGCATAGGCGAGCGCGTAGTTCGGATCGATCTCGATCGCGCGCTCGAACATCCGGCGCGCGAATTGAATCCCCGTTCTCCGGAACTGGTGGAAAAACTGGCGCCCGCGCAGGTAGTAGTCGTACGCTTGCACGTTCTCGGTCGGCGCTTTCTCGATCGCCCGCTTCTCCTGGTCGCTGAGCACGACGCGCAGGGCGCGCACGATGTTCCCCGCGATCTCGTCCTGGATCTCGAACACGTCCTCCAACTGTCGATCATACCGCTCCGACCAGAGGTGGTAGCCGTCGGCCACGTTCACGAGCTGCGCCGTGACGCGCAACCGGTTCCCCGCCTTGCGGACGCTCCCTTCGAGCACCGTGGCGACCTTCAACTTCCGGCCGATGTCGCCGATATCCTCGCTCTTCCCCTTGAACGCGAACGAAGAGGTGCGAGCGGCCACCCGCAGCGCCTGAACCTTGGTGAGGGCGTTGATGATCTCCTCAGCGACGCCATCGGTGAAGTATTCGTTGTCGGGGTCGGCGCTCATATTGACGAAGGGCAGCACCGCGATCGACTTCGGCGCGCTCGCCCCTCCTGATGTGCCTGGAGGGGCGGAGGTGCTGGACGGCCAGGCGAGCGCCTGGGCGAACTGGGTCGCCGTAGCGAAGCGGTCCGTGGGGGCCTTCGCCAGCGCCTTCAGGACCGCCTGCTCCAGCCACTCCGGGACGTCCTCCCGCTGCTCCCGGAGCGACGGCACCGCCTCGGTGAACAGCTTCGCGATGATCGCCTGCGCCGTCGGGCCGGTGAACGGCGTCGTCCCGCCCAGCATCTCGAACACCATGGCGCCGAGGGAGTAGAGGTCGCTGCGACCGTCGAGCTCCGCCTCGCCGGCGGCCTGCTCCGGACTCATGTAGGCCGGCGTCCCCACCGCCATCCCGGTCTGCGTCAGGTTGTCCGCCGCTGCGGTGACGGCCTTGGCGATGCCGAAGTCGGTGACGACCGCCTCGCCCTGGTGCAGCATCACGTTCTCGGGCTTGATGTCGCGATGCACGACGTGATTGCGATGAGCATAATCCAGCGCGACAGCGACGGCCCGGGCGATCTGCATCGCCTCCTCCACCGGCAGCCGCGGCTCCCGCACCAGACGTTGCCGCAGACTTTCTCCCTCTACGTACGGCATCACGTAGTAGAGCAGGTCCTCGGCTTGCCCTGAATCGTACAGGGGCACGATGTGGGGATGCTGCAGCCGGGCGGCGATCTGGATCTCGCGCAGGAAGCGGTCGGAGCCGAGACTCACCGCCAGCTGCGGGTGCAGCACCTTGACGGCTACCGGCCGGTGGTGCCGAACGTCTTGCGCGAGGTAAACGGTCGCCATGCCGCCACGCCCGACCTCTCGCTCGATCTCGTAGCGGTCGGCGAGGGCGGCTCGCAGGCGATCTAGAAGTTCCGGCATCGGCTCACTCTTTCTTCGCTTCCTCCAGCTCCTTCTTCCGCGCGTCAGCGATCTTCGTCGCCACCTCGGGTGGCACCTCCTGATAGATGTGGAACTTCTGGCGATACGTCCCGCGGCCGTGCGTGATCGAATGCAGCGCCGTCGCATAGCGGTCGAGCTCGGCTTCGGGCACGTGGGCCCGGACTTTCGCGAGCCGCCCGTCGGGCTCGGTCCCCAGAATCTGGCCGCGCCGGGACGAGAGGTCCCCCATCACCGCCCCCAAGTACTCCTCCGGCGTCAGCACCTCCAGCTCCAGGATCGGCTCGAGCAGCGCCGGTCGCGCGTTGGGGGTCACGTTCCGGAACGCCATGATGCCTGCCATTTTGAACGATTGCTCGTTCGAGTCCACATCGTGGTAGGATCCGTCGTAGAGCTCCACCTTGAAGTCCACGACGGGATAGCCCGCGACCGGCCCCCGCTGCGCAGCTTCCACGATCCCCCGCTCCACCGCCGGGATGTACTGCCGGGGAATCACTCCGCCCACGATCTTGTCCTCGAACAGGAAGCCTGAGCCCCGAGGCAGCGGCGCCAGACGGATCCAGCAGTCGCCGTACTGACCCCGGCCGCCCGTCTGCTTCTTGTGCTTCCCCTGCCCCTCGGCCCGGCCCTTGAGGGTCTCGCGGTAGGCGATTTTGGGCTTGGTGACGTTGGCGTGGACGCCGAATTTGCGTGCCAACCGCCCCACCACGATCTCCAGGTGGCGCTCCCCCAGACCGCGGATCAGCGTCTGGCCGAGCTCGGCGTTGTACTCGTGGTGGAACGTCGGATC
>CAZFKN010000164.1:0-4571 GCA_964519805.1 uncultured Gemmatimonadaceae bacterium
CGTCCTGATCCAGGCGCTGCTGGACGCGCCGATGTTCGGGACCCGCTGGCGCTGGAACACGACCATCGCGCTCGCCATCCCGCGGAGCCGCGGCGGACGCAAGGTCCCGCCTCAGCTCCAGCGAATGGAAGCGGACGATCTCCTGGCCGCGGCGTTTCCGGATGCGGCGGCGTGCCTCGAGAACATTGCCGGCGACCGTGAGATTCCCGAGCACCCGCTCGTCCGCCAGGCGATCGATGACTGCCTGCGCGAGGTCATGGACCTGGACGGCCTGCTGGACGTGCTGCGCCACATCGCCGCCAGAGAGATCCGCTGCGTCGGGCGGGATTTGCCGGAGCCCTCGCCGCTCGCGCACGAGATCCTCGGCGCTCGGCCGTACGCCTTCCTGGACGATGCGCCGCTCGAGGAGCGCCGCACCCAGGCGGTCCAGACACGGCGCAGCCTCGAGCCCTCCTCCGCCGACGATCTCGGCGCCCTCGACCCGTCGGCCATCGCCCGCGTGCGCGACGAAGCGTGGCCCGATGTCCGGAATGGGGACGAGCTGCACGACGCCCTGCTCACCTCGGGCTTTCTCACCGATGCCGAAATCACGGCCGGTCGGGACGAGGTTTCCTGGCGGGCGTTGCTCGACACCCTGGTGATCGAGAGGCGTGCGGCCTCGGTTGCCGGGAGCCCGTCGGGCCCCCGGCTCTGGGTGGCCACCGAGCGCCTGCATGAGGCGCAACCGGAATCGCCCGACGTTCGCGAGCTGCTGCGCAGCCGGCTCGGCATCCTGGGTCCGGTGACCGCGGAGTCGCTGGCGGCTCCCCTCGGCGTAACCGATGCCGAGGCACAGAGCGCGTTGGCGGCCCTGGAGGGCGAGGGCGTCGTGCTGCGCGGACGGTTCACCGCCGACTCGGCGGGAACCGTCGAGTGGTGCGATCGCCGTTTGCTCGCGCGCATTCATCGCTACACCCTCAACCGGCTCCGGGCGGAGATCGAGCCGGTGAGCGCGGCCGATTTCATGCGGTTCCTGCTGGCCTGGCAGCGGGTCACGCCCGGGTACCGCGTGGCCGGCCTCGAAGGCGTGGCGGCGGTGGTGGAGCAGCTGGACGGGTTCGAGGTGCCGGCGGGCGCGTGGGAGACGGACGTGCTCTCGGCACGCTGCGAGGAGTACGATCCGGCGCTGCTGGACACCCTCTGCCTCACCGGGCGTGTGGGCTGGGGACGCGTGTCAGCGGATGGCCGAGCGGCAACTCCCATTCGGTCCACGCCGATCGCGCTCTTCCTGCGGGAGCACATGTCCTGGTGGCTGGCCGACCGATCCGAGGCCTCGGTCGAGACGCTGACCCAGCATGCCAGATCGGCGCTCGATGTGCTCCGCTCCCGTGGGGCGTCGTTCTTCCCGGAGCTGGTGACAGGCACCGGCTTGCTGCCCACCCAGGTCGAAGAGGCTCTCGCCGAGCTGGCGGCGGCCGGGCTCGTGACGTCGGACGGATTCACGGGCCTGCGTGCGCTCATCACGCCCTCCGCCAAGCGGAAGCCCCTCGCGAACGCCACCCGTCGCCACCGGACCGTGCCGTTCAGCATTGAGGGGGCGGGACGGTGGGCCCTGCTTGGCGGGGCGGAGCCGGATGCGCAATCGACCGTCGAGCGCCACGCCCGCACCTTGCTCCGCCGCTACGGAGTCATCTTCCGGCGGCTGCTCGACCGGGAGGGGAACGTCCCGCTGTGGCGTGAGCTGCTCATGGTCTACCGGCGCCTCGAGGCGCGCGGGGAAATCAGAGGCGGCCGGTTCGTCGCCGGCACGGCGGGCGAGCAGTTCGCGCTGCCCGAGGCGGTCGGGCAGCTTCGCTCCATTCGGCGCGAGCCGGGCGGCGGCGAGCTCATCGGGCTGAGCGGAGCGGACCCCCTCAATCTCACCGGCATCATCACACCGGGTGATCGAGTTCCGGCCCTCGCCCCGAACCGCGTGTTGTACGAAGACGGTGTACCGGTGCTGGCCGTCATCGGCGGCGTCGCGCGACCTCTCGCGCCAGGGATCGAGGAGCGTCTCGCTACGTTGGCGCCGGCGCTCGCACGGAAACGGGTCACCCCGGCTCTGCGCGCGCAGCTCGCGATGTCCGGCCGCCCCGCGGCTATGACCCCGCTCCGCGCCCCTCGTCTCAAGCGGGGGCGACGTGAGCCCGCGGATGCAGGCGCCGGACGGAGTCAGGCGTAGGCGGCCGGGCGGATGTTCTGGTTGACCCGGAAGAGATTGGTCGGATCGTATCGAGTCTTGAGCCGCACCAGCCGTTCGTAGTTCTCTCCGTAGGCGGCGCGCACGCGGTCTCCTTCCTCCTGCGTCAGGAAATTCACGTACACGCCGCCCGTGGCGAACGGCCCCGCGGCGCGGAACAGCTCCCGGGCCCAGGCGATGCACTGCGCGTCTTTCGCGGAGTCGGCCCAGCGGCCGTGCACGTTGAGTACGTACTGCGCGTCCCGATGGCCGTAGGCGGTGTCGTCGGCCGGCACGCGGCTCACGGCTCCGCCGAGCTGGGCGAAGGCGACCTCGGATTGTGGATCGGGCAGCCTGGCCGCGTACTCGATCAGCACGTCGATAAGTCCGTCGGGCAGCTCCCGGAAATCGTGCGACTTCCAGTAGTTGCGCACGCCTGGCGTGAGCAGCGGGTCGAGGATCGTCTGCCAGGCCGCGAACGGCTGCGGCGCTACGACGTCGGCGAGCGGCCGTCCGAACTCCCGCAACGGTGCAAGCACGCGGCCTCCCTCGTCGTGCTCCCCAGACCAGCACATCGCCAGCACGAGAATCTCCTTGCCGTGCCACTCGGGCGGCAGGAACGGCAGCGGCGGCGCCTTCCGCAGCACGAACCAGCAGGCCAGCGACTCCGGTGTGGTCGGCAGGAAATCACGATAGAAACGCAGCACGTCGCGAGCGTCGGCGAGCGGATGAACGACCATCCCGGCGAGGACGTCCGGGCCGACGGGATGGAGCCGGAACTCGAACGAGGTGACGACCCCGAAGTTGCCCCCGCCGCCACGGATGGCCCAGAACAGGTCCGGCTGCTCCGTTGCACTCGCGATGATCACGTCGCCGCCGGCCGTCACGACTTCCGCCGAGAGCAGGTTGTCGATGGTGAGGCCGTAGCGGCGACTCAGCCAGCCGAAGCCCCCGCCGAGCGTCAGTCCGGCGACGCCGGTGGTCGAGTTGATACCCAGCGGCGTCGCGAGCCCGTGCTTCTGCGCCTCACGATCGAAGTCTCCCAGCGTGGCGCCGCCCCCGACGCGCGCAGCTCGGGTCGCCGGGTCGACCCGCACGGATCGCATGGGCGAGAGATCGATCACCAGACCGCCATCGCAGACCGCGTTGCCGGCGATGTTGTGGCCGCCGCCCCGCACGGCGACGACCAGGTCGTGCCCGCGCGCAAAGCGGACGGCCTGCGCGACGTCAGCGGCGCTCGCGCAGCGGGCGATCAATCCCGGGCGCCGGTCGATCATCGCATTCCACACCATCCGGGCCTCATCGTAGCCCGGCACGCCACGCGAGACGAGGGAGCCGGCGAAATCGCTCCGCAAGCGGTCGATCGTCTCAGCGGAGACGAGGGTGCGCGATCCGTCGGTCGTGCTCATGCTCAAGTCCATGCTGCACCTCATCGGGTGATGCGTCCGCAAGCAGCTTGACGGATGGCGCTCAAGAGAACGATCGTCAAGGGCCGTGAGCAGACCGAGTAGGGGTGAGGGCCGTCACGCCGCTCGTGTGCCGACCTGCGTATCCTGGACGGCTGCCTCGGCAGGCTCCTGCGGGGAGGTCGCATGAGAAGGGTGGGACCGGGCACCACGGCCGCGCTCATGACGCTGGTGCTGCCGCTCGTGCTCGCTGCCTGCGGTCGCCGAGGAAACGCGCCCGATGGGGGCTCCCTGGACGGCTTCGTCGAGACATCGGCTGCGCTCACCGATGCGGGTATCATGGCCATCCTCGACGAGGCGAGCCGGTCGGACAGCGTTGCCGCGGCGCTCGCCGCCGAGAAGGCGACCGACGCCGAAGTGAGGGCGCTCGCGACGTCGGCGATGGAGGATCATCACGCTCTCCGCCTCGAGGGCGATCGTCTGGTGAAGGCGGTGGGCCTGGTGCCCCGGCTCCCGGCAAGCGACCCGCTCGGCGCCGAGGCCGAGGACGACATGATCGCGCTGCGGGCGACGCCGCGCGGACTCGAGTTCGACCGGATCTATATCGAGAAAGAGGTCGCCATGCATCAGGCGGTGAAGGACTTCGCGGAGCAGGCGAAACGCGCGACGCCGAACGATCAGATCCGGAGCTTCATCGATCGCGTGACGCCGGTGATCGAGCGCCACCTCGAACGGGCGCAGGCCCTGCGGAGCCAGATCGCCAGGACCGCCTAGTCGCGTCGCCGGGAGTCGCCGTCGCCCGCGAGGACGCGGCGGACCATGCGGACGAGCGCTTCCGGCGTGAACGGCTTCTGAATGAATGCGGCGCCGGGCGCCAGCAGGCCCCGGCGGTTGATTTCACCGTCGGGATATCCGGACGTGAGGAGCACCGGGGTGTCGGGCGCCAGCTCCGCAACGCGTAGCGCCAG
>CAZFKN010000165.1:0-4568 GCA_964519805.1 uncultured Gemmatimonadaceae bacterium
GGCGCTGGCGGCCGGAGAGGCCGGCGCAGTGGCGGCGCAGGACAGCGATCACGTCATGATGCTGCCGTTCGATCCGGGGACGTTCGTGGCGGAGATACTGGCGGTGCTGGAGGGACGCTGACGCGGCTACTGCTGCGTGACCGGGACCTGCTTCGCGGCCTGATAGGCCATCCCTTGGAGCCGGATGATCCGCTGCGCGATCGGGGGGTGTGACGCGAAGAGATCGCCGAGAAATCCCTCTTTGTTCGCGAAGCTGTTCCCGAGCGGGTCCACGATGCAGAGGTGGGCGGCGCCTTGGGTGAGCGCCTTGGTGGGAGCGGACGCTTGCATCAGCTTCTCGAGCGCCGAGGCGAGCGCGCCGGGGTTGCGGGTGAGCTGAGCCCCCGTCGCATCGGCCAGATACTCGCGCTTCCGGCTGACCGCCATCGCGAGAAACCGTGACACGATCGGCGCCACTACCAGGGTGAGAATCCAGAGCACCAGCACGAGCAGGCCGAGCGGGTTGCCGCCTCGGCCTCCCTCCCCCTCTTTGTCGGCCGCGCCGCCCAGCATGCGGCCGCCGCCCCTCGAGATCCGCCCCAGGCCGTCCGACATCAGCGCGATCGCCCCGACCATGGCCGCGAGCAGGGTCATGAGCCGCGTATCGAGGTTCTGTATATGGGCCATCTCGTGGGCGACAACACCCTGCAGTTCCTCCCGGTTGAGCGTCTTGAGCAGCCCCTCCGTGACCGCCAGGCTCGCCGTCCCAGGATCTCGCCCCGTGGCGAAGGCGTTGGGATCGTCATCGGGTACGATCCACACCCTTGGCTTGGGGAGGCCCGCGGCGATCGCCATCTCCTCGACGACGTTCACGAGCTGCTTCTGCTCCAGGGTGGCCGGCTCGATGACTTCCCACGCGCCGGTTGCCCAGAGGATGCGGTCCGCCCCATAGCGCCACGAATACCAGCAGATACCGGAGGCGACGAGAGTGGTGACGATGCCGATGACCGGCACGACATGGTGGTAGGAGCCTGGCGGTCCCTTCGTCAGCAATGCCAGTGCGACGTCGCCGCCGAAGCCCACCCAGCCGAAGAACAGGATGAAGCCGGCGACCAGCCAGGCCGAGCGCCTGCGATTGGATTCCTGCTGCGCGAAGAGGTCGGTGTCGCTCACGCCGCCGGCGGCTTCGGACTGGAGAGATCGACCGTCGGAACGGCCCGCTCAGCCGCGTCGGTGATCTCCCACAGCTCCGCCGGCGATGCCTGGGCGGCGCCTGCCAGCAGGTTCGTGGGGAACTGCATCTGCTTCGTGTTGTACGCGGTCGCCGTGTCATTGTAGAGCTGTCGCGCGAAGCCGATCTTGTTCTCCGTGCTCGTGAGCTCTTCCTGCAGCTGGAGCACGTCCTGGTTCGACTTGAGATCGGGATAGTTCTCGGTCAGCGCGAACAATCGCCCGAGCGCTTGACCGAGCTCACCCTCGGCCCGCGCCGTTGCCTGCACGCCGGTCGCCGACACCGCCTTGTTCCGGGCGGAGATCACGGCTTCCAACGTCGACCGCTCGAAGTCCATCGCGCCCTTGACCGTGTTCACCAGGTTCGGGATGAGGTCGTGCCGGCGCTTGAGCTGCACGTCGATCTGTTTCCAGGCGTTCGCCACCCGATTCTTGAGTGCGATGAGCGAGTTGTAGGCCCCGATCGCCCAGAGCGCGATCACCACGACGACGGCGAGCAAGACGATCAAACCCATGGGACGTCCTCCGGCAATGGGGAGTGACGAGTCTGCGGCGGGCGGTCCGGCTCCCAGGCGGGGGTCAGGTCAATCCGGGCGGAGCAGGCCCTCGAGCGAGGTCCGGAGGCCGGCGATCAGCGCCGCCGCGGCGTCGGGCCGGCGCAGCGCGGGGTGTCGCTCGTCCACCAGCAGCTCCACGCCGGGCACGACCGGAATCCGCCGACAACTCGACGGCTCGGTGCTTCCCGCGGTCGGCGGCGGTGCGAGCCAGGCATCGAGGGCCCGTCCGACACGGCCACGGCCGGCTCCCCGTCCACGTTCAAGCTCGAGAGCGGTGGGAGGCGGGAGGCGGGTTCCCAAGGCGGCGGCCGCGCGCCGCTCGATGGCGTCCCCGGTCAGACCGCTCATCTCGCGCACGATCGCGTCCAGCGTGGCGCCCTCCATCTGGCGCAGCTTGACCGCGAGCACTTGGAGGAGATGCCGGTAGCCGTAGGTGGCCGCCGTGCCGCGCCCCTCGGGCGGGCTCACGAGGCCGCGGGCGACGTAGAACCGGATGGTCCGCTCCGTCGGGCGTGACCGCGCGACCGCGCTGACCGGCACGATGCCGGAGGCGCTCAGGATGCCGCCCGCCAGGGCGGTCAGGTCCCGCAACCCCCACGGCGCAAGTGGGCGGTACTCTCGGAGCGTGGCGAGGGGATCGAGGGCGGGGCCGGCGGGAGGGGAGGAGAACGCTACGGTCATGCGCCGCCGTTTTGCTTCCTGATGCCGGGGGAGACGATCTGGGCCAGCAGGTTCGAGAGGTTCTGCAGCGTGAACGGCTTTGCCAGCACCGGGCAGGAGAGCAGCTCGGGCGGCCAGCCTTCCTGGATCGACCAGGGATCCCCCGACATGAGAATGACACGGTCACGGAGATACGGCCACTGTCGCACGAGCGCGAGGTAGAAGGCGTCGCCCATGGTGTGCTTGAGCCTGAGGTCCAGCAGAATGGCGTCGAACGGTCCTTCAGCGAGGAGGATGTATGCGGACTGCGGATCCGCCGCACTCGCCACCTCGTATCCGAACGACCGCAGCGCACGCTCCAGGGCCTGCCGAAGCGCCGGCTCGTCGTCGACGACCAGCACTCGCCCGGTCACGACGCCGCCTGGCTCGGCTGCTGGAGGTAACGATCGGCGATGAGGCGCATGGCTTCGTCGGACGACAAGGAGAGCCGCACCTCTCCGGCGGTGAGGCCGAAGACCTCGCGGAAATGCATCTGGAGTGTCTTCGCGCGGGCGTACCCGAGCTTGAGCGCCACATCCTCGACCGTGTATCCCGGATCGAGCAGAAGCCGATGGGCGTAGAGCACACGGGCGAGCAGCATCACCACCTTGGGCGACGGCAGGCCGAGCCGCGCGAACCACCGTTCACAGGTCCGCCGCTTGAGCTGCGCCCGCTCGGCGAGCGCGGAGACCGTGGGTCCGTCGCCGGGCGCATGTAGGGTCACCTCCAGCGCCTCGCGGAGCGGCTCGGGCAGCTCGGGGAGCGCCCCGCTCAACTGCTGCATCAGCCGCTGCGACGCGCTCTCCTCCAGCTCGGCGTGCAGCGCGCGCCGGAGCGCGCTGGGTGCGTCATCGAAGCGGTGGAACAACACCCGACGGATTCCCGCGCGCCCCAAGTCCAGGAGCACACCGGCTGTCTCCGGGGCGAGCGTGGTGTAGACCACCAGCGGCAGCGAGGGGAAGTGTTGCCGGAGGCGCGCGATTTCAATCGAGCGCGGCTCGCCGCCCAGCATCGGATCCACGACCGCCATCTCGATGGGCCGCGTCCGAATCAAGGTGACCACCTGGACCCAACTCGTGGCCGGAACCCATTCGTAGCTCTCGGGTTCGGCGGCGTGGAGCCGGAACAAGCGTTCGCCCGGGACAGCGGCCAAAATCGGGACTTGTCGCAAAAGCGCCCCTCAATGTCGCAAAAAGGACCTATTCCCGGCCGACGGCTCCGCCCAACTTGGCCCCGGCCCCCGAGATCGCTCTCTCACAGAGGAATGCGCCATGTCTCGTTCCCGCACGCTTGCGTTCGCCGCCGTCGTCGTCGCCGCCCTGGTCACCACCGCCTGTTCTTCTGACCCGACCGGTCCGAAGCCCAGCTTCTCCTGTGAAAACCAGGGCTCGAACACGGCCACAGGGTGCCCGACGAGCGGCTCGCACTAAACCCCGTCTGCGCCGGGGCCAGGTCACGATCTCAGCAAGCTGCGGCCTCGGCGTAGGCTTGGAGTCCGGCGGCCATATCGGCGATGGCCGTCGGCGGCGTAGCGGGTTCGGGCCGGGGCATCTGCGCGTCAGCAGCATCCAAGTTGGTGCACATCCGCTCGAGCCGGAAGTACCACTCGTTGAGACGATGGACCTCGGCCAGACGCATGCCGTCGGCCCATGCCTCACGAGCGCGCGCGGCCTGACCGAACCGAGCGAGTCCCACACCCGTCTTGTAGAGAAGGTCGATCTTCATGCTGGGCGGCATCCGCGTCCCTGCGTCGCGTAGCTCGGCGCGGTGCCGCTCGAAGGCTACCCGGTTTCCCGTCCTCGACTCCAGTTCCATCAACTCGACCCGCGCGTTGGTCTTCACCAGGAAGCTGGTGTTGGACGCGGCCACGATCTCGAACGCCACGCGCGCGATGTCCCAATAGCCCAGCGTGGCAAGCTTGATCCCGAGGTCGCCGAGCACGCGCATCCGGTTGACCGGATCGTGAGTGAGTCGGAAGGCGTCGTAGTTGGCTTGGAGCGCCTCGAGGTGATGGCCCTGGAGCGTGAGCACGGCACCGAGGTCCGCGTACGCGCGGCTCAGAACGTCCGCAAGGCTCGGCGTGACGCCGGCCTCCGCGATCAC
>CAZFKN010000166.1:0-4562 GCA_964519805.1 uncultured Gemmatimonadaceae bacterium
GCTGCCTGGTGCGCAGCTGCCAGACGATGTGCCCCGTCGCCGGATCGATCCCGCTGATCGTACCCCACCTCGGACCGGGCAGGGAAGTGGCGCCGCCGTACCAGGGTTCGCCGCGGGTGTAGGGCGCCGAGTCGCTGAAGATGATCATGGGGTTGTGCAGCGCCACCACATAGGCCAGGCCGGTCTGCGGCGAGTAGGAGATCGGCGACCAGTTGGAGCCTCCGTCGGCTCCGGGCGCCACCCGGACGCCGGCGGGCGTTGGCGGGGCGAAGAGATTCTCGTGGGGAACGAACGGCTCCGAGCGGACGACGAGCGCCCCGTCCCGCGGATCGAGCGCATAGAGCCATCCGAGCTTCCCGGCGCTCAGCACCAGCGCGCGACCGCCGACCTCCGCGAGTACCGGAGAGCTGGCCGGGTCATAGTCCCACAAGTCGTGTGGAACGAACTGGTGGTACCACAGAAGGCGACCGGAGGCCGCGTCGAGCGCGACGAGGGAGTTGGTGTACAGGTTGTCGCCGGGGCGCGGCACGCCGTTGAAGGACGGAGCCGGGTTGCCCACTGACGCAAAGAGCCTCCCCGTGACGGGATCGTAGGCCGGGGTCACCCAAACCGAACCGCCACCGCGCTGCCAGGCATCGGCAAATCGGGCCGAGTCCGCGCGCTCGCGCCGGATATTGCGGGGCAGGGCCTCGCCGCCGGACACAGTCCTGCGCCACGGGCCCCACCAGCCGCCCTCCTCGGGACTGGGCACGGTGTAGAAGCGCCATGCGAGTCGGCCGGTGCCCGCCTCGTAGGCGGAGAGATGACCTCGAATCCCGAACTCGGCTCCCGACGTCCCGACGATGACGAGCGAGTCCACTACGAGGGGAGCCATGGTGAGGCCGTATCCCAGCTCAGGGTGATCCACCTGGGTTGCCCAGCGCATGGCGCCGGTCGCTGCATCGAGCGCGATGAGTCGCGCGTCGAGGGTCCCGATGAACACCAGCCCGCGACCCACGGCGACGCCTCGATTCGGACTCCCGCAGCACGTCAGGCGCGTGCCGAGCGTGGGACGGTAGGACCAGGCCGTCCGACGCCGGCGGAGATCGTAGGCGATCACGGCATCTTCCGGCGTCGTCAGGAACATCACGCCGTCAACGACCACGGGCGACGTCTGAAAGCTGCCGACGCGCGCGGCCCCGGTGTGGAAGGACTGCCGGAGCGCGAGATCGCCGACGGTGAGCGTATCGATGGCGTGGAGCGGGGAATAGCGGCGGTTCGCGTAGTCTCGGCCGTACGTGAGCCAATCCCGGCCGGCTCGAGCCGCGGTGACGAGCGCTGCCGGCCCGACCGACGCGACCGCCTTCCGCCGCGTCGAATCGAGTCCTTCTCTCCCGCAGCCGAGCACGCCCAGGAGCAGCAGAAGGGACCGACCTGGATTCAACAGACCGCGGCGCCGTCGGTGCTGACGGCCTTGGGCTCCGCGGAGGTGCGGGCGAGCACGATTCCCGGAGAGCGTGAGCCGCGCCGTCTGGGTTTGCCGACCTGTTCCCGAATCCACCCGTCGTAGAGATGCAACAGCGCCTCCGGCGCCATCCGGCCGCGGCCCGGCAGCAGGACGTGCACGCCGGCGTCCGGGGTTCGCTCCTGGAGAGCGGTGACGAGCCCGGAGCGGATCGCCGGGTCGAGGTCGCCCACCTCGCCGGCATCGAGCACGGTGATCGCGATCTCGTCGGGGAGGGGCGGGCACCAGAGCTCGAAGTCCACCACGATCGTCACGATGGGGACGGCGAGAGACTCGTCCTCGACCCGCGACTCTACGCGGTCCACGCTGCCGAGATCGCCGGCGAGGAAGGTGACAGGCACATCGTGCGCGGCAAGCAGGAACGCCGCGCCGTCGGCGCCGCTGCCCACCACGACCGCCTCGTCCTGCGGCTCCACTCGCCGAAGCAAGGCGGCCACCGGACACTCGGGCTCCAATCCCCAGTGGGTGGTTTCGCGCTGGACCTCCCGCAGTGCCTTGATCCAGGTCTTCCACTTGCTGAACGGCTTCAGCTTGAGGCGTCGCTTGATCAGCTCGTCCACGCTGTCGAGCATCACGATCTCCGTCAGGACGAACTGTCCCTCGGCAGCCGCCTGGAGCTCGTGGTTCGCTTCGTCTCCCAGGCGGAGCAGTTGATCACGCCGCAGCGAGTTCTTGTAGGCTTCGATCTTCTGGAGGATGTACTCGTGGTATTGCTGCTTGGTGGAAGGACGCGGTCGGAGGCGACGCTCCACGCGGAGCGCCTGAGCGGCGGTCAGCATGCGGCTGGGCTGGACCAAGCACCCAAGAATGCCATCGTACGACCCTTCGGGCGGCGCATGGAGGACGACAGGCGAGCGTGCCCGCAAGCTGGCAGAACGACCGGGTCAAGTCAACGTGCCCAGGGCCGGTTACCTCGCCTGCAGAACAGCCCCCTTGAGGTAGCCTGTCTCGGGGATGGTCAGGATTTCGGGGTGGTCTTCTCCCTGGCCGAGGACTCGCCGGAGGACGAGACGGCGGCCGCTGTCGGCAGCGGCGCCCGCCAGCGTCGCGAGGAACAGCGGAAGGCGGACGTGGAACGAGCAGGACGCGGTGATCAGGTGGCCGCCGGGGGAAAGCAGCCGCATGGCGCGCAGATTGATCTCGTGGTAACCCCGGAGCGCCTGCGACACGGTCGACTTTCCCTTGGCAAACGCGGGCGGATCCAGCACGATCGTGTCGAACTGCTCTCGAGCGCGCTCGAGAGCGCGGAGGGTCGCGAAGGCATCACCCTCGCGCCAGACGATGTTGCTGAACCCGTTCAGCTCGGCGTTCACCGCGCCCCGGGCGAGGGCAGCGGCGCTGGAGTCGATCGCCAGGACCTCCGCCGAGCGGGTGGCGAGGTGGAGCGCGAACGACCCGTGATAGGCGAAGCAGTCGAGCGACCGGCCGCCCGAGACGGCCAGCTCTGCAGCCAGCAGGCGATTCGGTCGCTGGTCCAGGAACGCGCCCGTCTTCTGGCCGATGCCCGGCGCGGCGAAGTAGCGGATCCGCCCCTCCCGCACCTCGACCCATTCCGGCACGGCGCCGTGGGCGAGCACGGTCTCCTCCGCCAAGCGCTCGCGGCGGCGAACCGGCGTATCGTGACGGAGGAGCACGCCGTCAGGGCGTAGCACGTCGACGATGGCGGCGATCACCTCGGCGCGGAACGTCTCGAGCCCCGCGGAGAGGATCTGGGCCACGATCCAGCGGTCGTACCGGTCCACGATCAACGACGGCAGCCCATCGCCCTCGGCGTGCACGACGCGGTAAGCGGTCGCATCGATGCCCACCCGGCGCGCGAGGCAGGCGGAGAGTCGCTCGCGCCACCACCCCGCGTCCACGGCCCGATCGGTCGGCTCGAGCAGGCGCAGCCTGATCTCGGAGGCCGGCGAGTAGAGCGCCTGTCCGATGAATTTGCCGCGCGGGTCGCGGACGCGGACGAGTCCGGGCTCGTTCGGTCCCTCCCGCACCTCGCTCTTGTGGATCCAGGGATGGCCCGCCCGCCAGCGATCGGCACCGCGGACGGTGACACGAGCCTCGGTCACGCGCGGTCGGGTCGGAGAATCGTGGCCCGCCGCAGGTAGCAGTGCTTGATTTCCGCGCGGGAGCGCGTGGTGTAGGCGTGCACCAGGAGCCGGATGCACTTCGGCAGCGACCCGGGCACCGGGATCTCGGTCGCGTGGAGGAGGGCCACGATGTTCCACCCGAAGTCCTCGGCAGCGCGGGCGGGGAAGGCGGCGTCGATGTCGTTGGTGACGGTGAAGAACGCGCTCACGATATCGTCGGGCGCGAGGTCGTTCGCATCGATGAGCGCCCGGAGCAGCTCGTCGGTGGCGTCGAGGATCTCCTGCGCTTCGTTCTGCTCGACGGTCGTGGCGCCGCGAATTCCATGAATGCGCCGGACGGGAGCTTCTGGCATGGCGCATAATCTAGCGTCCCTCCTGCGCCTGATGCTCGTCACCGACGATGCGCTCGTCGGCGAGCGGGATGTCGTCGCACTGGCCCAGGCGGCGGTGCGTGGGGGCGTGACGGCGGTGCAACTCCGGCTCAAGCGGGCCTCGCCGCGCGAGCTGTGCGAGATCGCGCGGGCTCTCGGGGGTGCGGTCGACGTGCCGGTCCTCGTGAACGATCGGGTGGATGTGGCGCTCGCGGCCGAGGTCGCGGGGGTGCACCTCGGGCCGGACGACCTCCCCGTGGCGCTGGCCCGGCGGATCGCGCCGGCCGGTTTCATCGTGGGGGCGTCGGTCGGCAACGCGGACGAGGCTGCGAGCGCGGGTGGCGCGGACTACTGGGGCGTCGGTCCGTGGCGAGAGACGGGTACCAAGGCCGATGCGGGCGAGCCGCTCGGCCCGGAAGGCCTACGGCGCATCGTCGGGCTAGCCGGGGCCATCCCCTGCGTCGCCATCGGGGGGGTGCGACCGGACGACGTGGGTGTGGTGCGGGCGGCCGGTGGGGTGGGGGTGGCGGTGGTGAGCGGGATCCTTGGGGCTGAAGACGTAGAGCGGGCGGCGGCGGCTTTCTGGGGGAGGGTAAGCGGTAA
>CAZFKN010000167.1:0-4561 GCA_964519805.1 uncultured Gemmatimonadaceae bacterium
GTCGGGCGGTTCTCCGGAAGCCGGGCGATCTCCGCCGAATCGAGCGCCGCATCCTCGGTGAGCCCGTCGGCAAGAAGGATCGCGTCGCGGAGCGTGATGCCGGTCCGGTAGAGCACGCGTCCGGAATGCCGCACCGCGCCGACGATCGTGACCCACGGCTGGGAGCGGAACGTGGCCTGGGAGAAGACGTGAATGTCGTCGCCGTCCTCGAGCGTCAGGTCGTCGGCTACCCGGCCGGTGCTGTCGGCGAACGCGGCGTGCAGCTGGATCCGGCTCGAGTCCGGGCGCAGGCGTCCCACGAGAATCCGCTCCAGATAGACGTCCGGCTTCGGGCCCCCGGCCAGCCGAATCGCGTCGCTCAGCTTCATGCCGGCCGTGAAGCCGACGCGGCCCGGAAGCAGCACGTTCCCGCGCACGCTCACGTAGCCGCGAACATGGGCCGGGACCTCGAACACGCGGATCGAGTCGCCGGGGGCCAGCGGGAAGGCCGGGACTACGCCGGCCGCGAGCCCCGCGCTCGCGACATCGATCACCACGCGCTCGGAGCTGCCGGCCTCGCCCGCCGGCCGCTGCAGGATTCGGTGGATCTGGATGCGCCCCTCGACCGCGGTGGCGTCGAGCCCGCCGGCGGCCGCGATCACGTCGCGCAGGGTCTCGCTTGCTCTCGTCTCGTAGATCGCGGGCCGAACCACGTTGCCGGTCACGGCAACCAGCGGTCCCCGAACCGGCACGAAGATCACGTCGCCCGGCTCGAGGTGGACGCCGTTGCCGGTGGTGCCCTTGAGCAGGTAGTCGTACACGTCCACGGTGTCCACCAGCGCCCCATTGCGCCGCAGCTCGACGCGCCGGAAGCTGCCGTTGTCCGAGGGACCGCCGGCTACGTAGAGGCCCGAGAGAACCGAGCCCGCGGCCGAGATCTGATAGGTGCCGGGGCGGAGGACGTCGCCCACCACGTAAACCTGGATGTTGCGGAGGCGCGCGACGGTGATGGTGAACTGCGTCCGCGCATTCGGGCCGCGGCGGACGCCCGAGTACACGCGGCCGAGTCGGCTGTAGAGCTGCCCTTCCAACTGGTCGAGGGTGAGATTGGCGACGAAGACCTGGCCCACCTGCGGGATGAAGATGAACCCTTCGCGGTTCACCTCGAGGGTCCGGGTGATCTCGACGTCGCCCGTGAGGATCAGCACGAGCACGTCGCCCGGCCCGAGCCGGTAGCTCTTGTCGACGGGCCCGACCTGGAGCGCCTGGAACTGGGTGGTGGCCCGCCGGAAGACGTCGATCCCGAAGCGCTTGAGCCCGCCCTTCACCTGGGTGGTGTCGCTCAGCGAATCGGCCCGGGCCTTCTCCATCCGCCGATCCGGGGTCCTGAGCTGCTGACCTCTCAGGTTGTTCAGCGAGTCCAGACTCAGGAGCGTGTCGGCCCCGACCGACAGGAGCCCAAGCGCGCTGAAGGCCCCGATCTGGCTGCCGGTGGGCGAGGTCGCCTGGGTCGTGTCTGCGCTCGAGAGATACGGGTCCAGCAGATCTTCGGGGTAGCCTGCCGCCTTGAGCCGTTCGCGAACCTGATCGGGTGTGAGGCCCGAATCGGCGATGCGCTGGCGCAGCTGGGCCACGAGGTCCGGCCGGGTGGCCAGGAGGGTTTCGATCTCCTGCGGGCTCAGGTTGGTTCCCGGCGGCAGCCCCGGAATCTGGGCCAGGGCAGGGGAGCTGATCAGGAGGAGGGCAAACCCGAAGGACCACCAGGCCGGGGGTGGGGTCCAAAGACGCCGGAGGGATCGCATGAGGGCGGGAAACATCACCGGCAAGTGACTCCGCGTCAAGGGCTTGCGCCCGCGGTCACCGTTCGCCAGAAGGCCAGCGTTCGTTCGGCGACGGCCGCATCCGTGTACTCCGCCAGCACCCGGCGCCGCGCCTCGGCGCCCAGCGCTCGGCGGGCTGCTGGATCACGGGCGAACGCGTGCAACACCTCGGAGAGCTGGTCTACGCCCTCTTCGGGGACGACGCGCCCCGCGTTTCCGACCAACTCCGGCAGGGCACCCGACGCGGTGACCACCACGGCCAGACCGTGCGCCATGGCCTCGAGGGCGGTGCGGCCGCGGGTCTCCACCCAGCGTGGCGTCGTCCGCGACGGCAGCGCCGCGCAGTCGAGCAAGGGCCACAGCGCGCCGAGCGCGCTGCGCGACAAGGCCCCGTGCCACGTCACCCGTGCCGCGATGCCCAGCTTCTCGGCCAGTGCCTCCAGCTCCTCCTGAGCCGGCCCCGAGCCGGCCACGTGGATCGTCCAGGTCTCCGAGAGCCTGACCGCCGCGCGGAACAGCAGATCCAACCCGCGCTCCGGCACTAATCGGCCGACGAATCCGATGGCGAGTCCGGGGCGGGCGGGCGGATCGGCGACCAGCGGCGGCGTGACGCCGGTTTGGGGGAGCACGATCGTCGGCACGGTCCGGCTCTGACTCAGGAGACCCAGGGCCAGGCGGTTGCCCCCGATGAGGCCGGCGGCGCGGTGCAGGACCCGGTCCCGCCGCACCCGCGCGAGAAGAGGGAGCGTGGGGGGCAGGCTATCCGAGGAGAAGACGGCGACCCGGAAGCGGAGCCGTGACGCCGCCCGCGTGACGGCCGCCGCAACGGCGCTGGAGGGCGGCTCCTCCACCTGCACCACCTCGGGGCGGAACTCCGCCAGCGCCCGCTTGAGGGCGGCCGACTCCCAGGTGAGGCCCGCGGCGGTCGTGCGGACCGGGACGGGAAAGATCCGCACGGCGCCGTCGTTGCCGAATTCGGTTGGGCGGGAGGGGTGACCGGGCGCCGGCTGCCACGACGCGGGGACGACGGCCCCGATCGTGCAGCCAAGTCCGGCGAGCGCGCGCAACTTCCCCCGGGTGGCCGCATCCGCGTACAGGCGCGAGACGACGATGGCTCTCACCGGCGGACGCGGCTCACTGGTTGACAGCCATCAGGAGTCCTGGGCAACTTGGCGGTTCCATAATATGCGCATCCTTCATCTCGCGAAGTACTACTGGCCGCGATCCGGCGGGATGGAGCGCGTCGTCCAGGGCCTGGCCGAAGGCGCAGCCGCACTGGGGCACGAGGTCGAGGTGGTCGCCGTGGAGACCCCCTTGAGCCCCACGCGCGACTCCGGACGCGGACGGTCCGGCGTGACCCGCGCTTTTTCCTTCGGGGCGCTTGGCTCCCAGGAAATCGCACCCGGGTACATCGCTGCCGCCTGGAAGCGCGCGGACGTGATCCACGTGCACCACCCACATCCGCTGGCGGACGTCGCCTGCCTGCTTCGCGCGCGGCAGACGCCGGTGGTGGTCACGCAACATGCCGATGCGCGCCGGGGAATCTACCGCCCGTCGGCCCGGCTCGTACTGCGCCGGGCCCGCGCGGTCGTCGTCCCGAGCCGGGCGCACGTGGCGCTGTCCACGGAGTTGACCGGTTTCGAGGGCAAAGTGGAGGTGATTCCCTTCGGTATCGACGAACGGCGCTGGATGTTCGTCCCGCCGCCGCCCCCCGAATCCCAACCCAAAGCGATCTTCATCGGACGTCTCGTCCCCTTCAAGGGCGTCGATATCCTGCTGCGCGCCCTGGAGCGGGTACCGGACCTCCGCCTCGAAGTCGTCGGGACCGGTCCCGAGCTGCCCCGGCTTCGGACCCTCGCCCAGGCCCTCGCGGTCAGCGACCGGGTTCGGTGGTGGGGCGAGTATCCCGACGACGATCTGCCGCGCCGCATGGCCGACGCCGACTTTCTCGTCCTGCCCTCGGTGACCGTCGAGGAGATGTTCGGTCTGGTGGTGCTCGAGGCGATGGCGGCCGGACGCCCGGTGATCACGACCGCGCTGCCGAGCGCGGTGCGCGAGGTGAACGTGCCGGGCACGACCGGCCTGGAGGTGCCGCTCCGGGACGTCGGCGCCCTCGCCCAGGCGCTCCGTACCCTGGCGCACGACCCCGATCTCCGCCGGCGGCTCGGCCAGGCCGGCCAACGGCGTGTGGTCGAGCATTTCACGCAGTCGGCCATGGCCGAGCGCCACATCGCCCTGTATCAGCGGATCCTGGACGAGGACGCGGGGCAGGGGCGCGAGTAGTCTATCCGCTGGCGGTGCCGCCGATAACTTCCATGGCGGTGGCAAATACTTCGAGAGACCGCATTCTGCGGGCCTGGCGCATGGCGGCCGTTGCGCTCGCGTATTTCGCCGTCGGCCGCTTCGGCCTGTTCCTTCCGAATCGACGACCGCACGGTGGCCGTGCTGTGGCCCGCCGCCGACATCGAAGTGCTCTACATCAGCGGCTATGCGGCGGACACGCCGGTGGCCGCTGTGCCTGGGGTCTTGTCGTCGGCCTGTGGCTGGGCGCCTGCGGCGGTGACATGGGGCCAAGCGGCACGCCGACACGGCTCCTGTTCCAGGACGCCGGCGCCGGTGGGAGCGAGATCCCCGACAGCGCCCTCGTGTTCCCGGGGACGGCCATTCTCGTTCGGGCGACCCCGATTGACGGAAGCGGGCACACCTTCGCCAACCTCACGGAGGATTGGTCCGTCACGGGGGGCGGCGCCCTGGACGCGGCG
>CAZFKN010000168.1:0-4554 GCA_964519805.1 uncultured Gemmatimonadaceae bacterium
CGCCCGCGGCCTGGATTGCCGACCCGGCGGCCGCCGCCAGGGCGGCGACGCCGGCCCCCACTGTCGCGGATCGCACCGCGCCGGCGGCCGCGGCCAACGAAGCCGCGGGCCAGAGGGCGACTACAGCGGCCCCCAACAGAGCGAAGGCGGCGGGAGCGCGCCGCCGATCGCGCAGCGCAAGCAGAGCCGTCGCAAACGAGACTGAAGCACCGAGCAGCAGGAGCCCGGCGTTCACGGCGAAGAACGCGCTGGTCGAAGCCCGCGCTGCCTGGCCGATTAGCCGAGGATCGCCGGCTCCTGGGTTCACCTGGAATGAGGCGACGGCGACGGCATAGGGAACGACGGCGCCGAACGCGAGACGAGCTCGGACGCGTTCCTGGGCCGACGCGCCAAGGACTAGGAGGCCATAGACCCCGGGGAGCGCAACCGTCATCGCCGAGGTGGCTGCAGTCTGGACTCCAAACACCTGACGGGCAAGGGCTTTAGGCTTCTCGCCGGAGGCCAGGCGCCACGCCCTCCTGAGTGGATCACATCTTGCCGATAATGGGGTCGGCAGCAGCCGCCCGGGGGTCGGACGATCCGCGCCGAAGGTGTTCCGCAACGAGCCGGGATATCTGCAAGGCAGGGTTCGACTCCGTCGAGCAGGCCATTCACCGAGACCTCGAGGACGCACGCACCGTGACCGCCATCCTGGAACCCAACTCCGCGTCCAAGCCCAAGGCCGCCCCGGCGACCGCGCCTGCTCCGGCGGAGGAGCCAGCGGCGTCGCTCGAATCGGCGTATCGGACGCCGTCGCGAAAGCGGACCTGGCGGCCGGCAAGTGAGATCGCCGTCGACCTCGGAACCGCGAACACCCTGGTGCTCGTGAAGGGCGAGGGCGTGGTGCTCAACGAACCGTCCGTTGCGGCGGTCGAGCAGGCCACCGGCGAGATCATGGGTATCGGCCTCGAGGCCAAGCGGATGCTGGGCCGCACGCCCGAGGGAATCCTCGCCGTGCGCCCCATGAAGGACGGGGTCATCGCGAATTTCGAGGTCGCGGAGAAAATGCTGCGTCACTTCCTCCGCACCGTGCTCGATCGACGGATTCTTCGGGTCAAGCCCACGGTCATCGTCTGCGTCCCCTCCGGCATCACCGAGGTGGAGCGCCGGGCGGTACGGGACTCGGCCCAGTCGGCCGGCGTGAAGCGGCTCCTGATGGTCGCCGAGCCGATGGCCGCGGCGATCGGCGTCGGGCTTCCGGTGGACATGCCGTCGGGCAACATGGTGATCGACATCGGGGGCGGCACCACGAACGTCGCGGTCATCGCGCTCTCCGGCATCGTCTGCGACGCGTCCATCCGGACCGGCGGCGACGAGCTGGATCAGTCGATCGTGCAGTACATGCGCAAGAACTACAGCCTGCTCATCGGTGAGCCTACGGCCGAGGCGGTCAAAATCACCATCGGTTCCGCGGCCCCGCTCGACCCCGAGGTCGAGATGGAGGTCAAGGGCCGCGACCTGATCTCCGGTCTGCCGAAGACGGTCCGGGTGGACTCGGCCGGGGTCCGGGACGCCATGCAGGAGCCGATCTCCCAGATCTTGAACGCGGTTCGTCGGGCCCTCGAGGCGACCCCGCCGGAGCTGGCGAGCGACATTCTCGACCATGGCATCACACTCACCGGCGGCGGCGCGCTGATTCGCGGCATCGATCGGTTGCTGAGCGAGGAGACCGGGCTCACCGTCCGCCGTGATCCCGACCCGTTGACCTGCGTCGTCCGCGGCACCGGGAAGATCCTGGACGACTACGTCCGCTTCGAGAACGTCCTCACGACCTAAGCCTCGGCCCCGCTGAGCCAGGTTGCCGCCGGCGGGGCGGTCTCGCGTCCCACGTCCACCCGGACGTGCCGGCGGATGAACGCCAGATCGAGTCCGGCTCCGACCATTCCGAGCGGGTGAAGCTTGGACCCGCGAACGTCCCGCCACTCGTCCAGCGCCAGCTCGATCACCGTCTGCTCCACGGGCGGCGCGCCGGCACGCCGCCCCGCCTCCTCCAGCCGCGCCAGCAGCTCCACGTCGAACGCCCATCGGCTGCGAAACGGCGCCGCGAACGCGGCGCTCAGAAGTCGGCCCGCCCGGAACAGCTTCGCCCCGCACTGCGTGTCGTAGACCGCCAGGCCGAGCACGAGCGACGCGGCGGTCGCAAAGACGCGCCCCAAATAGTGGCGGGCCGCCGATCGTTCGATGGTCGTCCCGAGCAGCCTCACACGGGCCCCGATCGCGCCCACCAGAACGGGGCGTGCCTCGAGGGTGGCGACGAAGCGCGGGATCGCCGCGAGTGGCGTCGCGAGATCGGCGTCCCAGAATCCGACGAACGTCGGCGTGCCCGCGAGAGCCGCCAGCACGCCGGCTCGCACCGCCCCCGACTTGCCCTGGTTCGTCGCGAGCCGGAGAGCCCGGATTCGGCCCGGCGCTCGGCGCGCCAGACCCGCGAGCACCTTCGCCGTGTCATCCGTGCTGCCGTCGTCCACGAAGAGCAGGTTGGCGGCATCCGGTTGGGCCGAATACGACTCGAAGCGCGCGACATCGAGCCGGGCCGCCTCATTGTAGCACGGCACGACTATGATCGTGCGCACCACGTCCGACGGAGACGAAGAGCCCGCGATGGAGCTCGAAGGGTGAGTGGTCAGCGGAGGGTCAGCTCTTCGGGGGACTCTGAATTGTCTGGCGCTCGGCCAGGATGACTCGGCGCGGGATGGGGACGTCGGTGAGGTGGGCGGCCACTTCGATCGGGCCGGGGCCGCTGGAGTTGTCGGCGCGGACCACCCGGACCACCGTGCCGCGAACGGGGAGCGTCTCGCCGCTGCTCAGTCGGAGTATCCCCTCGAGCTTGGCCCCCAACGGTGGCTCGGGGCCCGCATCCTGAACGTAGCGGAGTCCCCGCTCCGACAGGTCCACCACGTTGAGCGATCCGGATTCCAGGATCAGGCTCGGGCGCGCGGTCGGCGGATATTGTAGTCGCGAATGGGCTCGGGGACGTTTGTGCGCCACGATTCACCGCTCCCGGCGCTTATAGCCGTGATCACCCTTGCCCGGATCGGACGCTGAGCCCGTCGTTCCTCCACCCGCCGGCTGGCTCACCCCGCCGCCCGCCACTGCGCCGGTCTCTTGCTGGCCGGGGTTGCCCACGGAATTGGCAACGCGCCCATAGGTGCGACCGACCGACTCACGGATCAACAGCAACGCCACGAGCAGCCCCACGGCCACCAGGGCCAGCACGACGGCATACTCGGATGCCTGTCCGCGATCGCCCCGCAGCACTGCCGTCCGGAATCGGAGCACGGACCCCCCCGGCACGGTACGCCCGCAACCGGATCGGGCTGCGGATCACTCGAGCAGTCGCGTCCTGAACCTATGGGAAACCGGCCGATCCGGACAGAGGGGCTGCTCGGGAGCGGTTGAAGCCGGCGTCAGATTGGCTTCGCTGAAAGCCAGGCCGCCGCAGTCAAACACACCGTAATCACGCTTGAAGAAACGATAGGGACGCTAAAGAGGTATCTCCAGCTCACAGCCGTGATGGCGGCAAAGCAAAGAGCGAGAGCCCACACCGTCACCCGCATCATCGCCAAAGTCTCTGCCGGAAGGCCACCTAGCTGCCACGCTAGTACCGCCGCGAACAGGTAAAACACGCCGACCGAGAATCCAGCCGCGACAAAGACGTCCCAGTATGTCCGGCTGAACCCCTGCACCTCAAAGTGAATTGACTGCATGGAGGCAAGAAGCGTATCAACTCCCCACGCGGGATCGGACTGGCGAAAACCAAGTGTATGTCCGACAGCAAGAAGCAGGAGAAGAACAGCTGCGATTCGATAAAACAGAGAGGCTTTCATGTCGTGCCTCCAAAGATGGAACGGCGGCATGTGAAGCTGACTACCTCTTAGCGCGTCGGACCGCGGAAGTCCATAGAAGGGCCAAGTACTCGGCCTTACCCCTGAGCGCGTCGGCGGGACCCCGGAGCAGATTCGGTCCTTTGGCCCCCATCTCTTCTACTACATCAGCCACCTCCAGCTGGCTGTGGCCGCGTTCGTTATCGCCCTCGGGGTGGCGGTCAGCGCGCTCGCCTGGCAAGGGATTCGGACCGGGCAGCGCTATGCCCTGTGGCCGCATTTCCTGCCCCCGTGATCGGGGTTGGACCGGCCCTGCCCTTGCACTACGTATAGGCCACCCGCGGCTTGACCCCCTTCGCACCGCCGCTTACCGTAAGATTGCTAGCTGGATGTGGGGCACACCCGGCCAAAGCCGGGGTCGCAAAGCCACGGGTCCTCGCCTCCCCCCGCGCCACTGATCCGACGTTACGAGGGACTACCACGATCGCCGAGCTGCTCTAGCTAGCTCGGCGTTTGCTTTAGGGTATTCATGCTTTCCACGGGGGTGGGGTATGGAAGCGCGCGTGACCGGCTATTCACAGGTCGAACGACTCAGGGAACGAGTTGAGCAAGCGGAGGGGCGGCACGGCCAGGAGATCCGGGCAGACCTGCCCGGCATCCGAGTGATGGCCCTGGCCCGCAACTGGTTCAC
>CAZFKN010000169.1:0-4553 GCA_964519805.1 uncultured Gemmatimonadaceae bacterium
TCGTGCTCGCCGACGAGATCAACCGCACGCCGCCCAAGACCCAGGCCGCGCTGCTCCAGGCCATGCAGGAGCACCAGGTGACGGCCGGCGGCACGACCTATCATCTCCCCGACCCGTTCTTCGTGCTGGCCACCCAGAATCCCATCGAGCAGGAGGGAACCTACCCCTTACCGGAGGCCCAGCTCGACCGTTTCATGCTCGAGCTTCGGGTGAGCTACCCCAGCCGGAGCGAGGAGGAGGCGATCGTCGAACAGACCACCGGCGCCGTCCGGGCCCGACTCGACCCCGTGCTGGACGCGGAGTCGGTGCTGCGCATGCAGGCGCTCGTGCGTCGGATTCCGGTTTCCCGCAGTCTGATCAAAGCCGCCGTGTCGCTCGCTCGGCTCACACGCCCGGGCAACGTCGAGGCACCCACGTTCATCAAGGAGTATGTGGACTGGGGCGCGGGCCCGCGGGCGTCGCAGTACCTCGTCCTCGGGGCCAAGGCTCGCGCGGCGATCGCTGGCCGGCCCATGGCCGACTTGGACGATGTCCGCGCGGTCGCTCCCTCGGTGCTCCGCCACCGGGTGGTGACCAACTTCGCCGCGGAGGCCGCGGAACGAAGCAGCGCGGACATCGTGGGCGAGCTGCTCGACGGAAAGGGCTGGACTGCTGGCCTCTGACTTGCCGATCCTTTCTGCGCCCGGAGCGGAGTGCTCCAGGGTAAGTGACAATCCCACAACATATTAGCAGACCGGAGGAGCTCCCCATGTCCCGGCTCCGCAAGAGCGCCATGGTGCTCGCCGTGGCGGTTTGCACGGCCGCGCTCATCGGCTGCGGCGAATCGACCAGCCCGTCGACCGCATCCTTGTCCGATCCGCCGGGTCTGAGGAGCGACGTCCAATCGCTGGGCACACCCTTCCAGACGACGGCTTTCCAGGGCATGGCCGCCCTGTCCGCGGGGGCCACGCCGTTGGCCCGGACCACTCGTTTGCTCGCGGCACTGTCGCCGATGAAGCCGACCCCCGCTGCCCGTGACGTCTCGACGAAGCAGGCGTTGGCCGCTCGGGTGGTGCGCCCGTCGCTCGCGACCGCGCCGACCGGGCCGGGCTCGCTCATCCCCTCGAGCTATTGGGGCCATGTGTTCGTGTGGAACGCGGGCAGCGCGCAGTACGTCGATGGCAGCGCGAGCGGAGGTCCGGCCAACGGCGTGCGGTTCACGCTATACGCACTGGACCCGCTCACCGGAGCGCCGTCCACGCCGCTCAACGCGGTCGGCTACGCCGATCTGACCGACCAGAGCACGACCAGTCAGTACAAGCTGGGGGTGCTGGTCGCGGACGCCACGACCACTTACGCCGACTACCTCGTGACGGCGACGACAATCTCGTCTTCGTTCCTGGCCCAGGCCACCGGGTTCATCACCGACGGCACTCACCGACTCGACTTCTCCAACTCCGCGTCGGTCACCAGCAATCAGGTCAGCCTCGACTACAGCCTCGCCCTGAACCAACCCGCCGTCTCCGCGCACCTGGTCGCGACGCTGGCGGTCGGCAGCTCCGCGGCCGTGCTCACGATGACCTTCGGCGTGACCCGTGGCAGCGAGACCGTCGTGTTGAGCGGGACGCTCACCGCGACGCAAATCCAATCCAGCTTCACCGCCTCGGTGAACTTCACCATCACCGTGAACGGTGGTGCGTTCGCGACCATCACGGGCACGGCGCAGTCGGGGTCGAGCGCGAGCTTCACCTACGTCGGGCCGGGCCGCCCGCTCACACAGCCGGAGCAGGCCGCGCTCGACCAACTGTTCGCGGCACCCGGCACGCTCAGCAGCACGGTCGCCGGCGTGTTTGCACCCGCGGAGCATCTCCTGGGCACTACCGCTTCACTCACGCTACCGACCTGACGGTCGGTCGTTCCAAGCAAGCGAGGGCGCGCCGGACTTCGGCGCGCCCTCGCTGCTGTTCCGGCCGGCCGTTACCCGATCGTAACCTGACGCGAGACGGGTCCCCAAAACTTTCCATGCAACCATCCCGTAGGGACCGGGCGTCTATAGGGAACGAGGCCCCGGACGGGGCGGGACGGCATTCATATCCGAAGGAGAACTCGCGATGAAGACCCGGATCAGAGTGGTCGGGCTTGCCCTGGGGGCGGTCATCGCCCTGGGCGCCAGGACCTCGACGGCCTCGGCGCAGGACGCCGAGCAGAACAAGGCACTCTTTACGGTAGTCGTGAATCAGGTCTACAACGCGGGCGACCTTGCCTTGGCGGACGATCTGGTGGCCAAGGGCATCACCAGCAACGGGGCCGCGCTTGGCCGTGACGGATTCAAGGCAATGGTGAAGGAACAGCGGGCGGGCGGGCATAAGTACACGATCGACGAACTGGTCACCGACGGCGACCGCGTGATCGGGCGGGTGACGGAGACCGGCGGCGGCCCGTCGGCGAGTGAGATCCTCGTGTTCCGCATTCAGGATGGCCAGATCACCGAGCAGTGGAGCATGGCGGACGCACCCGCGCTGCGGCAGCAGTTCGGGTTGCGCGGCGGGGCGTCGGCCTCGACGACTTCGGCGAACTGAGTCTGTCGCTCGGTAGCAAGAGCGTCCGTTAGCAAGAGCGTCCGTCCGGTCCTCCGCCCGGCGGGCGTTCTTGCTTTCGTCCGAGACGGCCGGGCTCCCCGCCTGGCCGATGTTGCGATTTCGCGACAAGTTTGACGATCGGTTGACAGCCCCCACGTAGCGTGGGCCGGCACCCGTACCCAATACCATGGACGCCCGGCTCTTTCTCCGCACTCTCGGCCCTCCGGCCCTGTTCGCTCCGAACGGCGATCCCATTCGCTTTCGGGTGAAGAAGCACGTCGCACTCCTGGTCTACCTCGGTGTGGAGCAGCGCGCGCCGCACCGCCGTGATCACCTGGCCGACTTCCTCTGGCCCCGGGCGTCGGCCGCCGAGGGCCGGCATTCGCTGGCCACCGCCATCTCGGTGCTGCGGGCCAAGCTCGGACGGAAGGCGTTGGAGACGACACGGGACACCATCCGCCTCGCGGACGGCGCCGTGGCGGTGGATCTCACCCGTCTCGAGTCCGGCGCCGTTCTGGCGGACGACACCCGCCCCGAGCTGGAGGTGGCAGCCTTCCTCGACGGCTTCGACGTCCCTGACGCCGACGAGTTCCTGCGCTGGAAGGAGCGCAAGCAGGCGCGGCTGCTGCCCTCGATCCTCAAGGCGATGATCGTCCTCATCGACCGATGCCGTCGCACCGCGGACACGCGCACCATGGAGCGGCTGGCCGATCGGATGATGGTGCTCGATCCGCTGAGCGAGGACGCGGTCCGCGCCAAGATGGAATCGCGTGCGTTCGATGGCGACCGCCTCACGGCGCTGCGCGTCTTCGAGGAGTGGAAGGAGACCTTGGCGCGCGAGCTGGGCGCGGTCCCATCCGACCTGGTCGAGGGCATCGCGATCCGGTTGCGGCGCCGCGGGTGGGAGCGCTCGGTCACGGACAAGATCCCGAGCGTGCGTACGGATCAATGGCGCGGCCGGCCGTTCATCGGGCGCCGGGCGGAGTATCGGGTCCTGTACGAGGGCTGGGAGCGAACGCAACGCGGCGAGGCCGGCCATGCGCTCGTCCGTGGCGATTCGGGGATCGGCAAGACCACGCTGGTGGAGCGCCTTTCGACGGCGGCTGGGCTCGAGGGCGCGAGTGTGAGCCGGGTCCAGTGCTACGAGCTCGAGCGGGAGATTCCGTACTCGGTCGTCACGGGGCTCGTCGTCGGGTTGCTGGATCGGCCCGGCGCCACGGCCACGGCACCTGAGGCGTTGGCGGAGCTGGGGCGTACCGTGCCCCAGGTGCGCCAGCGCTTTCCGACCTTGCCACCGTCGATCGAGAGCCAGGGTGAGACGGCGCGGGTGCGGCTGGCAGAGGCGATGTTGGCGCTCGTGCTGGCGATCGCGGAAGAGCATCCGGTGATTCTCGTGGTGGACGATCTCCACCTCGCGGACGACGCGAGCCTCGCCGTGCTGCACCTGCTGATTCGGCACGGGAGGGGGCAGCCGATCATGGTCGTGCTGACGGTGCGACCGGGCGAGCTGGGGCAGTCCCCGCAGGCCGCACGGCTGTTGGAGAGCTCGGCGGGACTCGGCTTCGGGGCGATCGTCGTGCCGCCGATGTCGGAGGAAGAGGGCGTGGCGTTGCTGGACGCCCTGCTGGCGTCGGCCGACGCGAGGCCGTCGGGGGCGGCGCGGCGGGCGCTGCTCAATTCCGCGGCCGGGTATCCGATGGTGCTGGAGCTACTCGTCCAGGATTGGCAGGTGCATGGGGAGCAATCGTTGGCACTGTCGCTCGGGGCGATGACGGCGGATCTCGCGGATCTGAGCGAGGAGGGGGCGTACGATCAGATCTTCGAGCGACTCACGCGGGACTTAGATCCTCAGTGCCACAACGTGCTCAACCTGGCCGCGATTCTGGGACCGCGCCTCAACGACTTCGACATGTATGGCTTGATCGACTTGGGGATTGGTCAGACGATCACCGGACTCACGACGCTCACCGCTCGGCGCGTGCTCAGAGATGGGGG
>CAZFKN010000170.1:0-2981 GCA_964519805.1 uncultured Gemmatimonadaceae bacterium
TAGATCTGCCCCTCTGGATCAGGAGAGTCCTGGTTCGAGCCCAGGAGGGGCAACTCGAAGCGCGATACTGAATTGGCTGGTGTCGCGCTTCTTCCTATTTTGGGGCACGGTATGAGTTACAAGGAGCCGGACCTCGCAGCGCTCACCGCGATTGCGGGTCAGCGCGGCCTGGCCATCGTGATCCCGACTCTGCAATAGATCGAGAGCGAAACGACGGCGACCCGGCCCTCGGGTGCAGCCGCCAGAGTCACTCGGCCGGGAGCGGCTCGAAGAGGATCCCGGTCCCGCTGGGCATGTCCAAGAGGTGATACCGAACCCAGTCGACCCGCAGGGTGGTGATCTGTCGTGCCACGGATCGTACCCGGGACGAGAACTGCGGGGCCAGCAGGAAGAGACGCGGTGGCAGAGAGAAGTTGATTGCGTGCCCCCGGAACATCCGTCGCAGATTCGGCACGTTCCGGATGACCCAGTCGAGGTGGCCGAGCCCTCGCATCAGGAGCTCGTCGCCCGGGACCGTGTCGAAGTCGACGATCGTGAACTGGCTCGCTCGATCGGTCGCCAGAAGATCGATCTCGCCATGGGGCGCGCAGGGAATCCCGGCGTCGATCAGCCTCAGCCCGTCCTCGATCGCCCCCGTGAACTCTCTCAGGATTAGCGCGACCTGCTCCCGGGTGATGTGAGCCGCGGGGCGGAGCAGGATGGCGCTTGATGACAGTTCTTCGCGCGGGAGCGGCCGCGCCGCCACAGGTCGCCGGCTGCGTGGGTCCGTGTTCCCCGGGTCAGCCTGCTCCGACAGGAACACATGCGAGACCGCATCGAGGCCCCGGCCAAGCGGCTGGTCCGGGCGGGCGGCACCCTGCCCGCTGGAAGCGCCGGGTCTAGGCTGCGGTTCCATCGCCTTCGACCGGCTGAAGACGCTGTTCGGGCGTCTTCGGCTCGTCCAACACGAGCACGGAGTTGTCCCCGCCGAACGGGCCCGGTTCGACCACGGCATTGCGCGGATCGCTCAGCCATTTTCCGTCGATCACATAGCGATAGCGATAGCGGCCCGGCGCGAGCTTCAACGTCTTCTTCCAGACGCCATCCACCGGCTCCATCTCGGCGGCGTCTGGCATCCAGCCGTTGAAATCGCCCGCGAGCTGAACGTGCGCCGCGTTGGGCGCCTCGACGATGAACGTGACTCCATCGGGTGTCACCGCCGGCGCCGTTCCGACCCTGTCGCCCTGCACGGTTTCAACCGCCGCCTCTTCCTGCAGAATCTCGTTGGCCAGGGCCCTGTAGTCCTCGTATCCCACCGAACGCTTCGCGTACCGCGTGATCGGCACACCATGGCTGGCAGCCTCCGCCAGCTTGACGCTCTGACGCACGAGCGTCTGGAAGTGCTCGCCGGCGAGGTGACGATGCACCTCCTCGACGACAGCCTTCACGAACGCCGCGCGGCCGGAATAGAGCGTGATGAGGACCCGGGCCGAGATCCGGTGCCCCGTTTTTCTCTCGAGCACCTCGAAGGTCTCGAACAGCTTCCCGATCCCGTGCATGGAGAAGAAGCTCGGGTCCATGGGGATGACGGCCTCGGTGCACGCTTTTAGCGCATTGAACGTGAGCAGGCCGACACTCGGCGGGCAATCGACGATGATGTAGTCGTAGCGGTCATCGAGGCCGCGAAATTCCCAGGTCAGGATGTTCTCCCGACCGGGGAGCCCGGCGAGCGCCTCGGGGATCGCGCTCAACGGGAGATCAGCAGGCGCCAGATCGAAGTTCGCTTCGACGGAGCGCGTGACATCTGCCATGCTGATCTCGGTTCCGCCGGTCCTGCTCCAGAAGACGTCGTACATCGTTCGCGTGGGCGGAACTTCGCGGCGGGATAGGCCTAGAGTGGAGTGACCTTGTGGATCCATGTCCACCAGGAGCACCCGTCGCCCGGCCAAGGCAAGAAAGGCCGACAGGCTAATCGACGTTATGGTCTTCCCGCACCCACCCTTCTGGTTGACGACTGCGATGGTACGCATGGCACCCCCTCTTCGGTCCGTTCCCTCGGGGTAGCCCGTCGCGCGGCCTGCGCGTCGGGGATTGCCAGGCTATGAATGAGTAGTAGCAAAGCCAACTCCACCCTCCGGGTCAAGGGGCTAGAGAGGATCCAGCCGCGGGCTTACCCTAAGACAACTGCAAGCCGCAGAGGCACGGAGGCCGATCGCGCGCGTTGGCCCTCAGCGCAGCACCAGCGCTCCATCCGAGGCCAGATCCACCGCCGTGCCGAACGGGGCGGATATGCGATAGACCGCGTGCTGCAGCCAGTCGGCCTCCTCCGGGGAGGCCCGATTCAGGCGCATCCACCGGAGCCGCATCGGCGTCATGCGGAGCCGGAGCAGCTCCCCATTGTGTGGATCGAGGGTCGGGAGATACAACAGCACGAGATCGTGCCGGAACTCTTCGAATCCGGCGATTCCTTCATAGTCGTCGATGCACTCGCCGCAGCCGTACAGCACCAGCTTGTTGCGGTAGACCTCGATAGGCCGCGGATGGTGCGAGGAGTGGCCGTGGACGACGTCGACCCCGCCGTCGATCAGTCGATGCGCGAACCGGACGTGGGCACGGGGCACCTCGTAACCCCAGTTGCTGCCCCAGTGGATCGACGCGACCACGACATCGCCGGTGCGCTTGACCCGGCCAACGCGCTCGAGGATCTCGTCGGCAGTCGAGGTCGAGAGGTCCTCCACAAGGTCGATCCCGGGGCGGTCCGGGGCGGCTCCCCACGAGGGCGGGATGCCACTCGAGCCGGTTCCAAGCGCGAAAACGAGCACTCGGCGGGCGCCTGGCAAGTCAATGATGCCTGGCCGCTGCGCTTCCGCGATCTCTCGTCCCGCACCGGCGGTCCTCAACCCGGCCGCGGTCAACGTGTCGAGCGTTTCTTCGAGGCCGGCGTACCCACAGTCGATGACGTGATTGTTGGCCAGGGCGCAGACCTGCACCCGCGCGGCGGT
>CAZFKN010000170.1:3081-4497 GCA_964519805.1 uncultured Gemmatimonadaceae bacterium
CTACCGGTTGCTGCACGTCGGCGAGCACCGGGGTGCGCCGGAGGCGTAGTACCAGCCCGGCACCGGCCAGGGGCACGAGCGCGAGGAGCAGGAGTCCGCTGCGGAAGCTGCCGCTGGCCCCCTTAAGGAGGCCGATGGTGTAGGGACCGACGAAGCCGGCTAGGTTCGCGACGGAATTGATCAGCCCGATCCCCGCCGCCGCGGCACTGCCGCTCATGAAGGTGGACGGGACCGCCCAGAACGGGCCCTGGGAGCTCAGCAAGCCTGCCGCCGCGAGGGACAGGGCGAGAACGATCAGCACGGGGGAGTGGAGATAGGCGCTCGCCAGGAAGGCGACCGCCGCGGTCGTCGCGCTCGCGGCAATGTGAAGCAGACGCTCGCCGGTCCGGTCCGAGTGCGCACCCACCACCACCATGGCCACCGCGGCGACAAGGTTCGGCACGGCCGAGACCAGGCCCACCATGAAATCGCTCAGCCCGGAGGCCGCCCTGACGATCTGCGGCAGCCACAGGCTGAGGACATACATCCCGAACGTTTCGCAGAGGAGGACGGCCAGCGCCAGCCTCCATACGGTACCGCTCGAGAGGGCTTGGGCTACGCTCAACCCGTGGCGCCGCCCGCATTCCTCGTGCTCCTGGCTCATGCGCGTGCCGAGCCACGCCCGCTCCGCGGGTGTGAGCCACGCCGCGTCCTCGGGGCGGTCGGTCAGGTAGCCCAGGACGACGAAGCCGAGCGCAACTGCGGGCAGGCCTTCGAGGAGGAAGAGCCACTGCCACCCCGCGAGTCCCCAGCGCCCATTGAGCCCGAGCAGCGCGCCCGAGAGGGGATTGCCCACGACCCCCGAGAGAGGGATGGCAATCATGAACTGGGCGACCGCCCGCGCCCGCTCGGCGGCGGGAAACCACCGGCTCAGGTAGTAGATGATGCCTGGGAAGAAGCCGGCTTCGGCCACCCCCAACAGGAAGCGCAACCCGTAGAAGCTGAGCGGCCCCCGGATGAACATCATGGCCGACGCCAGGAGCCCCCACGTGATCATGAGGCAGGCGATCCAAACGCGCGCGCCCAGTCGCGCCAGGATGAGGTTGCTGGGGACCCCGAACGGCACGTAGCCGAGAAAGAGGATACCGGCTCCGAAGCCGTAGACGGCGGGGCCGAAGCCCAAGTCGGCGTTCATCTGGAGCGCGGCAACCCCGATGTTGGCCCGGTCCAGGAAGCACACGATGTAGAGGAGGAAGAGAAAGGGGAGGAGCCGCCGGGTCACCTTGGCGAGCACGGCCCGTTCCAGCGTATCGGCGGTGCGTGGCGCCATCGACTCCGGCAGAGCGGCGGACATGGGCGAGCCTCGCGCGGCGGCACGTCGGAACCTATCCGGCCGGTCGGCCGCGGGAAGAGCCGCGCCTAAAACGGCGCGGCGAG
>CAZFKN010000171.1:0-4433 GCA_964519805.1 uncultured Gemmatimonadaceae bacterium
ACCGCCGGGTGATCAACCGCAACAACCGGCTGCAGAAGCTCATCCAGCACAAGGCACCGGAGGTCATCCTCCGGAACGAGAAGCGGATGCTGCAAGAGGCCGTGGACGCGCTGTTCGACAACGGCCGTCGCTCGAAGGCGATCCGTGGGCGCGGCAAGCGGCCGCTCAAGTCGCTGTCGGACATGCTCAAGGGCAAGCAGGGCCGGTTCCGCCAGAACCTGCTCGGCAAGCGCGTGGACTACTCCGGCCGCTCCGTCATCGTGGTGGGTCCGGAGCTGCGCCTGCACCAGTGCGGCCTGCCCAAGGCCATGGCGGTCGAGCTGTTCAAGCCCTTCATCATCCACAAGCTGGTGGAGAAGGGGATCGCCGAGACCGTCAAGCGGGCCAAGAAGATCGTCGAGCGGGAGAGCCCGGAGGTCTACGAAATCCTGGAAGAGATCATCCAGGATCATCCGGTGCTGCTGAACCGGGCGCCGACCCTCCATCGCCTGGGCATCCAGGCATTCGAGCCGGTGCTGGTCGAGGGTAAGGCGATCCGGATCCATCCGCTCGTCTGCGCCGCGTTCAACGCGGACTTCGACGGCGACCAGATGGCGGTGCACGTGCCGCTGTCGTTCGAGGCGCAGCTGGAGGCCCGGCTGCTGATGATCTCCTCGAACAACATCCTCAAGCCGTCGGACGGGCGGCCGGTGGCCGAGCCGTCGCAGGACATGGTGCTGGGCAGCTACTTCCTCACCAAGGATCCGGCGGGGTTCGATGAGGAGATCCGCAAGGCCGGCGCGGCCAAGAAAGAGGAGACCGAGAAGCGCCTCTGGAAGGACGCGAAGCACTTCGGCTCGCTCGCGGAAATCGAAATGGGCCTGCTCGCGGGGGCCGTGAAATACCACACACCCATCCACTTCTGGTACGTCCCGCCGCGGGAGACCGTGGACGAGGATGCTCGGCGGCCGCGCTGGGTGCGGACCACCGTGGGCCGGGTGCTGTTCAACAGCATCGTGCCCAAGGCCGTGATCGTGGAGAAGGGCTACCGCAACTACGTGATGAAGAAGAAGCAGCTCTCCGAGCTGGTGCTCGAGGCGTATCGCCGGGCCGGTCTGTCCGACACGGTGCTCTTCCTCGACCGCCTCAAGGAGTTCGGCTTCGGCTTCGCCACGCGGGGCGGCGTCTCCATCGGTATCGAGGACCTCGAGATCCCGGCGGAGAAGGCCGAGCTTCTGAGCGAGGCGGACGCCCGGGTCAAGCGGTTCCAGCGGGCGTACAACACCGGCCAGATCACCTTCGGCGAGCGGTACAACAAGGTGATCGACGCCTGGACCCACGCCAACAACGACGTGGCCGAGGCGATGGTGAACCACATGCGGCAGAGCCGCGGCGGGTTCAACCCGGTGTACATGATGTTCGATTCCGGCTCGCGCGGCTCGCGCGACCAGATCCGGCAGCTCGCGGGCATGCGCGGCCTCATGGCCAAGCCGCAGAAGAAGCTCACCGGCGGCATCGGCGAGATCATCGAGAGTCCCATCAAGTCGAACTTCCGTGAAGGGCTCACGGTGCTCGAGTACTTCATCTCGACCCACGGCGCCCGGAAGGGCCTGGCCGACACGGCACTCAAGACCGCCGACGCCGGCTACCTCACGCGCCGTCTGGTGGACGTGGCGCAGGACGTCACCGTCACCGAAGAGGATTGCGGGACCATCCTGGGCCTCGAGATGACGCCGCTCAAGGAGGGCGAGGACATCATCGAGCCGCTCCGGGAGCGCATCCTCGGCAGCGTCGCCTCGGAGGACGTGTTCGACCCGCACGAGCTGGACGAGCACGGCGATCCGCAGCTCCTGGTGCAGGCGGGCCAGCTGATCAATGAGGAGATCGCTGACGATATCGAGGACGCCGGCATCGAGAAGGTGAAGATCCGCTCGGTGCTGACGTGCGAAGCGCGCCGGGGCATCTGCCGGATGTGCTACGGTCGCAACCTGGCCACCATGGACATGGTGGACATGGGCGAGGCCGTGGGCATTCTGGCCGCGCAGTCCATCGGCGAGCCGGGCACCCAGCTCACCATGCGCACGTTCCACATCGGCGGCACGTCGTCCCGCATCGCTGAGGAGGCGGAGCGCCGGGCCCGGTCCGACGGCCTGGTGAAGTACACGTCCGGCCTCGAGTGGACCGATCTGGCCGTCGAGTACGAAGACGGCACCAAGTCCACGATCCGCATCGTCCTCACCCGTGAGGACGAGTCGGCGGCCGAGGAGCAGAAAGAGGGCATCCTCGTCGTCGATCCCAAGGACCCGAAGCGGGTGCTGAACCGCTACCCGGTGCCCGAGGGCGCGCTGCTGCAGGTAAAGGAAGGGGACATCGTCACCAAGGGCGACAACGACCGGCGGGCGACGATCCTCTACACCTGGGACCCGTACAACGACCCGAGCATCATCAAGTCCGACGGCGAGCTTCGCTGGAAGGACCTGGTGCCGGGCGTCACGCTCCGGGAGGAGCTGGACGAAGGAACCGGCCTCCGATCGATCGTCGTCATGGCCGACCCGGATCGGGAGCTCCATCCGAGCGTGCTGGTGTACACCAGCCACCGGAAGGACCCCCAGGAGTACACCCTGGCCGAGGGCAGCCGCATCATCATGGGTTCGCCCACCGACCAGGTGAGCCGGGCCATGGAGATCCCGGACGAGGCCAACCCGTGGAGCACCAAGTTCCACGTGGAGGAGCGGCCGATCAACGAGGCGTGGCCGTCCAAGAGCAAGAAGGAGAGCAAGGACAAGACGGTCTTCCTCTCGACGCCGGTCAAGGTGTCGAAGGGGGTGACGGTCACCAAGATCCCGCGGCAGGCGTACAAGACCCGGGACATCACGGGCGGCCTGCCGCGCGTGGCGGAGCTGTTCGAGGCCCGCCGGCCCAAGGATCCGGCGACGATCTCCGAGGTGGACGGCGTCGTCAAGTTCGGCGAGATCAAGCGCGGCAAGCGGGAGATCTACGTCTATCCCGACGGCACCGACAGCGAGACGCCGCCGCAGCTCTACGAGGTGCCGGCAGGGAAGCACCTTCGCGTCCACGAGGGCGACCGGGTGCGGGCCGGCGACCGCCTCACCGAGGGGCCCGTGAACCCGCACGACATCCTGCTCATCAAGGGTCCGCGCGCGGTTCAGGAATACCTGCTCAACGAGGTCCAGGAGGTCTATCGCCTCCAGGGCGTGCGGATTGCGGACAAGCACATCGGCGTGATTGTGCGCCAGATGCTCCAGAAGGTGCGGGTCACCGACCCCGGCGACACCGATTTCCTGGAGGGCGAGACGGTGGATCGTCTCACGTTCCGCGACGAGAACGAGCGCACCCTCAAGCGGAAGGGCACGCCGGCGCAAGCCGAGCCGGTGCTGCTCGGCATCACCAAGGCGAGTCTCACGACGCAGTCGTTCATCTCGGCGGCGTCGTTCCAGGAGACCACGCGGGTGCTCACCGATGCGGCGATCCGCGGGGCCAAGGACGACCTCCTCGGCCTCAAGGAGAACATCATCATCGGGCACCTCATCCCGGCGGGGTCGGGCATCTACCGCTACGCCGAGATCGACATCGAGCCGCCCGAAGGGTACGAGCCGCCGCCGCCGCCGGAAGGCCTCGAGGTGC
The DNA here is from genome assembly GCA_964519805.1 of uncultured Gemmatimonadaceae bacterium. Taxonomy (GTDB): domain Bacteria; phylum Gemmatimonadota; class Gemmatimonadetes; order Gemmatimonadales; family GWC2-71-9; genus DASQPE01. Next base: position 3,625 of record CAZFKN010000171.1, read on the forward strand.
CGGTGGGCGCTCCGCCACAGATTCCCGTGGGGATCGCGGCCGACGAGGAATAAGGGCCGCTCCGAGCGGCACACAGGAAGCGCCCGGGAGCACTCCCGGGCGCTTTTTGCGTTCAGCGCCGCCCATCTGCACCTTTTGCGCATGTTTCCGCCCTCCGGCCGCACCAGCGGCCGCGCCTTCCCGACGACCCGCCGCTCCGTCGTCGAAGCCACCCGCGACCAGGACGGCGAGGCTCGCCGGGCCGCCTTCGAGGCGCTCATCGCGGTCTACTGGCGGCCCGTCTACACCCGCCTCCGGATCAAGTGGCGCGCGCAGCCGGCGGACGCGGAGGACCTCGCTCAGGAGTTCTTCGCCCGCGCCATGATCCGCGGATTCTTCGACGACTACGACCCGGCACGGGCGCGGTTCCGCACGTTCCTCCGCACTTGCGTCGATAGGTTCGCGGCCAACGCCCGCCGAAACGAGCGGCGCCTCAAGCGTGGGGGCGGCGTCGCGCCGCTGCCGCTCGACTTCGCCGGCGCCGAGCGTGACCTAACGGCGCTGCGCGCCACCGCCGCTCCCGACGCCGACGGCGACGTCTGGTTCGATCGCGAATGGGTGCGAAGCCTGTTCGCGGAGGCGGTGGGCGCGCTTCGGACCGCTTCAGCCGGCACGCCCCGCGAGGTCCGGTTCCTGGTCTTCGAGCGCCACGACCTCATTCCGCCGGATGGACCGGCGCGGCCAAGCTACAAGGCGTTGGCGGAGGAGCTGGGTCTGTCGGTGGCGCAGGTGACCAATCACCTCGCCTGGGCCCGGAAGGAACTGCGACG
>CAZFKN010000172.1:0-4362 GCA_964519805.1 uncultured Gemmatimonadaceae bacterium
GCGGTAGCCGGCGTTCACGCTCACGGTCTGGCTTGCCGGGACATCCCCGTCCCAGACGCCCGCCGTCCAATGGTACCGGGACACCATGCGCACATCGAGGCCGAGGTCGATACCTTGGCGGCCCGCGTACTCGAGCGCCACCGTGCCCTTGTTCCGCGGAGTGTTCGCGGCCAACACGTTGCCCAGGAGATTCTGCCGGATGGCGAAGTTGTACCAGGTGTAACTGCCGCTGAAGGTCAACGTGCTGGTGAGCGACACGCTGCTGCCCAACTCCACGCCCCACTCCTCGACGGTACCCGCGTTCCCGAACGATAGGACGATGGCGGTCGTGCCGTCGGGCAGGCGCGTGAGGCCATTCTGGACCGTAGTGCCGCGGGCGGCGAGCGCATTCAGCACGGCCGCTTCTACCTCGGCCCGCGAAGCGGCGGGCACCTCGGGCGGCGCGGTCCAGGGCTTGAAGTCAGGGTTCACGCCCGTGGTGCCCGCCGGCAAGAGCCCAGTCGAGAAGTTCTCCATATGGGCGTCATACGCGTCCAGCGTGATGAAGAGGCGCCGGCCGAACTGACCCTTGTAGCCGACCTCGTAACTCGTCACCGTCTGCGACACCAGGTGGGGGTTGCCCAACGCTGACTCGGGCACCGCGGCGGAATTGGTGAACAGCTTTCCCGGCCCTACGGCCACGAGGGCGGGGCCCACAGAGGGGTCCGCCCGGAGTGCGGTTTCGATCGCCGTCAGGTTCTGGACGCCGGGGCCGGCGAGCGATGCAGCAAAGAGGCCGGGCAGACCCGGGGTGAGAAAGGCGCGGTTCACGCTCACGCGCAGCGCGTGGTTCTTGGTGGGGGTGAAGACGAGCGCGGCCTTGGGCGACAGCTGCGGAGTGTAGAGGTCAGCGTCGTCCCAGCGCACGGCGCCGATCACGCGCACCTGCCCGACGCCGTACTCGAGCTGCGCGAACGCGCCATAGTACTGATCGCTACGGTCGTCGTGCGCCAGGCCCAAGACCGTCCCCCTCGAGTCGACCTTGTTGTTCTGAACCGAGGCCCCGATCACCACGCGGCCGGCACCCCCGTGGAATGTGCGGCTCGTGCGTCCCTCGAGGTGGACGGCGCTCTCGCTACTGTATACCGGCACCCCTGGGCCCAACCTCACTTGACCCTGGGGAAACGAGAGGCCCGAATACCAAGCGGAGAGGCCGCTCCCATCCGTGCTCCACGCGAGGCGCGCCCAAGGGCGCACGAGCTGGGGGGCTTGGGTGCGGCCCGAGCCCGCCATGGAGACGGGGTTTTCCTCCAGCGCCGCGCCGCCCTCGAGCGTCACCATGGAGCGGTTGGCGGCGTAGTAGTCCACCCGCGCGGACCCGTAGACGGCGACCAGGGGGTCGGGCGTGCCGAGCGCCTGGCCGGTCGCGGGATCTGTCGTCTGCCCGATCAGGGCGCGCCTCTCCGGCCCCGGACTCGTCGGCGGCGTCGCCATCGCTGCTGCATACTCCTGCTTCCAGTCCGATGAGTCTTTGGCGGTGCGCGAGCGCGTCCAGTCGTCACTGCGCCGGTAACCCACATTCACCCGATACCCCAACCGATCGTGCAACCAGACGCCCGCCTGTCGCAGGTCGGCCCGCGCAGTCCCGAGCTCGCCACCCCCGAGCGTGAGCTTCGTCCCGACGACGTCGCGGGCGGGCGGCGTCGTGATGCTGATGACCCCGGTATACGCGTTCGCGCCATACAACGCCGACGCCGGACCGCGGATCACCTCGATCCGCCCGAGGTCCTCGAGCGGCTCCGATAAGGCTCCCCAGGTCTGTCGTGTCGCCGTCAGGGTGGCAAGCTCGCGCCCGTCCTGCAGGACCAGCATCTTGTGGCTCAACGGCGTATTGAATCCGCGCGCGTTGACGTTGAAGTCATTGACGCCGCTCTGCACGATGTCGAGGCCCGGCACGCGGGCCAGCGCGAGTGGGACCTGGCCGGTGATCGACAGGGGCTCGCCCATAGCGGGTCGCACCACGTCCACCGCTGCTGCCGCGTCGATCATACGGTCCGGCGCGAGGGACACCCCTTCGATTACCACAGTGGCTAGCTGTATGGGTTCGGGATCGAGGACGGCGTCGACGGTGACCAGGGTACCGGCGGTGACGGTGACGGTCACCTCATGCGCCGCGTAGCCGATCATGCGGAACTGAAGGAGATGCTGGCCTGCCGGAATGCTTCGCAGCATGTAGCGGCCGTTGGCGCTGGTCGCGACCGAGAGGCCGAGACCCTGTACCGCGGCCAACACGCCGCCGAGCGGTTGGCCGTCGCGCCCGGTCACTCTGCCAGTTACGGCTGCGCCGCTCTGGGCATGGGCATAGCCGCACCACGGCGCCGCGCAGGCCAGGGCGACGACGAGCAACCCGCGCATCACCGCCTCGACAGTCCCAGGCGCTCGCGCACTCGCTCGAATCGCGGATCGCGGCGCAATTCCCGAAACGCCGGCCCCATGATTTCTCGGAGGAAGATGCTTGGGGCGAGCGAACCCTGGTCCACCGCCTGGTTGAGCCAGGTGAAGGACCGGTCGAAGTCGCCCAGTCCGGCGTACACCACGGCAACGTCCGAGGCCACGTCGCCGCTGCGTTGCTGTCGCGCGAGCAGCTCGGCGAGGATCTGATGGGCTTCCTCGCGCTGCCCCGACCGACCCAGCACATACCCGAGTAGCGTGCGCGTGTGCAGATCTCCCGTCTCCGCCCCCCGTCGCAGGGCCGCGATGGCCTCGGGCCACCTCTCCGCTTCGGCGGAGCACAGGCCGGTGATGACCGCGCCTCGGCGTACCGGGGGTAGGACTCCCGCGATCGACTGGAGCTGCGCGAGGGCCTCGTCGCAGCGATCGTTGTGGTACAGCCCGACCGCGACCTGCGCGATCGCAGTCGGAGAAAGCGGATCGGCCTCGAGTCCGAGCCGGGCCTCTGCCAACGCCTCGGTGGGCCGTCCCGCGACCAGAGCGAGGTTGGCCAGATACTCGTGGACTCTCGGCTCGGCTGGATTGAGCGCGAGTGCGCGCCTCATTTCGATCTCGGCGGACGCCACGTCGCTCCGCCACCGCAACTGAACGAGTCCGAGGGCGGCGTGGGCCTCGGGAAGCGAGTCATCCAGGGCGACGGCTTTCCGCGCCGCCGCTTCGGCCCGCGCGTGAAGTTCGCGGAGCGAGATGCCCGATTTGCCGGTCTCGCCCCCAAGGATTGAGTACATGCGGGCCGCACCGGCGTACGCCGCGGCGTAGGTGGAGTCGAGCGCGATGGCCTGCTTGAAATACTCGAGACCCGCGCGAACGCCGCTGTCGCTAAAGAACAGGGTCAGGTCGTTCCCGCGGAGGTACAGCTCGTACGCCGCGATGCTCCGGGTCCGGTGGCGCAGCACGTTGGTGCCGGTGCGCCCCGCCAGCCGCACCTCCAGCTCGTGAGCGACGGCGCGGGCGAGGTCGTCCTCCGTCGCGAAAACGTCCTTCATCTCCCGATCGTAGGTTTCCGACCAGCGAGTCGAGCCGTCGCGCGCGTCGACGAGTCGGACCTGGAGGCGAAGCCGCGAGCCGATCCTCTGCAATCCCCCTTCGAGAATGTTGGACACGCGCAAGCTGTCGGCGATACGCCGCACGTCGAGCGGCCGATCCTTGAAGGCGAAGGCGGAGGTGCTGGCAATCACGCGCAACCGGCCGAGCTTGGCGAGCAAAGCAATGAGCTCCCCGGTCATGCCGTCGGCCAAGGCGGCGTCGCTGGCATCGGTGCCGAGAGTCGTGAGCGGAAGGACGGCGATCGAGGCATCGGTGGCCGATGCCGTAGCCCCCCGCACCCGATCGCGGAGGCCCCCGTTGGTCAGCGTGAGCAAGAGCGCAACCACTACGGCCAGGCCCCCGGCCCACGCGAGCAGCCTACGCTTGGGCGGGGCTTGCTCCTCCGGCGGACGCACGCCATGTGCACTTTCCGACGCGACCACATCATCTCCCCCCGCGATAAACCGGTACCCGCGGCGCGGCAGCGTTTCCACGAATCGCGGGTTCTCGGCCGAGTCGCCCAGGGAGCTGCGGAGCTTGTGGATTGCCGCGTCGAGACCCAGATCGAATTCGACAAACGTACCCGCGGGCCAAATCGCCTGACGCAGCTCCTCCCGCGTCACCACTTCGCCGGGGCGCTCCAATAGCAGCGCCAATACCCGAAATGGCTGCTGCTGAAGTCCGATCTTGATCCCGCGTTTGCGCAGCTCGCCCGCCTGAAGATCAACCTCGAACACCCCGAACCGGATCACCCGTTTGGCGGATCGCTGGCGGGCTTCCATGAGGTCTCCTACCGTGAGCCCAGCTCAAACGTACAGCCAGCGAGCCTCCGCGCCATAGATCAGA
>CAZFKN010000173.1:0-2025 GCA_964519805.1 uncultured Gemmatimonadaceae bacterium
AGATAGCGGAGGTACCACGGTCCCAGCTCGAAAGCCATGGCCAGGTACTCGGGTGTGAGCAGCAGAACGAGTGCCGCGTACACCGCCAGGAACGCGAGGGTCCAGACCACGTCGGTCGTGAGCCGCCAGCGTCCCCGCACGGGCAGGACCCCGGCGAGGAGGATCCACGCGAGTACGAAATGGGGCTTGAGCGCGAGCGCCACGCCGGCCAGCACGCCGATGGCGGCAAGCTCGGTATACCGCGGGCCCGCGCCGCGGAGAGCGGCTGCCCGCCGCCGGGCCGCCACGAGCAGGACGTAGGGCGCGAGCAGGGCGAGGACGAAATGCTCCCGCTGGCCGAAATCCTCGGCGGCGAGCGGGAACAGGGCGAAGCACAGGAGGAGTAGAAAGTAGCGGCCGTAGGCGGGCTGCTCAGGAAAGACATACCATCGGACGAGGTCGTAGCAGAACGCGAAGAGGCCCCCCACCACCCCTGCGGTGAAAAGGCGGAAAACCAGGAACTCGGAGAGGTGAGTTGCCCGCGCCAACAGCTCGATGGGGACGTTGAGCCAGATGACTAGGGGCGGGTTGATCTCCACGACGTCGCGATAAAGCGTCGCTCCGTCCAGCAACCGCCCCGCCGCGTAGAGTAGGAAAGCCATGTCAGGCGTAGCGGGCCTGCCCAGCTCCGCAGCGAGCGTCAGGGCAATGCAGGCAAACGTGGCCGCGGCGAACAGCGGCCTTTGCTCCAGGAGGGCGAGCCGGCGATGCTCCCGACCCAGCTGAGCGGCCAAGTCAGGAAGCGAGGCGGACGGGGGGCACGGTGAGGCACGCCATCATCAGGACCTCGACATCGAAGCTGAACCGCCCGTCCGCATTCGGGAAAAAAGAACATGGGCGACGGCTCCGCGGAAGAGCTTGAAGCCGCATTGGGTATCGGAAGGCCCCGCCGATCAGCACCATGGGGCGCCGGCCCTCATTGCGCCTCCAAAGTAGGGTGTGGAGCGCCGTTAGGGGCGTTCGGAGCGGCCTGGTTTGTGGCAGTCGAGGCCCGGCTGTAGCGCCGTGCCATCACGTAAACCATGTGCCAGAGCGGAAGGCCCAGCAGACTCACCGGGTACGGCTGGGTGCTCTGTACCGCGAATTCACTCGCGATGAGCTTGGCCCATTCCGGTACTGTCCGGGCGTACTTCCCCCGATCCCAATGGGCGAGCAAACGGGCCGCACCCCACTCCGACGGCCTCACCAGCTCAAGGATGTGGACCGCGCCGTCGGGGGAGAGGAGCGGTCCAAGCTTCGCCAGCACTATCCGGGCACTGGCATCGTCGAGATGATGGAGGAAGCTGTTGATGAGCACCAAGTCGAACGTCGCTCCCGCCGGAGGAACGTATGTGGTGAGGTCGGCCGTCACGAAGTTTCCCCGATGATGCCGGCGGGCATACCTGATGTACCGGTCATTCCAATCGATGCCGACGTAGTCCAGCCCGTCGAACAACGCGGCATTCGTACCCGGCCCGCAGCCCACGTCGAGGACACGGGACGCCGACGTCAGAGGGGCATTGGCGAGAACCGGCGCCAGCTTCTTCAGGGCGAATGGAGCTTGCCAGAGCCCGTAGACCGCCGGGCTCTCGAGCAGGGCTTCTAACACGCTCATCCGGCCCGCTCCTCAGCGGGTGGCTGGCAGACCGGGGTCATGCTCAACCGCGCCAACGCGAATCCATCCCGCTGATACAGCCGGTCCAGGCACAGGCCACTGGCATCATACAGGAAGCGCTCCAGGCCCAGCGTGCGGATGGTGAGCACCCAGACCGAGGGACTCGCGGCGTTCCGGATTCGGCGGGCCTCGTTGGTTGTCCAATTGGTGTCCGGTGAGTTCTCCGCCAGTGACGCTGCCGACCGCCCTTGCGCACCATGGTAGAGTCCGATGATCTCGCGGGCGTCGCCCAGCGGGTAGGTCAGGCTGTCTCCCTCCACCCCGATGGCATGCGCCCGAGGCGGCGCGTTCTCGAACGCGGGGCCGCCGAAGCTTCCGAGCCGGGCCATTCG
>CAZFKN010000173.1:2125-4272 GCA_964519805.1 uncultured Gemmatimonadaceae bacterium
AGGACGAGAGCCACGACGGCGTCGAGGGTGTAGGGCTTCACCTGGCGGCCGTACTGGAGCACGAGCGGGGACAGCGCGGCGAGAGCGGCGGCCATTACGGCGCCGGCGTCCCCCACGAGACGCCGCCCCACGAGCCACAGCAGCGGCGGGATCGCGACGGCCGCGGCGAACGGCACGGCCCGGAGAGTGTACTCATTCACGCCGCCAAGCCCGGTGGCTAGCTTCGCGGCCCAGAGAAAGAGCAGCGGTGCCGTCTGGTCGTAGTCCAGCGGGCGCGTCAGCCCGACCCACGATCGCGCCCCGATGTTGAGCGCGAGCCGCACCTCGTCGAGCAGCAGCGAAGGCCGCGCGAAGTACAAGAGCGCCGGCAGCAAAGCGCCCAGCATGAGCGCGGCGGCGAGCGCCAGCCACAAGCCCGGACGCCGGTCTTGCCCGTCAGGCTGCACGCGGCCCCTGGACCGAAGGCTCCGCTGGAACGCCACACCAGGCCAGCAACGATGACCCCACCGGCAGTCCTTGACGCCTCAGAACGGACTGCTCGACTCGGCTCAGGCGAAAGAACAACCCGTTGAGCCAGGGCGGCGGCACCCGCGGTGGTCGCGGACGGCGGCCCATGCGCTCGAGCAGCCGGAGGCCAAGCTTCATGGGAACCAGCCAGTGCATGAAGTATCGCGAGGATTGGACGGTGAGCCCGGCTGCCGCCACCGCGTCAGCGAGCGTGTCCTTGCGGTACCGGACCAGGTGGTTGTTGAGGTCGTCATGGTGGGTCCAGAGGCTGTTGAACGCCGGCACGGTGATGAGCAGGCGGCCCCCGGGCGCCAACAGTTCCCGTGCCCGCTCGAGCGCCCGAACGGGGGCTTGGAAATGCTCGAGCACATCCAGCATGAGGATCAGCCCGAACCGTGCGTCCGGTCGAAAGCTCCCGTCGAACGGGCCGATGTGGATAGCGGCCCGGTGCCGGCTGCCTTCAGGAAGCAGCGTCGCATCTGCCTCGACCCCCTGCACCACCCCGAATCGGGCCAGCCGATCGAAGAAGAGGCCGTCACCGCACCCAACATCGAGGATGCGCCCCCAGCCGCCAGCCGGCGCGTGGCGCTCGATTTCGCCCAGAAGGAGCGCTTCCCGTGCCCGCCACCACCAATGGCGCTCATACAGCAGCCGGTAGCCGGCCGCGTATTCCGGTTTCACCGGGGCCCGGCCTCGGCCGGCGGGTCCGAGCGGACGACCGTGTCGATGACGTAGAGCGGCCGCCGCTTCACTTCCTCGTAGACTCGACCGACGTATTCCCCGAGAAGTCCCATGAAAAACAGGTTCATGCCCGAGAGGAACGTCATCAACACGATCGTGGCTGTGAAGCCTTGGGGCGACCGGTGGAGGAGGATCTTCGCAGCCACGCTGTACGCCGCAAAGAGCACGGACAGCATGATCGCGCCGAAGCCGATCAGGGCCGCGGCGCGGAGGGGAGCGACGGAGAAAGAGAACAAACCGTCGAAGGCCAGGGCGAGCAACCGGGGCACGCTGTACTTGCTCTTCCCCCCGGCGCGTGACGCACGCTCCACCGGAATCCCGCTCTGGCGGTAGCCGACCCACGCCCGCAAACCACGAAGATACCGGTGGCGTTCGGGGGCGCGTCGGAGCTGCTCCACGACTCGGCGGGACATGAGACCGAAGTCCCCGGCGTCGACCGGGAGGCGCACATTGGAGAGGCGGGCGAGCACGCGGTAGAAGAGCGCATAGCAGGCGCGCAGTAGCCAGGGTTCCTTCCGGTTGACCCGCTGCGCGAACACCACGTCGAAGCCCTCCTGATGGCGTTGCACGAACGCCGGCACCGCCTCCGGCGCGTCTTGCAGATCCCCATCCATGAGGACGACCGCGTCACCGGTCACCTGGTCCAGGGCGGCGCTCAGCGCCGCCTGATGCCCGAAATTACGGGAGAGGACCACAACCACGAGACGGGAATGCTCCTCCGCCGCCCGGAGCAGCAGCTCCCGCGATCCGTCGCTGCTGCCGTCATCGACGATGACCAGCTCGTGCGGACCGCCGGGCAGCCGATCGAGCATGGCCTGGACCCGCCGAAGCAGCTCCGGCAGCAGCCCGACTTCGTTGTAGATCGGGATCGCGACCGAAATTCTGGGCGGCGCGGTCAT
>CAZFKN010000174.1:0-4135 GCA_964519805.1 uncultured Gemmatimonadaceae bacterium
GGGGGGCCGGTGCGTTGATCGCACGGGTGGGCCTGGGGGCCCGGATGACCCCCCGGCCCTCGGCGCCCTCCGGCGGCGAGCTGCAGCGCACGGCGGTGGCTCGGGCCCTCGCGACCGACCCGGTCGTCGTGCTCGCGGACGAGCCGTCCGGCAATCTCGACTACGGCCACAGCGAGCTGCTCCACGATCTGTTCGCCGGACTCGCGCGCGAGTTCGAGACCGCGCTCGTCGTGGTGACCCACAACCGATTGCTCGCGGCCCGGGCGGACCGCGTGCTCAGTCTGGAGAGCGGGCGGCTGGTCCCGTTGTCCGGCGTGGAGTCGATGCCTTGATGGAATGCGATAGCTGTCACGAGCGGGACGCCGTCGTCCACCTGACGCAGATCGTGAACGAGCAGGTCACGACGCTGCATCTCTGCGAGCGCTGCGCCGCGGAGAAGGGGGTCGAGAGCGCGGGCTCCGTTGCCGGGACCAAGATCGGCTCCTTCCTCTCGGCGATGACCAAGGGCCTGCCCGATCAGTCGCTGGTGCCGAGCAGCGGCGAAAAGCATGTCTGCCCGCGGTGCGGCGCCTCGCTTCAGGACTTCCGGGAAAGCGGCCGCCTGGGCTGCGCTGACTGCTGGCGCGCGTTCGAGATTCCGCTCCGCGATCTGCTCCGGCGGCTGCACGGGTCGACCGTCCACATGGGCGAGCGGTACGCCCTCAAGGCCGGGATCGAGCGCGACCCGGGCCGCCGGGCCGCCGAGCTGCGCGAGCAGCTCCGCCTGGCGGTGGAGACCGAGAACTTCGAGCTGGCGGCCGAGCTGCGGGATCGGCTGCGGGTGGCGGAATGATCGACCTGAGTCTCCTCACCGACGGCGGGGTCGGCTGGCTCGACGCCAGCGGCCCGATGAGCCATCTCGTGCTCTCGACGCGGGTTCGGCTCGCGCGGAACCTCGCGGACCACGTGTTCCTCACCCGGAACACGGAGGAGGAGCGGGAGGCGATCCTGGAGCAGGTCCAGGAGGCCGCGCGCGACACGGTACTGCTCCGGCGCGCCGTGGCGTTCCGCATCGACGCGCTGGACCGAACCGACCGCCAACTCCTGCACGAACGACACCTGGTGAGCAAGGAGCTGGCCGGCCTCGACGCCGACGGACGGGTGCGGGTGGGGGCCTGCCTCCTGGTCCAGGACCGCATCGGCGCGATGCTGAACGAGGAGGACCACCTCAGGCTTCAGGGCCTGCATTCCGGCTTCTCGCTGGACGGCGCCTATGGTGAGCTCGACAGGCTGGACGCCGAACTGGGACAACGACTTCCGTTCGCATTTCACCCGGAGTTTGGTTACCTTACCAGTTGTCCCACGAACGTCGGGACGGGACTCCGAGCGTCGGTGTTGATCCACCTGCCGGGGCTGGTGCTGACCAAGGAAATATCCAAGGTCCTTCAAGGCTTGGCGCAGGTGGGGCTCACCTACCGGGGGTTGTACGGCGAGGGGAGCGAAGTCGTCGGCAACTTCTTTCAGCTCTCCAACCAGACGACCCTCGGCAAGTCGGAAGCCGAGCTCCTCGATCACCTGGGCAAGATGGTGCGCCAGGTGGTCGACTACGAGGAGCAGGCTCGGCAGGTGCTTCTGCGGGACGCGCCGACGATCATGGAAGACAAGGTCTGGCGCGCCTTCGGGCTCCTCCGGTACGCCCGGTCGCTTTCGTTCGAGGAGGCAATGAATCTCCTCAGCGGAGTGCGGTTGGGGGTGGGGATGGGGCTCATCGCGGGGCTCGGGATGTACACACTGAACAAGCTTCTGGTGTATACGCAGCCGGCGCACCTCGCGGTCGCGCACGGCGCGGCGCCGGCCGATCCGGAGCTCTCCATCCGTCGAGCCGAATACGTGCGCAAGACTCTGGAAGATGAAGTGGGGCGGCGTGGTTGATGCCCACATGTACGGCATGAACGCAGGGTGCCACCGATGAACGGCTACAACTTTACCGATCGAGTCCGCAAGGTTCTCCAGATGGCGCGCGAAGAAGCCGCCCGTCTGCACCACGAATACGTGGGGACCGAGCACATTCTCCTTGGCCTCATCCGCGAAGGCGAGGGCGTGGCTGCGGCCGTACTCACCAACCTGAACGTGGACCTCGAGGAGATCCAGCAAAAAATCGAGGAGACGGTCAAGAAGGGCAAAGCGGCCGCGGCCGCCGGCCCCGACCTTCCGTACACCTCGCGCGCCAAGAAGGTGCTCGAGTTGGCGATGACCGAAGCCCGCGAGCTCAACCACTCCTACGTCGGCACCGAGCACCTGCTGCTCGGCCTCCTCCGCGAAGAGAAGGGAATCGCGGCCCAGGTGCTGACCGACGCCGGCGTGAACCTCGAGCAGTCGCGGGCCGAGACGCTGCGGCTGCTCGGAAGCGACATGCCGCAGGCCTCCGCCGGTGGCAGCCCGTCCACGCCCAGCGCCGCGCCCAAGTCGGAGAAGAAGTCCAAGACGCCCGCGCTCGATCACTTCTGCCGCGACCTGACGCAGCTCGCGGCGGAGGGCCAGCTCGATCCGACCATCGGCCGAGCCAAGGAGATCGAGCGCGTCATGGAAATCCTGGCGCGCCGCAAGAAGAACAATCCGGTGCTGATCGGCGAGCCGGGCGTCGGCAAGACCGCCATCGTCGAAGGCCTCGCGCTCCTCATCGCCAACGGGCTCTGCCCCGACGTGCTCCGGGACCACCGCGTGCTCTCGCTCGACATGGCGGCGGTCATCGCCGGCACCAAGTACCGCGGCCAGTTCGAGGAGCGGCTCAAGGCGGTCATGAACGAGATCGCCCAGAACAAGAGCATCATCCTCTTCATCGACGAGCTGCACACCCTGGTCGGTGCGGGCGCGGCCGAGGGCGCAATCGACGCGTCCAACATGCTGAAGCCCGCGCTCGCCCGGGGTGAGCTCCAGTGCGTCGGCGCGTCGACCCTCAACGAATACCGGAAGTACATCGAGAAGGACGGAGCCCTGGAGCGGCGCTTCCAGACGGTCATGGTCGAGCCGCCGAGCGTGGACGAGACGATCGAGATCCTCAAGGGCCTGCGGAAGAAGTACGAGGACCACCACCGGGTGGCGATTCCCGACCCGACGCTCAAGGCCGCGGCCGAGCTGTCCGACCGCTACATCACCGATCGGTTCCTGCCGGACAAGGCGATCGACGTGATCGACGAGGCCGGCGCCCGCGCCCGGCTCGCGTCGCAGGTCCCGCCGGTCGAAGTGGCGGAGCTCAAGGCCGCGCTGGAGCAGGTGAACCTCCAGAAGGAGGAAGCGGTCCGCGACCAGAACTTCGAGCGGGCGGCCGCCCTGCGCGACCAGGAGCGGGATCTCCAGAACCAGATCCGGCTCAAGAACGAGGAGTGGGAGCGGGATCGGCAGACCCGCCGGCCGATCATCGACGAGGAGGCCATCGCCTTCATCGTGTCACGCTGGACCGGGATTCCGGTAACCCGGTTGCAGGAGGCCGAAGCCAGCCGGCTCATGCGGATGGAGGACGAGATTCACGGTTCGGTGGTGGGCCAGGACGAAGCCATCAAGGCCGTGTCCCGGGCTATCCGCCGCTCCCGCGCTGGTCTCAAGGACCCGAACCGGCCCATCGGCTCGTTCGTCTTCTCCGGCCCCACCGGCGTGGGGAAGACCGAGCTGGCCCGGGCACTCGCGCGGTTCCTGTTCGCCGACGCGTCGGCCCTGATCCGGGTGGACATGTCGGAGTACATGGAGAAGTTCTCGGTCTCCCGGCTCATCGGCGCGCCTCCGGGCTACGTGGGCTACGAGGACTCCGGCACGCTGACCAAGGCTGTGCGGCGGAAGCCCTACTCGGTCGTCCTTCTGGACGAGATCGAGAAGGCCCATCCGGACGTGTTCAACATCCTGCTGCAGGTGCTGGACGAGGGACACCTGACGGACAACTACGGCCGGATGATCGACTTCAAGAACACCGTGGTGATCATGACGTCCAACGTCGGCGCCCGCGACATCATGCAGGGCAAGACGCTCGGCTTCCATACCGCCGACGCCAAGGGCACCTTCGAGAAGATGCAGGAGCGCATCAAGGACGAGATGAACAAGGTGTTCAATCCCGAGTTCCTGAACCGGCTGGACGACGTGATCGTCTTCCACCCGCTCACGCGGG
>CAZFKN010000175.1:0-4120 GCA_964519805.1 uncultured Gemmatimonadaceae bacterium
CCCGGTGGGTGGCGCGGCGGAGTCGCGCTTGGCCTGCTGGAGCAGCGCGATCTCGAGCCCGCGGGTGACGCCGGGTTCGCTGATCCGATAGTGCCCCTGCTCTCGCAACAAGGTGCCGAGCGCGCCGGGCATCGGCCGGATCCGGAGGCTACCCGAGATCAGCTTGTCGAAATACTGATTCACGCTCTGCTGCACGTTCTTCCCCGAGTCGGTGCCGCTCAGCCCCATGTCCCCCTGGAGGCTGTCGATGCCGCCGGCGTACCGATCGGACAGCATCTTCCACTCGTCGCTCGTGAGAACGACCTTGGCCGAGTCGGCCTGGCGCAGCAACAGCATGTTGAGCGACAGCACCTTGGCGAACTGGCTCAGCACGGTGTCGTTGGCCTGCTTGAGCTGGGCATCGTACTGCGGTGGAAGCGCCCGCACCCACTTGAGATATTCGCCCACCGTCAGCTCGCCGTTCTTGAACGACGTGAGCCGCTTGGTCGATCCCTTCGACACCTCGGGGCTGAGCGCGGCCGCGCGCATGTCCGCCGCCGCGGTCTTGGCGATGTCGAGGTGGTTCGCTGCGCCGAGCGTCTCCATGTACGCCGAGTCCGCCTTGCCCGCGTTCACCTGTCCCAGGTAGGCCGCGAGTCGCAGCGCCACGGCGGCCGCCGAGGGCCGCTTGATGATGTGGTAGCCGAACGGCGACTCGACCACGCCGCTCATCGCGCCGGGCGCGAGCTTCCATCCCGCGCTGTCGAACGGGGGCACGAACCGCCCCCGCGGGCTGGGGGGCAGGAAGCCTTGATCGGCCTTGGTCCCCGGGTCGTCCGACAGCTGTGACGCGAGCTGACCGAAGTCCGATCCGCCTTTCAGCTTCACGAGCGTCGCTTCGGCCTTCTTCCTGGCCGCGGACTTGGCTTCGGGCTTGGCCTGCGGGCCGCCCGCACCGAACAGGATGTGCTGGAAGACCCGCAGGCTGTCGCCGTTGTAGACGCTGTCGACCACCGCGGCCGACGGCTGGCCCCGCTTGGCCGCGATCGAGTCGTGCCAGTGCTGGGTGCGCAGCTCGGCGATTTCGGGCCAGAGCGCCTTGGCTACGCTCGCGGAGTCTTTCGGGAGCTTGCCCGACGCCGCGGCCTGCGCGAAGAGCGCGTAGTCCACCCAGAGATTGGTGACGAACCCGGCGGCGTCCTTCGTGAGCCGGATGCCGCGCGGCGCGGCCAGGATCCGCGCGAGCGAGTCGGGCCGGAGCTTGAGACTGCCGGCTTCCGCGGCGACATCCCGCCGGGCGGTGAACGTCTCCTTGAAGTTGGCGCAGCCGGCGAGGGCGACCAGCACGACGAGCGACACACGACGCATGAAATCTCCGAAGGGCGATGGGCGTTTGGTTGCAGGCTCTAGGCGACGGCTCTCAATGCGCGCACCAGCGCCGGCGTCATCTGCTCCCCGCCGAGTCGCACCAGCCGGAGCGACAGGGGAACCGTCCGCCGGACCTCGGCGGACAGCTGCACGTCATCCAGCGCGGCGGTCAGACCCGTGAGCCGGGGCTGCGTCCCCGCCCGGAACGTGAGGCGCGCTTCGTCGCCTCGGACCAGGACGTGCTGCAACCCCAGCGCGCCCCCGGTCACGCGGAGACGCGCCATGTCGAGCAGGGTTTCCGCTTCGGCCGGGAGCGGCCCGAAGCGCTCGCGCATTTCGTCGCGAAGCCCATCAATCTCGCCGGACGACGCACTCCGCGCCAGTCGGCGGTACAGGTCGAGCTTCACGTCGTCGTCGGGCACATAGCCGTCCGGCAGGTGGGCCGGCCGGTCCAGCACGACGTCCGGCGGGTGCGGCTGCTCGGTCTTCCCCTGGCCGCGGAGCGCGCGAACCGTCTCCTCCAGCCACCGCAGATACAGATCGAACCCCACCGCCTGCGCGTGGCCCGACTGCTCGGCGCCGAGCAGGTTGCCGGCGCCGCGCAGCTCCAGGTCCTTGAGCGCGATCCGATAGCCCGCGCCGAGGTCGGTGTGGTGCTCGAGCACCTTGAGCCGGTCTTCCGCGTCGGCGTCGATCGTGTCGGGCACGAGCAGGTAGCAGTAGGCGCGCCGGTGGCTGCGGCCGACCCGGCCGCGCAGCTGGTAGAGCTGCGCGAGGCCGAAGCGATGCGCGTCGTGCACCACCATCGTGTTGGCGTTGGGGACGTCGAGTCCCGACTCGACGATCATGGTGGACACGAGGATGTTCACGTCGCCCGAGACGAACCGGCGCATCACCTCTTCCAGCGCGTCGGCGGGCATCTGCCCGTGGGCGACGCCCACCTGCGCCCGCGGAGCGAGCGCTCGCACGCGCGCCGCGATGGTCTCGATCGTCTCGATCCGGTTGTGCACCACGAACACCTGGCCGCCCCGGTCCAGCTCCCGCGCGAACGCCTCTTCGAGCAGCCCGTCGTCCCACGGCTCGACGAACGTGAGGATGGGCGAGCGGTCGCGCGGCGGGGTCTCGATCAGCGTGAGATCACGGAGGCCCGAGAGCGAGAGGTGCAGCGTGCGCGGAATCGGAGTCGCCGTGAGCGTCAGCACGTCTACGGCGAGCCGGATCGCCTTGAGCCGCTCCTTGTGTTTCACCCCGAAGCGATGCTCCTCGTCCACGATCAGGAGACCCAGATCCCTGAGCACGACATCCTTGGATAGGAGACGATGGGTGCCGATCACGATGTCGATCTCGCCAGTCGCCATCCGGTCGAGCGCCTGCTTCTGCTCTTTGTGGGTGCGGAACCGGGAGAGCACCTCGGTCTTGATGGGGTAGTCGGCGAGGCGCTCGAGGAAGGTGCGTCCGTGCTGCTCCGCGAGAATGGTGGTGGGCACGAGCACGGCGACCTGCTTGCCGCCCTGCACGGCCTTGAACGCCGCGCGCACCGCGACTTCGGTCTTGCCGTAGCCGACGTCCCCAACGAGCAGCCGGTCCATCGGCTTGGGCAGCTCCATGTCGCGCTTGATGTCCTCGGTCGCCTTGCGCTGATCCGGCGTGTCCTCGTAGAGAAAGCTCGACTCCAGCTCCCGCTGCCAGCGCGTGTCCGGCGGAAACGCGTAGCCGCCGGTCACCTGCCGCCGCGCGTAGAGATCGAGCAGCTCGGCAGCCATCTGCTTGATCGCCCGGCGGGTGCGCTCGCGGACGCGCTGCCAGCTCGCTCCGCCCAGGCGATGGAGTCGAGGCGGCGGGCGGTCGCCGTCGTCGCCGGCGGCCCGGTAGCGCTCCAGCTGGTCGAGGCGGTAGAGGGGGACGTTCAGGCGGTCGCCGCCCTCGTACTCGACCACGGCCACCTCCAGCGTGGATTCGCCCACCGTCACGGTGTCGATCCCGCGGTAGATCCCGATGCCGTGGTCGAGGTGCACGACGTAGTCGCCGAGCGTGAGCGTGCCGGTCGCGGCGGAGGGGGCGGCCTGACGATAGCGCCGAGTGCGACGGAGGCGGCGGGCGCGGCGGAAGATCTCGTGGTCGGTGAGCACGCGGAGCGACGGCATGACGAACCCGCCCTCCAGCGCGCCGATCGCGAGCACGGCCGACGAGGCCCGTCCGTGCTCCTCCAGCAGCTCCTCGAGCCGCTCCATCTGACCCTCGTTGTCGCAGAGGATCAGCGTGGGCGGCGAGCCGTGGAGCAGACTCCGGAGGCGGTTGAGGTCGCGGTCGACACGCTCAGGCGGGAAGAACCCCACCTGGTGCTCGACCGTTTCCTCGCGGAGCAGCAACCGGGCGAAGCCGTCCAGCCGCTCGCGCCAGCAGGCCGGATCCTCGAAGATCGCGTCGCGACTGGGGACCTCTTCGCCCAGCTTCCGGGCGATCTCGAGATGGTGCGCGGCCTCGCGCCACGCGCGCATGACCTCGTCGGTGTCGGGACCGGCGGCTTCCTGGACGACGAGGGTATCGGCGGGGAGGAGCTCGAGGAGGGTTTTGCGGAAGGGCGACCGCACGGGATCGCCGTGCGGAGCCGAATCACCCAGCCCGCCCCGGACCACTCCCGCCCCCGCGCCCACATCTGGCCCCGCCTCAACCGCGTCCCGCACGCCCGCCGTCGTGATCGGCCAGACCGTCACCGCCGCCCGCTCCTCCCACGACCGCCGGCCCGTGGGATCGAACCCCGCGAGCGACGAGG
>CAZFKN010000176.1:0-1803 GCA_964519805.1 uncultured Gemmatimonadaceae bacterium
GACACAGGGCCGGTGATCACGACTGCCGGAGGCTGCGGCGCGGCAGGGGACGGCGTGACCGCCGCGGGCTCCGCCGCCCGGGCCTCGGAGCCGCGGGAGCCTCGCTCGCCGCAGGCGACGACGAGGACCGCCCCGAGGATGGCGGCGACGAACATGGTGAGCCCCACGAGCGCGAGTCGGGGACGCGGCAGCGGGGGCGGGGTGATGGTGACGCGGTAGCGCATAGAGCCTCCTCTTGATCGGGCGCGCGAGCGCCGGTGGACATGCGGACGCGCAATCACGAGGCAGGCTGTGAGCCAACCGTCAGCTGTCAGCCATCAGCCATCAGCGCAAGCACTTGGAGAAATCGAGGGTGGGTGGGCGTGTTCGCATGAACACGAAGGGGCAATCTGTTCGTGTCTTGGCGGACACGAGGGCAGGGGCTTTCACTCCCTGCTGATCCCGTGCCTCCGCATGATCTTCAACAAGCTGGCGTGATCGGCGAGACCCAGCGCCTGGGCGGTCCGGGTGATGTGCCAGTCGTGGCGCTCGAGGGCCGTCACGATGATCTGGCGCTCGGCTTCCGCTTTGAGCTCCTGGAAGGTGCGCGGTGAGCCGTGTGCGGTGCGCGGGGATGCCGGGGGGAAGGGGGGGGCGTGGTCACGGATTTCCCCGGGCACGTCGTCGACGGTCAGCAACTCGCGGTCGGTCGCGATGATCATCCGCTCGATCACGTTGCGCAGCTCGCGCACGTTGTTGTGACGCCACTCGTAGGCCATGAGACACTCCAGCGCCGCGGGCTCGAGCGTCCTGGGCCGGGTGCCGAAGCGCGCGCACGTCGTCGCCAGGAGGTGCTCCACGAGCGCCGGCACATCGGAGAGCCGCTCGGAGAGCGGCGGCACCCGCAACACGTGGACGTTGAGACGGTAGAACAGGTCCTCCCGGAAGCGACCGGCCGCCACTTCCTTTTCCAGATCCCGGTTCGTCGCGGCGACCACGCGCGCGTCCACCGCGATCGTCCGGTTGCCGCCAACCCGCGTCACCTGTCGCTGCTCCAGCACCCGTAGCAGCTTGGCCTGCGCGGCGGGCGGCAGGTCCCCGACTTCGTCGAGGAAGAGGGTGCCACCGGCCGCCGCCTCGAACGCTCCTTTGCGCGCGGTGATGGCGCCGGTGAACGCTCCGCGCTCGTGCCCGAACAGCTCGCTTTCCACCAGCTCCGCCGGAAGAGCGGCGCTGTTGACGGCCAGGAATGGCCCACGCGCCGCGCCGGACCGGCGATGCACCTCGCGGGCTACGAGCTCCTTGCCAGAGCCGCTCTCGCCGACGATCAATACGGGGCTCGACACAGGCGCGACCCGAGCGATCTGGTCCCTGAGCTTGGCCATCGCCGGGCTGCGGCCGACGAGGGGGGCTTCGGTGCCCAGGTCGCGCTGCAGCGCCGCTACCTGACCGGCGAGGCGCTCCCGCTGCAGTGCCCCCTCCACCTCCTGCACGACGCGCTCCATCGGCTCGGCCTTGTCGATGAAGCCCTGCGCGCCGAGGCGGATCGCCTGAATGCAGCGGTCGTAGTTGCCGGTGCCGGTGTACACGATGACCGGGGCCCTGAGGCTGCGGCGCTCCAGGGCGCGCAGCACCTCGAAGCCGTCCATGCCCGGCATCTCGAGGTCGAGGATGACGCAGTCGATCGCTTCCCGCTCCAGCAGCTCGAGCGCCTCGCGACCGCTCGCGGCGACGAGCGTCTCGTAGCCGCCGACCCGCTTCAGATCGTACGCGTACTGCTCCGCGAGGGCGGCGACGTCGTCCACGACGAGGACGGTGGTCATG
>CAZFKN010000176.1:1903-4088 GCA_964519805.1 uncultured Gemmatimonadaceae bacterium
CCGAGCCCGGTGCCGCCGGGCTTGGTCGTGTAAAAGCCGGCAAACGCCTTTTCGAGCTGTTCCTTCGTCATCCCCTTCCCCGTGTCCGTGACGGTGATGCGGACCCCCGCCCTCCCGCCGGGCCGACCGTCGGCCGCGACGCCGGACGTGGAGATGGTGACGCTCCCTGTGCGGCCTTCGAGGGCGTCAAGCGCGTTCCCAACCAGGTTCTCCAGAGTGCGGCGCAGCACCAGCGGGTCGGTGCGGACGGAGGGGAGATCGGCGCCGAGCTCGAGCCGGAGCACCGCCGGATCGGATGCGCCGAGGCGGCTCACTAGTTCGGACACGAGGGCGTTGACGTCGCAGGCTCCCGGCGCCGGCTCAGGATACAGTCGCGTATAGTTGCCGGCGAGGCCTTCCAGATACGCGACGCTCGACTCCACGGTTCCCTGTCGCTCGGCGAAGACTGAGCCGAGCCGCTCCGGCTGCTCCGAGGCCACCTGGGTGAGGTGCCGGAACACGTGGCGGATGGGGATCAGCCCGTTCTTGATGTCGTGGTTCACCTGCCGGGCGAGGTCCCCCAGCGCGATGCGGCGCTCGGCCTCGCGCAAGCGCGCCGCACCGGCGCGCAGCCGCTCGGTCATGGCTCCGAGCAGCCTCGTCAGCGCGCCGATCTCGTCGCCCCGATCGCTCGAGAACTCGACGTCGAGCCGGTCCATGTCGATCCGGGCGGTCCGCTCCGCCAGCGCCGTGAGGGGCCGGCTGATCCGCACCGAGAGCCAGGCGGCAAGCACCAGGGCGATGGCGACCGTGAGGGCGAGCGTCGCGATGAACCAGCGGTCCACCTCGTGGCGCAGCGCGTCGAGCCCGGCGACTGAGTGCGTCACGACGATACGCGCAGGCACGAGCCCCGCCGAGTCCGACAGGGCGGCCGGCACGATCAGGGAGTCGGCCACGCCACCGGCGGTGTCCGCCCGCGCGACGGTGTCGAGCGATACGACGAGGTCCGAGTCGGGCGCCAGGTGGGCAAGGAACGCCGAGTCCACCGTCACCCCGCCTACGAGGGTGAACGGCCTGCTGCCCAGCCGGAATGAGTCGACGCGGGCCAGGGCTAGCAACGGCATCTCCGCAGTGCGGGCCCGGACCAGCGCCATTCTCGTCGGTGCGCCGGCGAGCAGGCGCGGCAGGTCCGGCTCGAGACGGTCGAACTCGTTGCGGAAGTGTCCGGAGCTCACGATGCGACCGTCGCCGTCCTGGATCTGCAGCATCGAGAGCCCGGCCAGGCGCATCGCGTTCCCCGCGTAGTCGAGCAGGTAGGGCCGCTCTCCCGCTCCACCCTGGAGGATCGCCGCCCGGAGGCGGTTGTCCGCGACCGCCGCCTCGCGCAGCGCCCGCAGGCGGCCCGCGATGCCGGCGCTCTGGCGCTCCAGATCGGCTCGAATGACGTCCGTCAGGGCGGCGACCCGGCTCTCGTACTGAGCGGTCAGACGGCGGGCGATCCCACGGCGGATACCGAGGCCGAAGACGACGAGTGGCCCCAGCACCACGGCGGCAAAGCCGAGCAGCAAGCGGGCGCGAAAGCTCATCGCGGCATCAAGCGGACGGTGCCGTCCGCATCGAAGAGGAGCCGCGGGATGCCGCGGCGCAGGACGGCGTAACGCCGCACGTCGATCAGGGCCCGAACGAGGGGCTGATGCGGGCTCGTGTTGATCTCACAGTCGACGGTGGAAGCGACAGCGGCCACATAGGCCCAGGCGCTGTCGGCACGTAGCGCGGAGGCAAAATCAGCCGGCGCGAGCCCGACCGCTGGCACACCCGCACCCAAACTCCCTCGCGCCACGAGGCGCTCAGCAAGCTCGCGCGCGGTACGGTCAGAGCGATCGTAGACAAGTCGCCGGAGGGACCCCATCGGACCCCTGTAGCCAGCGTCTGCGGCATCGGGCGGGGGGCAGGCCGGATGCTGGGCTGCCCGCGCCTCGACGTGGACCGATCCAGCCAGATCTGCCCTGTCGACCTCCGGCGCCGGCCCAGCCTGCACCGCCAGCACGAAGGTGCGGTCCCACATCATGGGAAGCACGGCGTATTGCTGCCGGGAGCCGGCGTAGCTCACGACGGTCGGGTCGTCCGTGAGCAGCAGGTCGACACCCTGGTCCAACACGTCCCGCGGGTCCGAGCCAGACATGTCGCGGAATGCGATCACGGGCGC
>CAZFKN010000177.1:0-4025 GCA_964519805.1 uncultured Gemmatimonadaceae bacterium
CACCAGCTCACGGGGCTGTTCCAACGCGGCGACGCCTGGGTCATCGAGCAATGCGCCCGCGGCAGTCCCGACCTCGCGCCACATTGCGCGGCTGGCGCCGCTCTGGCCCTGGCCCAGATGGACTGGTCGGGCGCAAGCGCCGCCCGGTTTTGCGAGGCGTCGCCGGCCCAGTGGAAGAGCGCGTGCTACCGGACCACCGCGGGCCTGCTGACTGCAGTTGCCTCCCGGGCGCAGCGGACCACGCTGTGCTCGCACATCGAATCGGACTACGTCAAGCCTTGTCGCCGGGCCGCGGCGCTCGATGGCGGAAGTTGAGACCCTTCACTCGCGCCCCCGAGCGAGTCTGGCGCCGATGAGGCCGGACCGGAACCCGGCGCTGGACGGCTTGAGGGGCATCGCGATCCTGCTCGTGATGCCGTTCCATTTCACAAAGTCGTTCGAGGCTCACGGCGTCGCGGACCGGATTCTCGGTTCCGTGGCCGCCACGGGATATCTGGGTGTCGACCTGTTCTTCGTGCTTTCGGGCTATCTGATCACTACCGGATTGCTCCAGGCGAGAGGGTCGGGCAACTATTTCTCCCGCTTCTACGCGCGGCGCGTGCTCAGGATCTTTCCGCTCTACTATTGCCTCATAGCGTTGATCGTTCTGGTCGCCCCGCGAATTCCCGCCTTTGCTCAGACCGAGCCGGTCCAGCTTACGCAAGCCCACCAGGCGTGGTTCTGGGTCCACGGCGTCAACTGGCTCACGGCGATCAACGGCACCTTCGACGTCGTCGCCCACGAGACCAGCGTGATCTGGTCCCTTTCGATCGAGGAGCAATTCTACCTCGTCTGGCCGGTCCTGGTTCTGCTGCTGGGCCGGCGGCACCTCCCCCGCTTGTGCGCGCTGCTGATCCTCGGGAGCACTGGGCTGCGGGTCTGGCTTCTGACACACGGCTCTCCACTGGTCACCGTCTACACCGCCACATTCACGCGGTTCGACGGTCTCGCGCTGGGCGCGGCGCTCGCCTGCCTGGCACAGGCAACCTCAAGCCGGCCCGTCGTGCGATTGATCCGGCGAAGCTGGTGGCTCTCGCTCGTCGCGTTCGATCTGGCCTTCTTTATCCCGGTGCCGGGCTTCGTGTCTCACCTGGCGCTCACGGCGGTGTTCCTGTGTGCCGCCATCGGCTGGGGTGGGGTGCTGCTGCGAACGCTGGATGCAGAGCCGAGCACGGTCTGGGGCCGCATTGTGCGCGCCGAGGTGCTCCAGCGGTTCGGGCTGTACAGCTACGGGCTCTACCTGCTGCATCCCTGGGTGGAGGCGTCGATGCCCAAGCTCGGCTTGTCGGCGCGGGCGCTGACGAGCGCGGTCGGCAGCTCGTTTGGGGGGCAGGTCCTGTATCTCGCGATCGCCACCACCATCGCCTTTGTGGCGGCCGCGGCATCGTACCACTTGTTCGAGGCGCGGTTTCTGGCCCTCAAGAACAGGATTCCGATACTCGCCGGCCGAGGGTCTGGATAGCGGCGTCCGGAGGTACGATCTTTGCTGCCGAGTGTCGCCGGTTTCCGTCGGCCACTCTTCTGCAAACCGTCTCAGGGCCGGTTCACCGTCCGGCCGCCACGCAGTCGGGGAGCCATGACGCCGTCCGAGCGTGTGTCCGTCATCATTCCGGTCTATAACGAGGCACGCACCGTGGCCTCGCTGGTGCGGCAGGTGCGCGCGGTCCCACTCCAGCTCGAGATCATCACGGTAAACGACGCGTCCACGGACGGGTCGGGCGATCTGCTCGAGGGGCTCAGGGAAGAGGGTGTGGTGGACATGGTCGTGCACCATCCGCGCAACCGCGGGAAGGGCGCGGCGATCCGCACCGGCATCGCGCGCGCAACGGGCGACGTGATCGTGGTCCAGGACGCCGACTTGGAGTACGACCCGGCGGAGCTTCCCCGGCTCTTGGGGCCGATCCTCGCGGGAAAGGCGGACGCCGTGTTCGGCTCGCGCTTCCTCGGCGGGGAGCACCGGGTGCTGTACTTCTGGCATTCGGTGGGGAACAGCCTGCTCACTCTCCTGTCGAACATGTTCACGGACCTGAACCTCACCGACATGGAGACCTGCTACAAGATGGTCCGTGCGCCGCTCATGAAGTCCCTGGTGCTCACCAGCGACCGGTTCGGGTTCGAGCCCGAGCTTACCGCGCGACTGGCCCAGGTGAATGCTCGGATCTGGGAGGTGTCAATCTCGTACTCCGGCCGGACGTACGCGGAGGGGAAGAAGATCGGCTGGAGAGACGGCGTGGCGGCACTGTGGCACATCCTGCGGTTCAACCTGGCAGTTCCGGCGGGGCAGCCGGCCGACGCAGCCGTGGTAATGGCCCAGGCGGATGCAGAGCGGCGCCGACCGACCGAAATGTCGGGCGTGCAGGAGACATGAACCCATCGGCACGATCGACGGCGTGACCGCGGAAGCTCCCGGAGTCGCGTCGAGACTGGTCGTGGCCCTGGTGGCCGGTCTCGCAGCGGGGGTCTGCGTCCTGGCGTTCTACCGCGGCCGGCCCCTCTCTGTCAGCGACTTCGACGTCATATGGGTGGGGGCGCGGGCGCTCCGAGCCCATCAGGACCCCTACGCCGCAGTCCAGTCGCCCCCCTGGCCCTGGGACCTCCGGTATCCGCTGCCGGCGGTGCTCGTCACGATACCGCTCACCTATCTCAGCCTCGCCGTCGCGCGCGCCGCATTCATGGCGCTGGGCATCGGGGTCCTCGCCTGGGCGCTCACCCGCAAGGCGTGGTGGCCGCTCATCGCACTCGCCGGGGGCCAGGTCTTCGTCTCGGTCCAGTCGGTCCAATGGACGCCGCTGCTGGCCGCGGGAGTGTTGCTGGCGCCGGTCTCGCTGCTATGGACGATCAAGCCGACGAGCGGACTGCCTCTGTTCGCCGCGTATCCGAACCGCGGGGTAGTCGTCGGCGGGCTTGCTCTGCTGGCGTTGGCATTCCTGGTCTGGCCGCACTGGCCGGAGGGATGGCTTGCGGCCGCTCGGCGCGCCCCGCACCGCCCGGCGGTGCTGCGCCCGGCCGGGGTGCTGCTCCTGCTGGCGCTGCTCCGGTGGCGCCTGCCCGAAGGCCGGCAGCTTGCGGCTCTGGCTCTCATGCCGCTCGCGCCGCACCTCTATGAGGCGTTGCCGCTGTTGCTGGTGGCCCGGACGCGGCGCGAGCTGCTCGCCCTGACGGCCTGCGGGACCGCGGGGCTTGCGGCGGTCGCATTCTTGCCCCAGGGCGCGGATCCCGATCACGGGTCGGTCGCATGGATCGAAATCCTCGTTACCTGTTACTTGCCGGCGCTCGTCGTCGTGCTCAAGCACCCCAACGTGCGGGTGGCCCGGCTCGGGCCGTTCGAGGCGATGCCGCCGCCCCCGGAGCTGCGTCAAGAGCTGAGCGATGAGACTGCGGGAGCGCCCGCATGAGCTCGGGCGCCGGCCCGTCCCGTCGCGCTCGCGTGGCCGTCGGTGCCGTGATCGCTGCTGCGGCTGCGGCCTACGTACTCGGGTTCTACGGACATCAGCTACCCTTGACTGTGAGCGACCTGGATGCGATCTGGACCGCGGCCCGTGCGCTCAGGACGGGTCACGACCCTTATGCAGCGATCCAGTCGCCGCCGTGGCCTTGGAATTTGCAGTATCCGCTCCCAGCCGTGCTCGTGGTCTTGCCGCTCAGTCTGCTGCCGTTGCCGCTGGCCCGCGCGGTGTTCATGGGTCTGTCCGCAGGCCTGCTGGCCTACGGTCTGACCCTTCGGGCCTGGTGGCCGCTGATCATGCTGGCGGGCGGACAGATGTTCTTTGCCCTCCAGTCCGTCCAATGGACGCCGCTCTTCGCCGCCGCGGTCCTGCTGCCGCCGCTCCAGGCCCTCTGGGCGGTCAAGCCAACGACCGGTGCCGCGTTGTTCGCCGCGTATCCCGGCTGGCGCGCCGTCGTCGGCGGAGCCGTGCTGATCGGCCTCGCCTTCCTCATTTGGCCCGACTGGCTGACCGGGTGGGTCGCCGCTGCCAAACGTGCGC
>CAZFKN010000178.1:0-3995 GCA_964519805.1 uncultured Gemmatimonadaceae bacterium
CGTCCCCGCCCGCGCCCGCGCGGCGCCTCGCCCGCTGGACGCTCCGGCGCGGGCTCGGTGATCTGGGTCTCGGTGGTGGCCTGCTGCTCGTCAGCCATGCTAAAGCTCCAATCCGCCTTCGCGCGCGCCGTCTGCGACAGCCTGCACGCGACCGTGATACCGATAGCCCGCTCGATCGAATACGACCTTGGTGAAGCCCGCGGCCTTTGCCCGTTCCGCCAGGAGTTTGCCGGTGGCCTTGCCCCGCGCAACCTTCCCGGCGCCCGTCACCTGGATGCCCTCGCTCCGGTCGTTCACGCCGAGCAGCGTGACCCCCCGGTCGTCGTCGACCAGCTGCGCCGTGATGTGCTTGAGCGAGCGAAAGACCACAAGGCGCGGCCGGTCGGCCGTCCCGTGCAGCGTCTTTCGGACCCGCAGGTGTCGCCGGTACCGGCGCTCGGCCCGCGTCTTCGGGGCATGAATCGATCGCATGACTATTTCGCTCCGGTCTTGCCGGCCTTGCGGCGCACCTGTTCACCCTGATAGCGGACCCCTTTGCCCTTGTAGGGCTCGGGCGGCCGCACCTGGCGCAGCTCCGCCGCTACCTGGCCCACGAGTTCCTTGTCCGGGCCCTCGATCTTCACGACGACATTGTTCTCGACCGAGATCTTGATCCCCTTCGGTGCCTCGTACTTGACCGGATGGGAGTAGCCGACCACCAGGTTCACGCCGTACGGCTTGCTCTCGGCTTTGTATCCGACGCCCTGGATCTCGAGCGTCTTGGCAAAGCCCTTGGCCACCCCGTCCACCATGTTCTGGACCAGCGTGCGACTCAACCCGTGGAGCGCCTTGTGCCGGTTCTCGTCACTCGGCCGGGCCACCGCGACCTTGTCACCCTCGACCGTCAGCGTCATGTCGGGATGGAAGGTGCGACTCAGCTCGCCCTTCGGGCCCTTCACCGAGAGCGTGCGCCCGGCGAGGGCCACGGTGACGCCCTTCGGGATCGCCACCGGCTTCTTGCCGATACGGGACACGGGGCCTCCTACCAGACCACCGCGAGCAGCTCACCGCCCAGATTGGCGGTCCGCGCTTCGCGGTCGGTCATGAGGCCCTTGGGCGTGGACACGATCGCCATGCCGAGGCCGTTCTTCACCCGGGGGATTTCGCGGCACTTCACGTATCGGCGCAGGCCGGGCGTGGAGACGCGGCGCAATTCACGGATCACGGGCTCGTCGTTGTGGTACTTGAGGTACAGACGCAGCACGCCGTGCATGCCGTCGTCGAGTACCTTGAAGTCTGCGATGTAATGGTTGTCGCGCAGCAGCCGGGCCAGCTCACCCTTGAGCTTCGACACCGGCATGTCCACCCGCCGGTGGCCCGCCGAGCAGGCGTTCCGGATGCGGGTCAGCATGTCCGCGACGGGATCTGTCAGGTTCATCCGATGTCCCCCTACCAGCTGGCCTTGCGCACGCCCGGGATGTCGCCCCGGAGCGCGAGCTCACGGAAACAGATGCGGCAGAGGCCGAACTTGCGGAGCACCGCCCGGCTGCGCCCGCACCGCTGGCACCGCCGAACCGTCCGGACCTTGAACTTCGGTGTGCGCTTCGCTCGTTCGATCCAACAGGTCTTTGCCATGTCCCCTCAACTGCGTGAACAGTGAACCACGAACAGTGAACCGGAACGTCGCAGTGAACGGAACTCCCTGTTCACTGTTTACTGCTCACTGTTTACTCGTCTTTACGCCACCCGCGCCGGCGTCTCACCCCTGAACGGCCACCCCAGCTCGCGGAGCAACGCCAGCGCCAGGTCGTCCCGCGACGTGGTCGTCACGATCGTGATATCCATCCCGTGGATCTTCTCGACCTTGTCGAAGTCGATCTCGGGGAAGATCATCTGCTCCTTGATTCCGAACGTGTAGTTCCCCCGGCCGTCGAAGCTCCGGTTCGAGAGCCCGCGGAAATCCCGGATGCGCGGGATCGCGAGCGTGATGAACCGATCGAGGAACTCGTACATCCGGGCGCGGCGGAGCGTGACGGTCACGCCGACGGGGACGCCCTCGCGAATGCCGAAGTTGGCGATGGCCTTCTTCGACCGGGTGATGACCGCCTTCTGCCCGGTCACGATCCCCAGCTCTTCAGCCGCGGCCTCGAGCTGCTTCGGGTTCTTGCTCGCGTCACCCATCCCCACGTTGAGGACGACCTTCGCCAACCCCGGGACCTCGTGCGGGTTGGCCAGCCCGAACTCCTGCTGGAGCCGAGGGCGGACCGTCTGCTCGTAGTAGACCTGGAGCCGAGGCTTGCCCTCGCTCGCTTTCGGCGCCGGATCGGTGGCGCCCGCGGCGGCCCGTTCCTTCCCCTTGCCCCCCTTGCCGCCGGCCTGGCCGGCCGGGGCCTTCTTGGGCGCGTCCTTCTTCGGCGCCTTGTCCTTCTCTTTTGCCTCTTTCGGCTCGTGCGGCTTCTCGTCGGCCATGGCTTACCGCGTCCTCGGGATCGGCAGGTCCGACTTGACCGCGATCCGCTCCAGGGTCCCGTCCTTGTCCTTGCGCCGGCGAATGCGCGTCGGCTCCCCGCTCTTCGGGTCGATCAACATCGCCTTCGAGTGATGGATCGGCGCGGCGAACGTGACGATACCGGCCTCGGTGTTCTGGGTGGCGCGGCGGTGCCGCTTCACCATGTTGACGCCGTCGATCACGATGCGGCCGGTCTTGGGAAGCACCCGCAGGATCTTGCCACGCTTCCCCTTGTCATCGCCCGAAATGATCTGCACCGTGTCGCCCTTGGTCAGGTGCAGCTTCAGCCGCATGGGCGGTGCGTGCCGGATGCGCTTGACCTTCTTGTAAACGAGCGGCTTCATGCTACAGCACCTCCGGCGCCAGCGAAACGATCTTCATGTAGCGCTTCTCTCGAAGCTCCCGCGCCACCGGCCCGAAGATGCGCGTGGCACGCGGCTCGCCCTGGTCGTTGATGAGCACGGCGGCGTTCTCGTCGAAGCGGATGTAGGAACCGTCCTTGCGGCGGACCTCCTTGGCCGTGCGCACGATGACCGCCTTCGCGACGTCACCCTTCTTCACCTGCCCGGTGGGAATCGCGTCCTTGATCGCGACGACGACCTGGTCGCCCAGGCCGGCATAGCGACGCTTGCTGCCGCCCAGGACGCGGATGACCAGGGCCTTGCGGGCGCCGGAGTTGTCCGCGATGCGGAGGATGGATTCTTGTTGGACCATAGCCGTTAGCCTTTAGCTGTGAGCCGTTAGCCGTTCGCCCTTAGCCGTAGCTAATGGCCAATGGCTAAGGCTTACTTAGCCCTTTGCACTATCTCCACCACCCGCCACCGGACCGTCTTGGCGATGGGTCGCGTCTCCATGATGCGCACGGTATCGCCGAGCTTGGCCCCGTGTTCGTCGTGCGCCTTGACCGTCTTGGTGCGGGTGACCTGCTTGCCGTAGACCGGGTGCGCGTAGCGCCGCACCAGCGCGACGACCACGGTCTTCGCCATCTTGTCGCTGGTCACCACGCCCTGGCGGACCTTGCGGCGCCCGCGGACTTCCGTCTGAGCCATGGCCCTCACCCTCGTACCTGGCCTGCGCGCTCGCGCAGCACCGTCTGGATCCTCGCGATGTCCCGGCGGATGGCCCGGAACCGCATCGGATTCTCGATCGCTTCGGTCGCCGAGCGGAAACGGAGGCGGAACTCCTCCTCGGTCAGCTCGCGGATCATCGCCGTGAGCTCGTCGGCGGTTTTCTCCCGCCAGTCCTTGAGCCTGTCAGCGCGCGTCTGCTTCTCCACGTCAGCCCTCCCCCCGCTTCACGAACCGGGTCCGGACCGGGAGCTTGGCCTGTGCCAGACCGAGCGCTTTCTTGGCCAGGTCCTCGGGGATCCCCTCGAGCTCGAACAGCATGCGCCCCGGCTTGACCACGGCCACCCAGCCCTCCGGATTCCCCTTGCCTTTGCCCATACGGGTTTCGGCCGGCTTCTTGGTGATCGGCTTGTCCGGGAAGATCCGGATCCACACCTTGC
>CAZFKN010000179.1:0-3889 GCA_964519805.1 uncultured Gemmatimonadaceae bacterium
GTGATCCAGTGGCCGTAGACCTTGGCGACGCCGTAGGGCGATCGCGGG
Source organism: uncultured Gemmatimonadaceae bacterium (assembly GCA_964519805.1). Taxonomy (GTDB): domain Bacteria; phylum Gemmatimonadota; class Gemmatimonadetes; order Gemmatimonadales; family GWC2-71-9; genus DASQPE01. The sequence continues at coordinate 49 of CAZFKN010000179.1, forward strand.
TAGAACGGCGTCGTCTCCCGCTGCGGCGAGTCCTGCACCTTGCCGAACATCTCCGACGAGCTGGCCTGATAAAACCGGGCTGAGGGGTGTACCAGCCGGATCGCCTCGAGAATCCGGGTCACGCCCAGCGCCGTGAACTCGCCGGTCAAGACCGGCTGGGTCCACGAGGTGGGTACGTAGCTCTGCGCGGCGAGGTTATAGACCTCGTCGGGCCGCGTCTCCTGGAGCACGACCGTGAGGGAATGCTGGTCCAGGAGATCGGCGGGCACGATCTCGATCCGGCCGAGCAGGTGGTCGATCCGCTCGTAGCTGTCGTGGCTCGTCCGCCGAACCACCCCGAAGACGCGGTAGCCCTTCGCGAGCAGCAACTCGGCGAGGTAGGACCCGTCCTGGCCGGTGATTCCGGTGATGAGGGCGGTCGGCACCCTTCAGGCCCTCCAGGGTTGCACAAGATGAATCACGGGAATAGCTTTCAAGGCTTTTCCGGCATTTCGGGCAACGTCTCGGTTGAGGACCACACGATGGCACGGGTCTGCGCTGTCTGCGCCAAGGGGCCGGTCACCGGCCACAACGTAAGCCACGCGAAGAACCGGACCAACCGGCGGTGGTATCCGAACCTTCAGACGGTTCGGGTGCTGGTGGACGGCGCCCCCCGCCGCGTCCGCGTGTGCGGACAGTGCATCAAGAGTAATCGGATCACCAAGGCCACCTGACGGCCTCGCCGCCGAGGGGAGGTCGGACTCAAAGAAAAAGGGGACCCGAGGGTCCCCTTCGTCGTTTCGAGAGAGCGGCCCGATCACGCGTCCAGCAGCTCGATGCGGGCAACATCCGCTCCGTCACCGGGCCGATGCCCCAGCTTGAGAATCCGGGTGTACCCGCCAGGCCGGGCCGCAAACCGTGGCCCGATCTCCGCGAACAACTTGGTCAGAGCCTCACGGTCCTTGATCTTCCGACCTGCCAGGCGCCGCGCATGCAGATCGCCGCGACGCGCCAGGGTCACCAGTCGCTCCGCGAACGGGCGCAGCTCCTTGGCCTTGGCCTCGGTGGTCACGACCCGGCCGTGGACGAACAGACTGGTTGCCATGTTGTTCAGCAGAGCCCGCTTGTGCGTGGCCGTGCGAGACAGCTGGCGACCCTTTGCGCGGTGCCGCATCTCAGAGCCCTTCGACCGGTGCGGGGTGGGGCGCCGGCGGCGTGCCCGGGTTGGCGACGCGCAAATCGCCCTCGGCGTCCTCGAACCGCATGCCGAAGTTCAACCCCTCGCGCTGGAGAAGGTCGGCGATCTCCTGGATGGCCTTCTCGCCCACGTTCTTCACCTTGAGGAGATCGTCCTCGCTGAACTCGACCAGATCGCGCAGCGTCCGGATGTTCGAGTTCTTGAGCGAGTTGAGCGACCGCACCGACAGACCGAAATCGTCGATCAGCTTGCTGAGGCGTTGGCGCAGATTGCCCGCGACCGGCGCGCCGGCCGGGCTCGCCGTGTCCCGAGCCATCGGGACCTTGCCGAACTCGACGAAGTAGCGGAAGTGCTCCTGCGCCAAGGCCGCGGCGTACGCGATAGCGTCCTCGGGCGTGATGGTGCCGTTGGTCTCGAGCGTAACCGTGAGCCGGTCGTAGTCGGTGCGCTGACCCACGCGGGTTTCTGCCACAGTGAAGTTGGCGCGCCGCACCGGATTGTAGATCGCGTCGACGCGCACGAGATCCACCGGCAGGGAGCGATCGGCCGGATGGAGTTCAGCCTCGACGTAGCCCCGACCCTTGTTGACGTACAGCTCGCCACCGATCTCCCGATCGTCCTGCAGCGTGAAGAGCAGGTGATCCGGATTCACCACGCGAACGGAGCCGTGCTCCTGGATGTCGCGTGCATACACCGGGCCGGCGCCTTCCCGCTTGATGTGGAGGACGGCCTCATCGACGTCGTCGGCCAGGACGAGGGTGAGCGCCTTGAGGCGCTGGATGATCTGGTGAACGTCTTCGAGCACGCCGGGCACGGTCTGGTGCTCGTGCACGACGCCGTCCAGACGGAAGCCCCACACCGCGCTGCCCCGCAGGGAGGACAGCAGCAAGCGGCGGAGAGAGTTGCCGAGGGTGTAGCCGAAGCCGCGCTCCAACGGCTGAAGCCGAAACTCCGCGGCGTTGGGGTTGTCGTCCCGTTTCGTCATTTCGACGACGTGGGGACGTACGAGGCCGGTCAGATCGATGGTCATGGTCACTTCGAGTACAGCTCCACGATGAGCTGCTCCTGGGCGTTGATCGGGATCGTCTCGCGGGTCGGGCGCTCGACGAGGCGGCCGGCGGCCTTGTCCTGGTCTACCGACAACCAGGCGATCGGAGCGCCGCGCGCCGCGCTTTCCTGCGCCAGCTTGACCGGCACCAGCTCCCGGCTCGCCGGCGCGACGCGCACTTCCTCGCCGGGCTCGACCCGGTAGGAGGCGATGTCCACGCGGTGGCCGTTGACCTCCACGTGCCCGTGGCCGATGAGCTGCCGGGCCGCCTTGCGGCTGGCGGCGAAGCCCATCCGATAGACGATGTTGTCGAGCCGGGTCTCCAGCGCGACCAGCAGGTTCGTGCCCTTGACCCCCGGCTCCCGCGTCACGGCATCAAAGGTGTTGCGGAACTGGCGCTCCGAGAGCCCGTACATCCGCTTCACCTTCTGTTTCTCACGCATCTGCTTCGAGTACTCCGACGCCTTCCGCTGGCGGCCCTGGTTCTGGCCGTGCTGGCCGGGCGGATACGCCCGCCGCTCGACCGGGCATTTCTCCGTCAGGCACTTGGTGCCCTTGAGAAAGAGCTTGGTCCCTTCGCGACGACAGAGGCGGCAGCTCGGTCCCACGTAACGAGACATGGTTCAGACCCGCCGTTTCTTGGGCGGGCGGCACCCGTTATGGGGAATCGGGGTGACGTCGCGGATGGACACCACCCGGAGGCCGACCGATGCTAACGCCTGGATGGCGGACTCCCGGCCGCTGCCCGGCCCCTGCACCCGGACGTGCACACGGCGGAGCCCGAGATTCATGGCCTCGCGCCCGCAATTCTCCGCGGCGACGGTGGCAGCGAAGGGGGTGGACTTCTTCGAGCCCTTGAAACCCGCTTTGCCAGCCGAACCCCACGCCAGCGCATTGCCCTTGAGGTCGGTGATCGTAATCAGAAGGTTGTTGAACGTGGCCGAGATGTGGGCGATGCCCTCGGACTCGACGACCTTCTTCCCGCGTTTCACGCTCGCCTTCGCGGGCGCGGCCGCCGGTGCGGCGGCCGCGCCGGGGGCCGGGGTCTGAGGCTGCTCGGGTGTGGGATTCGTCATCTTACTTCTTGGTCACCTTCTTCTTGCCGGCGATGGCCCGGCGCGGACCCTTCTTGGTCCGCGCGTTGGTGTGGGTGCGCTGCCCGCGCACCGGAAGTCCGCGCCGATGGCGAATGCCGCGATAACTCCCGATGTCCATCAGGCGCTTGATGTTCATCGCGACTTCGGTGCGGAGCGCGCCCTCGACTTTCACCGAGCGCTCGATCATCTGGCGCAGACGCGCGACCTCCCCGTCCGAGAGATCCCGCACACGGGTGTCGGGGCTCACGCCAGTCTCGGACAGAATCCGGGTGCTGGTGGGCCGTCCGACGCCGAAGATATAGGTAAGCGCGATCTCGACGCGCTTCTCGCGTGGGAGGTCCACGCCGGCGATACGCGCCATCGATCAGCCTTGCCGTTGCTTGTGCTTGGGGTTGCGCTTGCAGATGATGCGAACCACGCCTTGTCGCTTGACGACTTTGCAATGTTCGCAGATCGGCTTGACGCTGGAACGAACCTTCACGACACCTCTCCCGGGCCAGTTATGAAATAGCTTGCAAA
>CAZFKN010000180.1:0-3600 GCA_964519805.1 uncultured Gemmatimonadaceae bacterium
GGTGAATCACCCTATTCGGCAGGAAACGCGTACAGCGTCCCGTCCATCCCCCCGATCACGAGAAGGCCGGCGCCGAGCGCCGGCGGTGCCGCGAAGCCGTAGGTCAACACGCCCGGCAGCTTGGCCATCGGCCAGCGCCAGAAGATCCTCCCGGTCTTCCGGTCGAGCGCGGTCATCGCGGCCACGTGCCGCATCTGGTAAGGGTCGCTCCCGCCCGTCCCGATGTACACGAGCTTCTCGGTCACGAGCGGACGAGCCCACGCCCAGCCATACACGTCCGTACGCCAGACCACCCGGCCATCCTTCGGCTCCATGCAGGTGACGCGGCGCAGGTCTGACGCGCCGATGTAGAGGCGCCCGCCGTACTCGACCGGCGTGGACTCCACCGCCGAGCCCCACCAGATGCGCTGCCAGACCCACTTGCCGGTCGCGGGGTCGATCGCCTGCACGACGCTGCCGTGGTTCCCCACGATGATCTTTCCGTCGATGAGCGCCGGCGACCCGTCGACCTCGGCGTAGCTGTTGTACTTCCAGACCTGCCGCCCGGTCTTCCGGTCCAGCGCGTAGACGTAGTTGTCGAAGCTGCCGAAGACCACGTTGCTCCCGACCGCGATCGCGTCCGTCCGGATCTTCCCTTCGGTCGCGAAGCGCCAGATCCGCTCGCCGGTCGCCGCGTTCACGGCGTGGAAGCCGCCGTCGCCCGCACCCACGTAGATGACGCCGTCGGCAAGCAGGGGTCGAGGCGACTTGAAGTCGTACTCGTAGACGATCTGGTGCGGCATGATCCGGGGCGACTGCGCGTCGCCCAGGTCGTAGCGCCAGACCTCCTTGCCGGTGGCGCGGTCGAGCCGATAGAGAAAGCCGTTGTCGCACACGAAGAGCACCGCGTCGTCCGTGGCCAGCGCCTCGCCGTGCATGGGGCGGCCCGCATTGAAGGTCCAGACGAAGCTGCCGTCCTTGAGGCTCACCGCGTTGAAGATCCCGCTGGTCGTGCCCACGTAGGCCACGCTGTCACGCACTGCGGCCGCCGCCCAGATCTCGCCGCCGAGCTTGGTCTGCCACCTGGGGCCCGGCCCCGCGGGCAGGTCGGGCACCGGCACCTCGGCCGGCAGCGAATCGGTCCGCTCGAGCGACATGGGGTCGTGCAGCGGCATGTACTTCCCCTCGATGCGCCCGTTCACAAGCTGGAACGACGTCACATACGAGGGCAGGACATAGCCCGTGCTGTCGTGGTCCAGCGTGCCGGGGATCTCCAGGCCGTAGAAGTTGAGCACCGGCTCGTAGAGGTAGACCTTGAGCTCGCCTTTCGCGTTGCGCTTGATCTCGAATCCGAGGTCGATCCGGTCCTGGGGAAAGCCGGCCATGCCCCACCACTTGCCTTCGACGGGATCGGGATTGGGGGCGGAGAGCCCCTGGGCGACGGCGACGGGGAGGGCAACGGGGGCCACCAGCGTGGCCGCGAGCGCGAAGCGCGCGAGGGCAGGTGTGGGCATGGGCACACTACGCCGAGGCCGGGGGCGTGGGTTTCCGCGACGGGCACCCGGGCCCGCTGCTTCGGGGACGGAGCAGGACCGATGTCTCTGTGGTAGGCAGTCCTTTGTGCCTCTGCGGTTTGCAGTCCTCCGCGTTCTCCATGTCCTCCGTGCTGTGACCGGGACGCGGGGTGGGGCACCCCAACCCGGGTTCGCACCTATTCGCGCACCGCTCCGGCGCGCCGTATCTTCGGGCGGACCCCGTGACGAGGACCCAGCCGATGACCGTGCCCCAGCCGACCGCGCCCCAACCCACCGCGGCCTACCCCGCGCGCCGCCCGCTCGACGAGGAGCTGGACGTCTACGGAATGACCCACCAGGGCCGGGTCCGCAGCGCCAATCAGGACCACTTCCTGATCGGCTCGCTGCGCCGGCATCTGGCGATCCACCTCACCAGCCTGCCCGAAGTGAATCCGCTGACCGAGGGGGTCGAGCGGGTCGCGTTTCTCGCGATGGTGGCCGACGGGGTTGGCGGCGGACCCAGGGGCGAGGAGGCGAGCCGCCTCGCCGTCGAGATGGTCACCGACTACGTGACCCACAGCATGAACTGCTACTACAGCAACGACACAGCCGACGAGGAGCAGTTCTCCCGCTCGCTCATGGAGGCGGCGCTCCAGTGTCACATGAGCATCGCCGACCGGGCGACGCAGGATCCGACCCGGAGGGGCATGGCGACGACGCTCACGCTCTGGCTCAGCGTGTGGCCGCGCGGGTATCTTCTCCAGGTGGGTGACAGCCGCTGCTACGTGCTCCGGAGCGGTCAGCTCACCCAGATCTCGCGCGACCAGACGATGGCCCAGGACCTCGTCGATCAGGGCGTGCTCACCCGCACCGATGCGTATCAGACGCGCTGGGCCAACGTGCTCGCGAGCGCCATCGGCGGCTCCCAGGCGATGCCCGTGGTGACCCGGCTCGACCACCGCTGGGGCGACGTGGGACTGCTTTGCAGCGACGGGCTGACCAAGCACGTCTCGGACGAGCGAATCCGCGAGCGGCTCCGCAACATGACGTCGTCCAAGCAGGCGTGCGAGGGGTTGATCGAGGATGCGCTGGCCGGCGGAGGAAGTGACAACGTGACGGTGCTGGTGGGAAGGACGGTTGTGAAAAAGTAGCCATCAGGCTAACGGCTCTCATCCTCTATGCCCCACTCCCTCGAAAACCTCACCGCCTCCCTCTCCGACCGATACCGCATCGAGCGCGAGCTGGGCCAGGGTGGCATGGCCACCGTCTACCTTGCCCAGGACCTCCGCCACGATCGCAAGGTGGCGGTGAAGGTGCTCCGGCCCGAGCTGGCGGCCGTCATCGGCGGCGAGCGGTTCCTGGCCGAGATCAAGACCACCGCCAATCTCCAGCACCCGCACATCCTGCCGCTGCACGACTCGGGCGAAGCCGGCGGCACGGTCTTCTACGTCATGCCCTTCATCGAGGGCGAGTCGCTACGCCACCGGCTCAACCGCGAGCGGCAGCTCCCGGTCGCCGACGCGGTGCGCATCGCGAGCGAAGTGGCGAGCGCCCTCGACTACGCCCACCGGCACCACGTCATCCACCGCGACATCAAGCCGGAGAACATCCTGCTGCACGACGGATCGGCGCTGGTGGCCGACTTCGGGATCGCGCTGGCGGTGAGCAGTGCGGGCGGCTCCCGCATGACCGAGACGGGCATGTCGCTCGGCACGCCGTACTACATGAGCCCCGAGCAGGCCATGGGCGAGCGCGAGATCACGGCCAAGAGCGACGTGTACGCGCTCGGCGCCACGCTCTACGAGATGCTCGTGGGCGAGCCGCCGTTCACCGGCCCTTCAGCCCAGGCGATCATCGCGCGGGTGGTGACGGAGGAGCCGCGCTCGCTCGCGCTCCAGCGCCGCACCATCCCGCCGCACGTCGAGGCCGCGGTGCTGACGGCGCTGTCCAAGCTCCCGGCGGACCGCTTCGCGACCGCGGCGGAATTCGCCGAGGCGCTGGCGCACCCCGAACGCACCACCGCGACGACCCGGGCGCTGCCGGCATACCGGGGCGCCGGCGCCGGTCGCTGGCGCCGATGGTTCTTCGCCGCGGCCGGGGTCGCCGT
>CAZFKN010000181.1:0-2279 GCA_964519805.1 uncultured Gemmatimonadaceae bacterium
GTGAACAGCCAGCGGGTCGAGAACACCCGCGTCAGCCAGCCGGAGAGCGGGATCATGATGATCTCGGCGATCAGGTAGGCGGTCTGGACCCAGCTGATCTCGTCCTGTGCGGCCGAGAGCCCTCCGCCGATCTCCTGCAGCGACGACGCGACGATCTGGATGTCGAGGAGGGCGATGAACATCCCGGCGCACATCACCACGAACGGCAGCAACGACGGCTGCTTCGGCGCGGCGTCGGTCATGGAACGGTGACGCTCGAGCGGGTATCGACCTTCGCGGTGATGGACATCCCGGGCCGCAGCATGTCGATGCCCGGATCGCGCGGGTCCAGCTCGATCCGTACCGGCACCCGCTGTACGATCTTGGTAAAGTTGCCGGTCGCATTCTCGGGGGGAATGACACTGAAAACGGCGCCGGTGCCCCGGGCCAGGCTTACAACGCGGCCACGGAACGGGTGGCCTGGCAGAACGTCGGCGGTCACCGTCGCAGGTTGGTCGGGCCGCATGCGGGCAAGCTGATCTTCCTTGAAGTTGGCATCGACCCAGAGGCCGGTTGCCGGGACGACGGAGATCAGATACGCCCCCGGCTCGACGTAGGCACCCACCTGCGCGGCGCGGTTGCTGACGTACCCGTTGATCGGCGAGCGAATCTCGGTGTAACCGAGGTCGAGGCGGGCCGTCTGGAGGTCCGACCGGGCTTGTGCCTCCGTGGCCCGCGCCGATGCGACCTGGGCATCCAGCACCTTGAGCTGCTGGCGCGCGGCGTCGAGCGCGGCGGCTGACGAGCTGACCGCGGACCGGGCCTCCCGGTCCGAGGTCGCCGATAGCTGCGCTTCCTGCTTCGAGACGGCGTTCGTCAGCACCAGGCCGCGGTAACGGTCGGCGTCCTGTGTTGCGAAAGCCGCCCGCGCCGCTTTGGCCGCCAGATCTGCCTCGTGCTGGCGGATGGTGGATTGCTGCAGGGCATAGCGCGCGCGGAGGCCCTCCACGTCGGTGGCCCGGGCTGCCAGCACCGCCGTCGCATGGTCGAGCGCAGCCTGAAAGTCTCGCGGATCGAGCGTGACGAGCAATTGTCCCGCATGCACCCGCTCATTATCCGCCGCCAGGACCTGGGCGACGAAGCCGTGGACGTGAGGCGCGATCGCGGTGACGTTGCCGCCGACATAGGCGTCGTCGGTCGTCTCCAGGTAGCGGCCCAGGGTCCACCAGTCGTGGCCGGCCCGGACCAGGCCGGCGACTATTCCGAGCGCAGCGAGGGCGAGGCCAAGCCGTCCAAGCTGGCGGCGCCCCGGGCCGCGGCCGAATCGAGCGGGCAGGGAGAGTGACTCAGCGGGAGCGCCTTCCTCGTGAGGTGGGTGCTCCAGCGGGTCGATGCGCGGGGCGCGGTCGTTTCTGGCGCCGGGCGCCGAGTCGGCAAGTGGCGGACGAGATCCGTTTCCCGATATGGTGTCGCTCATCCAAGCTCCTAGCGGCCCTCGATTACATGACCATCGTCATGATTGCATATATGACTACCGTCATGTAAATTGTCAAGGTCGATCATTTACCGGAGCGGCAGCATGAGAGTGAGCCGAGAGCAGGCAACCGAGAATCGTCAGCGCATCCTCGAGGTGGCGGGGCGGCTGTTTCGGGAGAAGGGATTCGAGGGAGTCGGCGTGGACGGGATCATGGAGGAGGCCGGGCTGACCCACGGTGGCTTTTACGGCCACTTCGCCTCCAAGGCCGATCTCGCGGATCAGGCGTGTGCGGCGGCGCTCGAGAAGTCGGCCGAGCGGTGGAAACGCTTGGCCGATAGTGCACCCAAAACGGCTCTAGCCGAGATCGCGCGGTCCTACCTGTCGACGAAGCAGCGTGACAATCCCGGCGGCGGCTGTGTCATGGCGGCACTGGGCGGAGAGGTGGCGCGACGATCCGACGCGGTACGGGCGACCCTCACCGAAGGGGTTTGGGCTCGGCTGGGGATTCTAGAAGGTGTGGTCGGGGGACGGACGAAAGGTGAGCGGCGCGAGATTGCCATCGCGACGCTGTCGGGGCTGGTGGGGGCGATGGTGCTGGCTCGAGTGGTGAACGACCCCACGCTCTCCGACGAAATTCTTGCCGGCGCCGCGGCAGCACTCAGCGGCCAGCCACGCGGCAGGGGGTAGCACCGCTCGGGTCCTGGCTCACCAGCGCCGCAAGTGGCGATCGAGGGCTCCGGATCGTTCTCGGCCGCCGCACCGAGCTCGTCACCCTGACCGCGGACTGATGGGGCCGGAGCGCGAATCATGATGCATCGAGGGG
>CAZFKN010000181.1:2379-3560 GCA_964519805.1 uncultured Gemmatimonadaceae bacterium
CGAGGGGCCATGAAGGATCAACGGGTTGCTATCATAGCGGGCGCACGCACGCCGTTCGTCAAGGCCGGCCAGGCGTTCGCGAAGCTGGGGCCGCTTGCGCTGGCGAAGCACGCCGTGCGCGGTCTGCTCGAACGACACGAGGTCGAACCCGCAGGGATCGACGCGATGGCGTTCGGCGTCGTCGTGCCGGAGCGTGGCAAGCCAAACCTCGCTCGGGAGATCGTGCTCGAGACCGACCTGCCGGCCGGGATCGAAGCCCAGACCGTATCCTCCTACTGTATCACCGGCCTTCGGACGGCGACCATCATCGCGGATGCCATCGCACGAGGGCGTATCAGCGCCGGAATCGCGGGGGGCGTGGAGTGGCTCAGCGGGGCGGACCCCGCGACGTTCCGTGAGCCCACCACCGGCCTCAGCATGGGCCAGCACATGGAGCTCACGCGGGCGGAGTGGAACATCCCGCGCGCGCGGCAGGACGAAGTGGCTCTCGCAAGCCACCGGAACGCGGTCGCCGCACGGCAGCACCTGGCACAGGAGATCGTGCCAGTGGAGGGGGTAGCCCACGACACCGGTCCGAGACCCGACACCTCAACGGAGCGGCTGGCCGCTCTGAAGCCGGCGTTCGACCCTTCCGGGACCATCACGGCCGGTAACGCGTCGCCCGTAACTGACGGCGCGTCGGCGGTGCTCCTGATGAGCGAGCGGCGGGCGGCGGACGAGGGGAGGGAGCCGCTCGCGTTCATCGAGGCTATGGAATACGCGGCGATTCATCCCACAGAAGGCCTGCTGATGGCGCCGGCCATCACAGTACCTCGCTTGCTCGAGCGAGCCAGCCTGGACCTCGCCGATATCGATTTGATCGAGATCCACGAGGCGTTCGCAGCGCAGGTTCTGGCGAACGTCGCGGCGTGGGAGTGCGGCTGGAAGGGTCGGCCGACTGGTGCGGTGGACTGGAGCCGCATAAACGTGAACGGCAGCTCGGTGGCCATCGGGCACCCGTGGGCTGCGACGGGCGGCCGGATCCTCACGACCCTCGCCTATGAGATGGCGCGGCGCGACGCCCGCCGGGGATTGATAAGCATCTGTGCCGCCGGCGGAATGGCGGGGGCGGCACTGCTCACGCGTGACTGACGAACCCGATCAGGGCCGGATCGCTGCACCGATCAGCTGAGACGGTCGCT
>CAZFKN010000182.1:0-3427 GCA_964519805.1 uncultured Gemmatimonadaceae bacterium
CAGCATGTTGCCGCCCTTGTAGTACATGTCGCCCGACCCTTCGGCGTTGACGCCGAACGGGGCTACGATGGCCGAATCGTTCCGGATGTTTTTTCGCGCGCCGAGCACGTACTCAGCCCCCGCCCGCTCGCCGTAGCGGCACTCGGTGTAGAGCGCCTCTGCGTAGTTGGCGAAGCTTTCGTGCACCCACATGTCGGCCAGGTCCGCCGACGTGATGCTGTTGCCGAACCACTCGTGGGCGCTCTCGTGGATCACGATGAAGTCCCAGGTCAGACCCCACCCGGTGCCTGAGAGGTCCCGGCCGCGATACCCGTTCGTGAATCCGTTCCCGTAGGCTATCGCGCTCTGGTGCTCCATCCCCAGGTGCGGCGCCTCGACGAGCTTGTAGCCATCGTGGTACCAGGGGTACGGTCCGAACCAGTGCTCGAAGCAGTCGAGCATCGGTCGCACCTGCTGCCATTGCACCCGGGCCGTGTCGAGGTGCGCGGCCAGCGGCCAGAAGTCGAGTGTCAGATGGCCGCCCTCCCCCTCATAACCGTCGCTGAACTCGGCGTAGCGGCCGATGGAGGCAGCGACGTCGTAGTTGTTTATCGGCTCGGTGACGAACCACTCGTACGTGGTCCATCCGTTCGCGTCGCGCGCGATCCCGCGCAGCCGGCCGTTCGCAATCGCCCGGAGCGAGTCGGGCACGGTCAGCGCGATCCGCTGGCTGTCGGGCTCGTCCGCCTGGGTGTCCTTGGTCGGCCACCAGACGCTGGCGCCGAGTCCCTGGCAGGTCGTCGCGATCCAGGGATGCCCGTCGGGATCGCGCCCCCAGGTCACTCCACCGTGCCACGGCGGTTTTTCCGCCGGACGGGGCCGTCCGTGGTAATACACGATCAGCGTGCGGGTGGTGCCTTTCCGCTGCTGGCGCGCGACCGTGACGAAGAAGGCGTTGCCGTCGCGCCGGTAGGTGAGGCGCCGCCCGTCCTGCACGACGCTGTCGACCTCGAGCGGCACCTGGAGATCGACTTGCATCGCGCGCGCCGCGCCGACGACCCGATAGGTGATGCCGTTCCATCCGTGGATCGTGCTGTCGGCCGGATCGAACGTGACGTGCAGATCATAGAACACGACGTCCCACCACGCCCGCTCAGGCGTGATCGTGCCCCGCAGGGTGTCGGCGTGGGTGAAGTCGGCGCGTTGAGCCGTTGCGGAGGCGAGGGGCAGCAATGCCAGCATCGCCGCCAGCGCGGTGACTGGAACGGATGTTCGCATCGCGGAATTGTACGGGAGCCCGGAACCCGGAGCCAGTAGCGCGGCGCGGATGCGGCGCGTCGCCGCAAGACTGACGAGCTCGTTTCGAGGCCACCCGCTTCTAGCGGCTAGCGTCTGCCGGAAGTCGAAGGCCCTCCTCGAGATCCGCGGCCGCCGCGTCGCGCGTCCCGAGCGGGGCTAGGCTGTACCCATCGTCCGTAACGATCTCGTCTCGGGTCCCTGCTACCTCACGCCACCTTCAGCGTTTGCCCCAGGTATCACGATCGCCGCATGGATCACGCGTCGTGGCGCCGCGTGGGAGGGCGCACGGTCAGGCCGTGCGCCTGGGCACGGTGGGGCCACCTCGGCTCGGGTACGCTGCAATCGGGCGGGGACGACGCCGCCTTGGAGAAAAGGAGAAGGAATGCGACGACCTATGCCGCTACTAACGCGAAGGGTCATCACGCCAGCGAGCTGGCTGGCGTTGCTGATCGCGCTCGAAGCCGCGAGCCCGCGCCTAGCAAGCTTGACCGAAGCGCGGACCACTGCGCACGCCGGAGAGGTGCTGGTGCTGTCCGACCAGGCGCGACGGTTTCTCCTCCTTCAGTACCAGGCGTACCCGACCGAGTTCATGGGCTGCATGGTGGGTGAGGTTGAGGGCAATGCCGTGCTGGTGCAGCGGATAGCGCCTGCGGACGTCGATCCGGCGGCCTCGAAGGCGACCCACGTCGTGCCGAAAACGACGTGCGAAACCGCCGGCTGGCCGCATACCGTCGGCGTGATCCACAGCCACCCGGGCGCGCAGAAGTGCTGGTACTACTTCCCCGGCACCGAGGTGGCGACGTCGGATCAGCAGTCCTTCCTGCAGCAGCCGTACCCAGTGGATGCCATCATGTGCGGCACCGCGGTGGTCTGGATCGACCGCGACCGCCGGGAGCGGCGGATGGAGATCGCCGCCCCATGACTCCCATATGACCGAATGTCGACAGAGGTAGTGGACATGTTGAATCACTCGCGATGGATCACGGTCGGCGTTGCTTCAGGACTCCTTGCGCTCATGGGAGCATCCCTGCTCCGGGCGCAACAGCTGCCGGAGCCGCGCCGCGACACACTGCAGACCGGAGCCGTCACCCCCGCCGATACGGCGCTCCGGGCCAAGCCCGGGACTCAAACGGGACGGAATGCCGCCGACAGCACCAGCGCCAAGCGAGATAGCACGCACTGAAGGCGCGGGCGCTGGCGGCCGCCTGGAGTCGGGGGCAGATTTCCAGTCATCCCGACTCCAGGCTTTTCCGTGCCCGACATCCCGGCCCAGCTCGCGGAGGCGCTGCGCGACCGCTACCTCCTCGAGCGCGAGCTTGGCCGCGGTGGGATGGCCACCGTCTATCTTGCCCGGGATCTCCGGCACGACCGCTCCGTCGCGCTCAAGGTCCTTCGCCCGGAGCTGGCCGTCGCCCTCGGCCCGGAGCGATTCCAGCGCGAGATCCGCTTCGCCGCCCGCCTCCAGCACCCGCACATTCTGTCGGTCTACGACTCCGGAGAGGCTGCCGGCCAGCTCTGGTTCACGATGCCGTACGTGGAGGGCGAATCGTTGCGCGACCGGCTACGCCGGGACGGCGCGCTGCCCCTCGACGGCGCGCTGCGCGTGGCCCGGGAGGCGGCCGAGGCGCTCGGCTACGCCCACGAGCACGGCGTCGTTCATCGGGACGTGAAGCCAGAGAACATCATGCTCACGCGGGACGGCAACACCCTGGTCGCCGACTTCGGGATTGCGCGGGCAGTAGGGTCGGAGGCAGGCGACCAGCTCACCGCTACTGGAATGAGTCTGGGCACGCCGGCATACATGAGCCCCGAGCAGGCGGCCGGGGCGGCCACGATCGACGGGCGGTCCGACATCTACAGCCTGGGCTGCGTGCTATACGAGATGCTCTCCGGCGAGGCACCGTTCACCGGAACCACACCGCAGTCGGTGATCGCCAAGCGGTTCACGGGGCCCGCGCCGTCACTGGCCGCGCTGCGCGACCGGGTCCCGGCCCCGGTCGAAGACGCGGTCGCGCGGGCGCTGGCGCGGGAGCCGTCGGATCGGTTCGCGACGGCGGGCGACTTCGCCACCGCACTGGCGGCCCCGTCCAGTAGCACGCTCGCGCTGCGGGCGCGACGCGCACCGCGCTGGGTCGGGTGGGTGGCCGCC
>CAZFKN010000183.1:0-3274 GCA_964519805.1 uncultured Gemmatimonadaceae bacterium
CCGCGAACGGTCCCGCCATGGAACCCCTCAGCATAACGGGAAAACCTCATGGGGTCCGGGAAGGACGGATTCTCGGACACGTCAGCGGTCACCTCAGCAGCATCTAAATGACGCTTAATCTCAGCGCTCGCGTGAAACGAGGCGATAACCGCCCAATGCCGTGCAACCGACTTGGCGCACTTGGATCGCGCTCAAGGTGGCGCCGGCCCTCGCGCCGCCCCGCCAAGCTCTGCCACGGCCAGGCGCCAGGGGCGCCGCGCGGGCGAAACAAGCGAGGGTATTGCGCGGCGGACGACCCACCGCCCGAGCCAGCGCGCGCTGGTCGCGGCGAACGCGGGCCGCTCGCCGGGATACGCGGTCCAACTGCGCGCCAGGTAGCCGAAGAAGCCGGTTCCCCAAGCGGCGATCTGGCGCTCGAGCGAGGCCGGGTCGCGCCGATGGCGGTGCCGCACGATTGCCTCGGGCTCGTATGCCAATGTGTGGCCTTCCTGCATCAGGCGGAAGAACATCTCCAGGTCGCCTCCTCCCCCGGTTGCGGTGCCGACATCCAGCCTCGGGTCGAATGGGCCGATGTGGGAGAAGACCTCGCGCCGGAACGCCATGTTCGCGCCCGTGCCGAACTGCGCGGGGCGATGGTGGCCCACGGCACGGCCGCGTTGGCCGCCGTCTGCGCGGCACCAGCGCCGCTCGAACCCGCGCCCGAAGCCGCCGTAGTCCTCGAAGATTTGCTGCGCTTCGGTCTCGAGTTCCTCCGGCACCACGGGACCCGTCACGGCCATGACGTCGGCTTGGTCGGCGAAGGCCCGTGCCACGGCCCGGGCCCAGCCTGGGTCCGGCACGGCGTCGTCGTCGGTGAACGCAAGGATCTCGCCCGATGCCTCCAGAACGGCGCGGTTCCGCGCCCAGTCCAGGCCGGGGCGGGGCTCACAAGTGTATCGGGCCTCCGGAAATCGGGCCTCGACAAGCGCCCGCACGGCGTCGGTCTCGGGGGCGTTGTCCACCACCAGCAGGTCGAGCCCGGGAGCGCTCGAGCGGCGAAGCGCCCCCAGGCACCGCGCGAGTTCGCCCGCCCGGCCGCGGGTGCACACCGCGACCGTCATCGAGGGGCCGGGCGCCGCTGCCGGCGGTCTCAATTCCAGGAGCAGAGGGGGGTCCCACCCGCCACGGGGCGGCCGCGTCGTGAGACTCAGGCCTACGAGGCGGCGGACGATCCCCTCGGCGTGCTGCTCGAGAATCGCTCGGCCGAGCGACGCTGAGGAGCATCGCCCGCTCACGACCGGGACCCGCACGAACCCGAGCGGCGTCCCGTGGAGGCGAACCAGGCCCCGGAGCTCCCGGTACCCGTCGAGGTGTTCGATATCGGCGAGGCGCTCGAGACCAGCGAGGGCCCCCGCGAGCTCGACGTCCGTCACCCGGGTCGGGCGCCACGGGGTCCGCTTCACGACGCGGCATCCTGGTACGCGGCGAGCACCGCGTCCGCGGCCCCGTCCATGCGCACCTTCCCCTCGTCGAGCCAGACTGCGCGCCTACACAGCCAGCGCACGATCTCGACGTTGTGGGACACGACGATCAGCGTAACGCCGTCGACCCGGAACGCCCGGAGGCGCTCGAGGCAGCGGGCCTGGAAGCTCTGATCTCCGACGGCCAAGACTTCGTCCAGGACGAGGATGTCGGGCCGCGCGTTGACCGCGATGGAGAAGGCGAGGCGCGCCTGCATGCCGGACGAGTAGTACTTCACCGGCTCGTCGATGAACGCCCCGATGTCGGCGAACGCCACGATGTCGTCCTGGCGCTCGGCGACCTGGCGCGGGGTGAGGCCCATGATGGCACCGTAGAGCGCAAGATTCTCCGCGCCGGTGAGCTCCGGGCTGAACCCGGCGCCCAGCTCGATGACGGCCGCGACTTGCCCTCGCGTCTCCACCAGTCCCTCGGACGGTTGGTAGATCCCGGCGACGAGGCGGAGGGCGGTGCTCTTGCCGGAGCCGTTTCGCCCGATCAGGGCCACTGCCTCGCCCGGCTCGACCCGGAGGTCGAACGGGCCCAGCGCGAACTGCGCGTGGCGCACGTGCAGAGGCCGGCCGCGCACCGTCCGGATGAACACTTCCCGCAGCGAGGTCGTGCGGTGCTCGTAGCGGTAGAACCGCTTCACCACGCTGCGACAGAGCACGGCCGGATGCCCCGAGCCCTCGGGAGCGGGCTCAGACAATTTCGACGAACGCGGCCTTGCCGCGGTTGAAGACGGCGTAGCCGGCCGCGTAGAGTGCGATCGCGGCGACCACAACCCACGTGACGAGGTCCGGGGGCGGCATCTGTCCGTCGTAGAGCACGGCGTGATACAGCGTCAGCAACCCGGCGATCGGGTTCGCGAGATAGACTACCCGCGCCGGTTCCGGCACGAGGCTCGCAGGGTAGAAGACCGGGGACAGGTAGAACAGCACCAGAAAGACGACCGGCAGCGCGTGCTCGGCGTCCCGAAAGAACACGGCGAGCGTGGCGACGAGCATCGAGAGCCCCACGGCGATCAGGCCCTGCAGCACGATGAGCAACGGCAACAGGAGAAACGCGGCCGGGACCGTCTTGAGGTGAAAGGCGACCAGCAGCACGAGGGCGATCGCCAGCTCGACGAAGAACTCGACCAGTCGCGAGGCGCCGGCCCCGAAAATCAACAGCTCCGTGGGAAACGCGACGCTCCGGCGCAGCGTGGCGTGCTCCGGGAGGATGGTGATGCCGGCGTACAGCATCTGCGCGACGAAATTCCAGGCGAAGAATCCGCTCAGCAGGAAGGCCCAGTAGTGGACCATCCCCATCCGGATGACGTACGAGAAGACCGCGATGAGCACCGCGATCGTGAGCGCCGGGTTGAGCAGAGTCCAGAGGAATCCCAGCACCGAGCGCTGGTACTTCACCTTCAAGTTGCGGACGACGAGGCTCCGGAGCAGGTAGCGGAAACGCCAGAGCTCCGCTAGCGGCGGCGGCCGCCGCGCCGACGATGTCACGAGCATCAGGCGCCCTCCTGCGGGCGCCGTGCTATCCGGCGGGCCGGCGAGTACGACACCAGCCCGCGCCATCCCTCCCACAGCATGCGCAGGAGCACACGGGCCGGCAGCACGTCCCGTCCCGCCGCCCGGCGCGCGAGCCGCACTGCGGGCTTCACCAGCCTCCAGCCGAGGAAAGCCAACACCGGAAGGCGCCGGGCTGGCGGCGTGCGCGCGGCCGCCCGGGCGGCAAGCGCGACCAGGGCCCGCTGATAGCCGACGACCTGCTCGTGCATCGC
>CAZFKN010000184.1:0-3016 GCA_964519805.1 uncultured Gemmatimonadaceae bacterium
AATGCCCCAGACAATCCGGGTCGCGCACAGCCCCGACTCCGATGACGCGTTCATGTTCTACGCGCTCGCCGAAGGCAAGCTCGACACCGGCGACCTCCGATACGTCCACGAGCTCTCGGACATCGAGAGCCTGAACCGGCGGGCGTTGGCCGGTGAGCTGGAGGTCTCGGCGGTCTCGATTCACGCCTACGCCTACGTGGCCGACCGGTACGCTCTGCTTGCCAGCGGCGCGTCCATGGGAGACGGCTACGGCCCGCGGCTCGTGTCCCGGACGCACCCCCCACGCGACCCCCGCACCGCTCTCCGCGGCCGCCGGGTCGCGGTGCCGGGCAAGCTCACGACCGCCTATCTCGCGCTCAAGCTGTTTCAACCGGACTTTGCCGAAGTCGTGGTGCCGTTTGATCAAATCGAGGACGCGGTCCACGCAGGAGAGGTCGACGCGGGCCTGCTGATTCATGAAGGGCAGCTTACGTTCGCTGACCAGGGATTCGCGCTCTGGGCCGATCTCGGCGCCTGGTGGCTCGGGGAGACCGGATTACCGCTCCCGCTCGGCGGGAACGTCGTTCGCCGTGATCTGGGACCCGAGGTCACGCAGCAGATCGCTCGCGATCTTCGCGCGAGCATCGAGTACGGCCTGGAGCACCGGGTGCCCGCCCTCGCTCACGCAAAACGGTTCAGCCGTGGACTGACCGACGAGCGCACCGATGCCTTCGTCGGGATGTACGTGAACCAGTGGACCGTGGACTACGGCCCGCGCGGTCGCGCCGCGGTGCAGCGTTTGCTCGATGAAGGCCATCGCGCCGGAGTGATTTCGAGGCGGGTGGCGGTGGAGTTCGTGGGGTAGTAGCTTCCGGCTACCCTCCTTCTGAGTCCGTTCGCGCCGGCCGGCGGTCGCCTCCCGGGCCGGCGTGTTTGATTTGACCGTACGCGACCGCCACGCCCGCCTTGGAGAGCGTGTGCCCCTGGCCGACGGACCGGTAACCATCCTGGTCGTGGACGACGAAGAGTCGATCCGCAACGCCCTGCGGAAGTTCGTAGTCCAGCAGGGCCACGAAGCCCTCACAGCCGGAAGCGGTGAAGAGGCGCTCGATTGCATCCGCCGCCATAAAGTGACGGCCATGCTGCTCGACGTGAACATGCCGGGGATGAACGGCATCGAGCTGGTACCCAAGATCATGGAGCTGGAGCCGCAGATCGCGCTGCTCATGCTCACCGCCGTCAACGACGCCACGAGCGCCGCCCTGTGCATGCAGCGCGGCGCCATGGACTACCTCACCAAGCCGATCGACATCGCGCATCTCAGCCGGGCCATTCAGCGGGCGCTCCAGCAACGCAGGGCCAGGCTGGAGAGCCAGCAGCTCGACAAGTGGCTCAAGGAAGAGGTGGCCGTACGCACCGCCGAGGTCCAGTTCGAGCGCCAGAACCTGGAGCGCATCTCGCTTGCGACGCTCGAGGCCCTGGTGAACGCGCTCGAGGCGAAGGACCCCTACCTCCGCGGCCACTCGGCCCGGGTCGCCGATATGTCCGCCATGGTGGCCGCCGAGATGGGCCGCAACGACGAAGAGGTCGAGCTGGTCCGGACCGGGGGGCGGCTGCACGACATCGGGAAGATCGGAATCCGCGAAGACGTGCTGGGGAAGCAGGGACCGCTTACCGACGGCGAATACGAGCACGTGAAGCAGCACGTCGTGATCGGGTCCCAGATCCTCTCGCCGCTCGTCCACCTCGCGCAGGTCATTTCGTTCGTGCGGAGCCACCACGAGCGCTGGGACGGGAAGGGCTACCCCGACCGCCTGGCTGGTAAGGCGATCCCGCTCGGCGCCCGCATCATCGGCGCCGTGGAGATCTACGACGCCCTGACCACGTCGCGCCCGTACCAGGAGAAAATGGACCCCACCGTCGCCGTCGAGCGGATGCAGGATCTCACCGGCACCGTGCTCGACCCCGACGTGTACACCGCGCTCGCCGCGGTGGTGAACCGCCGCCGCGCCCTCGTCTTTCTCGACGACCAGAGGACGTGACCGGAGGAGGGGCGGCGGGGAGCCCCGAGCGGGCCGGGGTTCGGATCCTGCTCGTCGATGACGACCCATCCATGGCCCGCCTGGTCCAGCAGATCCTCCGGGCCCACGGATTTTCGGCAGCGACCCACGTCGGCACGGGACAGGCCGCGCTGGCGGCGGCCGGCGGCGCCGACATCGTCCTGCTGGATCACCAGCTTCCCGACGTGAGCGGCCTCGAGGTGCTCGAGGCGCTCCGTGCCCGCGCCCAGCCGCCATCCGTCATTCTCGTCACCGCGCACGGCAACGAGTCGCTCGCGGCCAAGGCCCTGCGTCAGGGCGCCGACGACTACCTGGCGAAGGATCCCGCCTTCGCCGATTTGCTGCCTCAGGTGCTCGAGCGGGTCCGCCGGAACCGCGCCCTTCGCGATGCCCTCGCCGCGGCGGAGCGCGACCGGCTCCGGGCCGAGCGGCTCGCCGCCGTCGCGGAGCTGACGGTGACCCTCCACCATGAGATCAACAACCCGCTGATGGCGGCGTCGGCCGAAGTCGAGCTCATGCTGCGCGGCACGCCCGATCCCCGGACGGGAGCGGCGCTCTCCGCGGTCAAGGCGTCCCTCGACCGCATCCGCGACATCCTCCGCCGCATCCGCGACCTTCGCGACGCCCCCTCGACCGAATACCTGGCCGGCGTCCGTATGCTCGACCTGAGCGCAG
Source organism: uncultured Gemmatimonadaceae bacterium (assembly GCA_964519805.1). Classification (GTDB taxonomy): domain Bacteria; phylum Gemmatimonadota; class Gemmatimonadetes; order Gemmatimonadales; family GWC2-71-9; genus DASQPE01. Next base: position 2,715 of record CAZFKN010000184.1, read on the forward strand.
GCGGTGCGGTCCGCGATGTGGACCGCGGCACCGCCGTGCTCGCGCTACCCGAAGATCTGGCCCGCGTGGCCACGTTGCTGCTCCGCACCGCCGGCTTCACCGTGGTCCACGCCGCCACGGCCCAGGAGCTCGACCAGGCCGTCCGCGGCCCCGATGTCTCGGTGGTGCTGGTGCCGGCGGGGGCCGGGTCGGCTGCCGACCGGCTCGCGGGGTTCCGCCCCGCCTCCGAGCGCCGCTACCGGCTCCTGGCGCTGGCGGCCGGAGAGGCCGGCGCAGTGGCGGCGCAGGACAGCGATCACGTC
>CAZFKN010000185.1:0-3006 GCA_964519805.1 uncultured Gemmatimonadaceae bacterium
TGGAAAGCGGGAGCTGGCGGACCCGTCGGCCGGTCGCGGCGAAGAGGGCGTTGGCGAGGGCAGGGGCGGTGACCGCGGTCCCGGGTTCGCCCATGCCGCCGGGCGCCTCGCCGTTACGGACGAGGTGCACGTCGATCGAAGGGGCCTCGCTCATCCGCAGCACCCTGTAGTTGTGGAAGTTGGCTTGCTCGACTCGCCCCTGCTTCAGCGTGATCTGGCCCCAGAGCGCGCCACTGATGCCAAACATCACGCCGCCTTCGATCTGCGCCTTCACGATGTCCGGATTGACGATGGTACCGCAGTCCACGGCGCAGACGACGCGGTGCACTCGCACGGCCCCACCCTTCGACACTTCCACCTCGGCGACTTCGGCCAGGTAGGTGTCCCACCCGCTATAGAGCAGGGACACACCCCGGCCCCAGCCCGCGGGCAGCGGCTTCCCCCAGTCTGACTTCTCCGCCGCGAGATCGAGGACCGCCCGGGCGCGAGGGGCCTTGCCGAGCAGCCCGCGGCGGAATGTTACCGGATCCTGCTTCGCCGCCACGGCGAGTTCGTCGATGAAGCTCTCGATGACGAAGACGTTGTGGGTCGGGCCCACGCCACGCCAAAAACCGGTCTTGAGCATCGGCTCCTCGTGGCGCACGTACTCCACCCGGATCGCGGGGATATCGTATAGGAGCTGTACGGCCGCGTCCACGGCGTCTCCGTCGATTCCGTCCTTGAACGCGGGCGGCGCCCAACGGGCGAGGATGGACGGGCCGACCACGCGATGGGTCCAGGCGACCGGCCTGCCGTGCGCGTCGAGCCCCGCCGCGAGGCGGTCGTAGTAATAGGGCCGATAGACGTCATGCTGCACGTCCTCTTCGCGGGTCCAGACCACTTTGACCGGCCCCTCCACCTGTTTGGCGATGCGCACGGCCAGCGTCTCGATGTCGACCTCGAGCCGACGCCCGAACCCGCCGCCCAGAAGATGGTTGTGCACCAGCACCTTTTCCGGCGGGAAGCCGGTTACCTGAGCCGCCGTCGCCTGCACGCGGCTCAACACCTGCGAGCCCGTCCACACCTCGCAACCGTCCTTGCGCACGTGAACCGTGCAGTTCGCGGGCTCCATCGTGGCGTGGGCGAGGAAGGGCACCTGGTACACCGCATCGAGCTTCTTCGCGGCATTGGCGAGCGCCGCGGCTGCGTCACCCTGATTCCGCGCCACCACACCCGGCTTCCGCGACGCGTCGTCGAGTCCTCGGACGACGTCGGCGGTACTCACACCGGCATTCGGGCCATCGTTCCACTGGATCGCGAGCGCGGCCAGCCCCTGCTTGGCCGCCCACATGTGGTCGGCCACAACCGCGACGGCATCGTCGAGCCGCACCACCTGACGCACGCCCTTGATCGCCAGGGCCTTGGCGTCATCGAGCTGGGCCACCGTGCCCCCGAGAACCGGGCTGGCGGCGACGGTGGCGATCTTCATCCCGGGCAGCCGGACGTCGATGCCGAAGTTCGTCGCGCCGTTCACTTTGGCCGGCGTATCCAGGCGCTTGGCCGGCGTGCCGATCAGACGGAAGTCTTTCGGGTCCTTGAGGACGACCGGGTCCGGCACCGGGAGTTTCCCCGCCTTGTCGGCCAGCGCGCCGTAGGGGAGCCGGCGGCCGCTGGGCCCATGGAACACGACACCCTTCTCCGCCCGGCACGACGCCGCGTCGACGCCCCAGGTCTGCGCCGCTGCCGCCACGAGCATGGTCCGCGCGGCAGCGCCGGCTTTCCTGAGCGGGGTGAACATCATGCGGACCGAGCTCGACGCCCCGGTCATCTGGAACCCGACCAACGGGTTGCCGTACAGCTTGTCGTCCGGCGGCGCGTGCTCGAGCTCGACCTGATCCAGGCCAACCTCGAGCTCTTCGGCGATGAGCATGGGCATGGCGGTGTACATGCCTTGCCCCATTTCGACCTGGTTCATGACGAGCGTGATCCGCCCATCGGTGCCGATCCGGACGAACGCGTTCGGTGCGAAGGCGGGCGGCGTCGAGGATGCCACGTCCGAGGTGCCCGCGGGCGATCGGCGGCCATCGACCCGGCACCCGAGGAGCAAGCCCCCGCCGGCCGCGGTCAGCGCGACGACGAAGTCGCGGCGCGAGACGGTGCTCATCGTCACGCTCCCCTCGCGGCGACGGCCGGTGCCCCCGCCGCCTGCTTGATGGCGGCGCGGATCCGGACATAGGTCCCGCAGCGGCAGATGTTGCCCGACATGGCCGCGTCGATGTCGCTATCGCTGGGATTCGAGTTGGTCGCGAGGAGCGCCGACGCCGACATGATCTGGCCGGACTGACAGTAGCCGCACTGGGGCACCTCGAGCGCGACCCATGCATCCTGGATCCTCTTCCCCGCGGCCGTAGCCCCGATGGCCTCGATCGTGGTGACCTTCTTCCCGACGGCGACGCTCACCGGCGTGATGCAGGAGCGAATCGGCTGGCCGTCGAGGTGCACGGTGCAGGCGCCGCACAACGAGGCCCCGCAGCCGAACTTGGTTCCCGTCAGCCCGATCACGTCCCGCAGCACCCACAACAAGGGCATGTCCGAGGGCACGTCGACCTGGCGTTTGCTGCCGTTGATCAGAAGGTCCATCGGATCCTCCTCACGCCGTCTCCATCACGGCACGACGCTCTATCCTAGGGGTCAGCAAGGGGTCTGCCCGCAGGTTCAGCGGCTCCCGTAGCTGGTGAAGAGGTAGTCTCTCGCCTTGACGATCGTGTGGCACGCGAATCCACACTTGGCGTCGTTGGCCTGCGGCGGCGTGTCGGTGGCGGTGCCGGGCCGGAAAGTACCCGAGGCCGCCTCGTACTCGAACACGGCCCAGCCCCACCCGCCGCTATCCTTGAACCGCTTGCTGTCCTTCTCCATGAAGTCGACGTCGTGCAGCGGGCCCGGCACCGTGGCCGCGGGGAAGGTCTCCAGCTTCTTCGGGGTCCAATGGATCTTCGCCATCTTGGAGCCGTCGGGGAACGGCTTGCC
>CAZFKN010000186.1:0-2956 GCA_964519805.1 uncultured Gemmatimonadaceae bacterium
GAACTCCTAGCGAGGCTCCTCGACCAGTTGCGCCAGCCGGCCTCGCGCGTCCTCGAGCGCCGGACGAAGTCCCGGATCGCACGCCTTCCAGAGTCCGACGAATCGGGCGTAGTTCTCGCGCGCGCGAGCGCGGTCCCCGCCTCGGTCATAGATCTGCGCCTGCTCGCGATAGAGGGGTGCGAGGTAGACGAGCTCGGTCGGCGTCGCCGCGAATCCGTTACGCAGCCATTCCAGTGCCTCGTCCTCCCGGCCCAGCGACCGGAGCAGCCCGATTCGGAGCCAGCGCGCCGGCTCTTCCGCGTAGAACGCCACGTTCACCAGGGCCAGCGGGACTCGCCCCTGGACCGGGGCCAAGGCGTCGAGAGCTTCCTGCGCTCGTCCGTGGCGCGCGAGCAGCTCTGCCCGGATCGTCTGGGCCATCGAGCGGGCGGTCGGGCGGAAACGCGCCGAGATGTCGAGCCGCTCGAGCTCGGCAGCGTGCTCGAGCGCTCTGGCGTCCGCACCCAGCCGCATGTCCAACCGCGCGAGCAGCCACAGCCGAAGCTGGGGACCGAGCGCCGTTTCCGGCGCGGAGGCGGCGTCCGGCGGATCCGCCCGAGGGTCCCAGTCCCGCAACTCCCGCTGGATCTCCTCCAGGTCGGCCTTGGGCACGTCGAGGAACGGCAGTGCCGCCAGGAACCCGCGCATGAGCCAGGCGGTCGAGCCGGGCACGTGGCGGAGCGCGGAGAGGCTCGCGTTGGCGTCGCGCCATCGTCCCTCGCCCGCCTGCACCAGGGCGAGATACTGATACATCGAGTCGCGAAACCCGAGCGTTCGGTCGGGGCCGACCCCGGCCGCGGCGAACCGCTCGGCGCCCGCGAGATCCTCCAGCATCGAGCCAAGGTCGAGGGCGGCGTGGTAGAGCTCGTGGCTGTTGCGCTTCGCCTCGTCGAGAGCCGGCCCCCTCACGCTGGAATCGCCCCGTACGAGCGCCAAGACGAGCCGGTGGGCGACGGGGAGCGGCTGCCCGCGATACCGCATCGCGTTCAGCGTATCGAATGCCGTCCAGTCGTCCGCGCGCACGGCGAGGTCCATGAGCGGTCATATCGGGCAGAGGAACCTGGGGTCCAGCGCGACCAGCCGAGTGAACGCGTCACGGGCAGCTTCCCGGGGGCGCCCGCGCAGAGGGTTGTACTGAAACAGCAACGTCGCGAGCTGGAAGCTGGCTTCGAGATCATCCGGATAGTCCCGCAGGATCAGTCGGTAGCGACGCTCCGCTTCACTCGCGTCTCCCCGCCGAAACGCATCGTACGCGTCGAGCAAGGCCCGTTCTCGCGACGGGAGCCGACCCGCGAGCGCGAGCGCCCGATCGGTCGCCTCGTCGATGTGCGCCGGGCGGCTTCCCCACTGGGACGCCACCGCCAGCCGATAGTACGCGAGCCCGAACGTGCTGTCCTCGGCGATCGCGCGTTGGAACCCGGCGATCGCCGAGTCGAGCCGGACCTGGCGCAGGTCGTGCTCGGCTTCGAGGTATGCCTTGAGCGCCGGCAGAGACGTCGTAGTGATCGCGGCGATCTGCGCGAGATGGAAACCCGTCCCCTGTGCCGGGGTGACGAGCAGATCCCGGGCGACGCGGTCCACCAGCTCGAAGAGCGCGGTGGTATCACCTTCGGCGCTCGCGCGGGACAGCGGATCGGTCGCCGTCGCAGCGCTGTCGTACAACTCGGCCTGGATCCGGAGGCGACCCCCCGCTGCCTGCACGCTGCCAAGGACGAACCGGCGGGCGCCGAGCCGCCCGGCCAGCTCGCTCGCCGTGGCACGGTCCAGTGCCGTCGGCCGACGCCGATGCACCGCACTCAGCACGGTGCCGGCGTCGATCGCCCGCAGACCGCCGGCCCCGTCCAGGCTCCGGCTCAGGAGGTCGACCATCCCCTCACCCAGATACGTGGCGCCGGCGCCGGGGGAGACGGAGAAGGGCAGCACGGCTAGGCGCGCACCCGGCTCGCCGCCGGGTGCGGGGCGCCCCGTGTGCGGTGCCACGACCAGCCAAACGCCGAGCGCAAGAACTGTCGCAAGCCCGGCAGTCACGAGGTAACGTGGGCCCGGTGCGCGGAAGGACGGGGAGATCGGCACCGCCGCCGCGGGGGCCGTCGCCGAAGGCGCCGTCGTCAGCGCGTCGGCGAACTGTCGTGCCGTGGGGAACCGGTCCGCCGGGGACTTAGCCAGGGCCCTCCGTACCGCCTCATCGATTGGATGGGGGATCCCTTCGCGGACGGCTGGCAGCGGTCGCGGAGTTTCGCTCAAGGACCGGGCGAGAATGGCCTGCGCGGTCGGCCCTGTGTGAGGAGGCTCGCCTGCGAGCATCTCGTACAGGACCGCCCCCAGACTGTAAATGTCGGTCCGCTCGTCGAGCGTCGCGTCGCCCGCGACTTGCTCCGGGCTCATGTAGGCCGGGGTGCCCAGGCTCAGCCCGGTCTGGGTGAGGTGCTCATCCCCACCCAACGCGCGGGCGATCCCGAAGTCGGCCACGAGCGTGCTGCCGTCGGTGGTGAGCAGCAGGTTCTCGGGCTTGATGTCGCGATGCACCACTCCGTGGTCGTGCGCGTACTGGAGGGCTTGCGCCGCTTCCCGCGTGATCCGAAGGGCGTCGTCCACCGCGAGCTGCCGTTCCCGCCGCAGCCGGTCCCGGAGCGACTCTCCCTCGACGTACGGCATCGTAAACCAGAGCTCGCCTGCCGCCTGGCCAGAGTCGTGGACCGTGAGGATGTGCGGGTGTTGGAGCCGCGCCGCAAACTCGATCTCGCGCTGAAACCGCTCCGGTCCCAGGCTCGTGGCGAGCTCGGACCGGAGGACCTTCAAGGCAACGGGGCGTTTGTGCTTGAGGTCGCGGGCGAGGTAGACCGTAGCCATGCCCCCACGCCCGAGCTCGCGCTGGAGCACGTAGCGATCACGCAGGGCGTCAGCCAAGGCGTTGGAA
>CAZFKN010000187.1:0-2654 GCA_964519805.1 uncultured Gemmatimonadaceae bacterium
ACGATTATCTGCGCGGGCTCTGCCCCTGCCCGAGCTGCGCGGCGCGCCCGCGCCCCGACGGCAGCGCGCGCGGGTAGACCGATCTCTGATGGCTGGCGGCCGCGCTGCACGTCGGGGCACTGCTAGGCGCACACCGCTCCCGCTGGCGTGGATCGGCCTGGTCACCGTTGCGGCCTCAGCTCAGCAGCCACGGTCGCCAGGTGGCGGCCGGAGAGCCGATCTCGCGAACAGGGCCACTATTCACGCCCAACCGATACAGACGGCCGTGAGGCTCGACGGCAGGCTCGACGAGCCGTTCTGGGGGACGGCGGACTCGATCGACGACTTCCGACAGCGCGAGCCACTCGCGGGGTCCACCGCCACGGAGCGGACGGTCGTCAAAGTAGCCCGGGACGGCACCGCGCTCTACATCGCGGTGCGCTGCTACGACGCCGACATGCGGCACGTGCGGGCGAGTCAACTCCGGCGCGACGCCGACCTGTCCAGCGACGACAACGTCCGGCTGCTCATCGACAGTTTCGACGACCAGCGCAGCGCGTTCGTGTTCGGCACCAATCCGAACGGCGCCATGTGGGACGCGCAATTCTCGGGCGTCGATGACTTGAACGAGAACTGGAATGGCGTCTGGGACGTGGCGGTGTCACGCGACAGTGCCGGTTGGACGGCCGAGTTCCGCATCCCGATTCTCGCGCTGCGGTTCCACGCCGGGACCACCACGGAGTTCGGGTTCAATGTCCGGCGCTTTATCCGACGAAAGAACGAGGAAGACCTGTGGCGCTCCTACGGCCGGGCCCAGGGCCTCTACCACCTGAACAATGAAGGGGCGATCACCGGTCTCTCTGACCTGCACCGAACCCACGATCTCGAATTGTATCCGTACGCGCTGGGCCGGGCCGTCGAGACCGAGCATGACAGCGTGGGCGGGGAGACGCGGAGCGGCTACTTCGGTGGGAAAGCCGGGATCGATGCCAAGCTGGGCCTCACCCCGACCTTGACCGCGGACCTCACCGTGAACACCGACTTCGCGCAGGTGGAAGCCGACCAGCAGGTCATCAACCTCACCCGCTTCCCCTTCTTCTTCCCGGAAAAGCGCGAGTTCTTCCTCGAGTCGCGCGGGCTGCTCGACCTGGGGACGCCGGGCCGAGTGCAGTTGTTTTACTCGCGCCGCATCGGGCTCGACACCGGTGGGGCACCAGTGCCGATCCTGGCCGGTGGCCGGCTCTACGGGCGGCTCGGGCCGTGGAGAGTGGGCGTCCTCGACGCGCAGACCGGCGGGCGGGACGACGCGAACGACGCCGTCGCTCGGGTGCAGCTTGATCTCTTCGATCGGTCCTACGTCGGCGCGATCGGGACGCTCCACGCCGGACCCCAAGGCCAAGGCGTGGCGCGGGCCGGCGGGCTGGACCTCGACTTCCCTCTCGTTGTCCACGGGGCCAATCTCGAGCCCAAGGTGTGGATCGCCGGCAGCCAGACGCCGGGGAAGCCGGGAACTCCCCTCGCCTGGCGGCTCTCCACCGACAATCCGAACGACCTCTTCGACAATTTCATCTCGCTCTACCGTATCGACAGCGGCTTCGCCCCGCCGGTCGGCTTCGTCCGCCGCACTGGGATCTGGGAGACGACCGGGCACGTGGACTTCATGCCGCGGCCCGGTGTGCTGGGGATCCGGCAGCTCGACTTCACCTTTCCCATTCCCAGTTGGGACATCATCGCGAACGAGTCGGGCTCGCTCTTGCGGAGCGCGGACTGGCAGACGGCGTGGTTCGAGTGGCGGGTCTTCGGAGGCGACCGCCACAACGGCGATCACTTCGAGATCAACTTCCAGCGGCTGATGGACGCGCCCCCCGACGCCTTCGATATCTTCCGCGGCGTCGTGATCCAGCCCGGCCGCTACTGGTGGTCCCGCTACGAGCTGCAGTACTTCATGAACCCGGGCCGTCCATTGAGTCTCGGGGGATTCCTGAACTGGGGCCGGTTGTACGGGGGGCACAGCACCGACATCGAGCTCACGGCGGCGTGGCGGGGCGGTGGTCACATCATCCTGAGCACCGGTCTGACTCGGACGGTGGCCCGCCTGCCCGCCGGGACGTTCACGGCCCTGCAGTCCTCGAGCCGGCTTGAGTACGACCTCAACACCCGCACGAGCTTGCTCGCGTTCGTCCAGTACGACAACGAGAGCGAACGCCTCGACTTCAACCTGCGGTTTCATTGGATTCCGGTGATCGGAGACGACGTGTATCTCGTCTGGAACTCCGGGTACACGACCTATCCTGGAGCACCGCACCGGTTCCCGGAGACGCGCTCGCTGGCGCAACCCTTGAACGGCGCGTTCGTGGTCAAGGTCGTCCACCGCGTTGCGCCCACACCCTAGTGCTGAGGGCCCGCCGCCTGTATGATCGAGGACGCTTCTCACCGACCCGTTCCACCAGCAGGAGACACCCATGCGGACCGCCTTGATGAGGCTGGCCGTCCTGACGCTCCTCACACCGCCGCTGTCGGCGCAGACGGCCGACGACATCATCGCCCGCTACATCAACACCGTTGGCGGCATGGAGCGGATCCAGGCCGTGACGACATTGCGACGCAGCGGGAGGTTCACAGGCGGCGGCGGGTTCGAGGCGACGGTGGTCCAGGAAAGCAAGCGCCCCAACAAG
>CAZFKN010000188.1:0-2647 GCA_964519805.1 uncultured Gemmatimonadaceae bacterium
CGAGCGATGGCTCAGGCCATCGCGTCGGGCGGCTTCACATACGCCGCCTTCACGGCCGGATTCTGCCGGAGCCGCTCGATCACGCGCTCCACGACGGCGGGATCGGAGACATCCACCACCAGATAGGAGCCGAGGGTAAGGTCGTCGGTGCCGGGGTGCAGTGGGCGAAACGACACGTGCAGCTCGTCCGCGATGCGCTCGAGCTCAGCGACCTCCCGGGACGCGGAACCGGGGTGACGCAGCGCACGAGCCAGCTCTGGAGCGACCTGCACGGTGATGGGCATCGGACGTGATCCTGCTCGCGTGCGCGAAAAAGACGAAACCGGCCGAACGGGTCTCTGGCGGACTCCGTCGCTCAGCCGGTTTCGCGATTCACTCCACTCAGCGCATGGGCGACCAAGGGCGCGCCGAGCTTCACAGCATCTGAGAGGCGCCCACACTAGTGCCGGGTCACTGCGCTGTCAACAGCGACCTGAGCGGCCACGCGTCCCTGCGTCAGTCGCGCGCGGCGTGCACGTACCGCAGCTCGTCCAGCAGTGCCTGCCGCGGGATCCCGCCGCCGTCGAGCTTGAGCGCCAGCTCGCCGGCGTTGGCGCGCACCACGATGCCGGAGACCGGCAGGCGCGAGTCGCGCTGAAACCAGACCGTCCCCTCGATGTCGGAGCCGAGCAGCCAGCGCTCGGCGTTCCCGCAGCGGACGCGGAGGCCGCGCTCGGCAAGGTCCACGATCTCGTAGGCTTGCTCTCCGATGATGAGGAGCGGACGGGTGTCGGACCGGTAGGAAAACCGTTCGGCGGAGCGGCGCTCGGGGTGGAGCATGGCGACCTGTTTCTTGCGGATTGAACGAACGTCGCCGATCGGAGGCGTCAGGGCAAGCCTGATGGCGCTACGAGGAGCGAGCGGTTAATTGAGCTAACGCCGGCCCGCGTCCTCGCCGCCCAGCTGCGTCTCCGCCTCGGCCTGGGCCTGGGCGAGGTCCACGCCATCCGCGCCGAGCAGCCGGAAGAGGTTCCACTGCTGCCGCTTGGCGCTGCGCGACCGGGGGCCGTTGTAGATGGTGCTGATCACCAGCACGCCGTCCCGCCGGCCGAGGTAGCCGGTGAGGGCGGAGACGCTGTCGAGGGTGCCGGTCTTGGCCCGCATCACTCCGGCGGGGAGGACGCCGCGGGCGAAGTGTCGCAGGGTGCCGGTGCCGTTGGCCGGGAGCAGCGTGGGATACGCCTCGAGCCCGGGGCGTCGCGGGAGCTGGGCGAGGTAGAGCGCCTGGGTGAGGGGCGAGACCCGGTCGAGCGGCGAGAGCCCGCTGCCGTCGAGCAGCTTCACCTGGGCCTTGGGACCCACGACCTCCTCGACGTGCCGGGTCAGCCGCTCCGCGGCCGTGGACGAGCCGCCGGCCCAGCGCAGGATCGCCTCGGCGCCGATGTTGAGGCTGCGCCGGTTCACCATCATGGCGAGCGAGTCGAACGGCATCGAGTTCACTTCCGCCAGCACGGCCGGGCGGTCGAACATGCTGGGGCGCGAGGGGAGGTCGCGGTTCCACTTGATGCCGGCGCGGGTGAGTGCCGCGCCCCAGGCTTCGCGCAGCACCAGGTCGGGCCGCTCGGCGATGGTCGACACGCCGGCGATGCGGGCGCCGCGGCCGAGGGTGCCGCCCAGCTCCCAGGTGCCGTCGGGCATGGGGACGAGTGTCAGGTGCTGTTCCCTGCCCTCGACGGTGCGGGCGGTGACCTTGAGCAGCGCGCCGGCGCCGGCGGGAATGGACCAGACGATCTCCGGTGTGCCGCCCACGTAGTTCGCGGGCTTCAGGCTCCACCCCACGCGGTTCTCGTGCAGGGTGACGGCGCCCACGGGCGGGGCGTAGAGCTGGCCGGGGTAGTGGTCGCCCCACGCGTCGGGGATTCTGGTGTCGGTGCTGCCGGTGCCGCTGGTGAGCCGCATCTGGCCGCGCAGCTCGCGGATGCCCAGGTCGTGGAGCTTCTTCGCGAGGTCGTGGAGCATGGGGCCGGAGCGGGCGGTGCGCTCGAGGGTCGGGTCGCCGTTCAGCTCGAGGGTCCAGGACCCGATCCAGGTGCCGGCGGAGTCGAGGTGGCCGCGGCCGTTGACCCGGGTGGCGAGGCGCGCGTCGGCGCCGACGATGCTTCGGGCGAAGCCGGTGGTGAAGACTTTCGCGGTGGACGCGGGGACGAGGGGCGTGTCCGGGTTGGCGGTCCAGAGGACCTTGCCGGAGGTGGTGGCGATGGCGACGCCCCACTGGCCGCGGGCCATGCGTTGGGAACGGGCGTACCAGTCGTCCAGCGAGCGGGCGAGGTCGGCGGAAATGGCCTGCGCCGCCGCACGCGTGGGGCCGGCGGCGAGCATGGGCGCGGCGAGCAGTGCTGCGAAGGCGATCGAGCGCATCGGAATCCGGAAAGACGTCACGTGTGCGCTCGGCATGGGCAAATGGCGGGCCGCGGTCACGAGCTGGCCCCGGCCCGTTGGGGCGGTGCCGGCGGGAAGCTGTCGGCCTCATCGGCGAAGATGCGGCGCGCGCCTTTCCAGGTCTTCGCCTCGCGGGTGCCGGGTGTGGGGAGCGGCACCTCGACGACGCTGCGTTTCCGGCTGCTGGCGTGGACGTACATCCCGTCGCCCACGTAGATGCCGACGTGGG
>CAZFKN010000189.1:0-2496 GCA_964519805.1 uncultured Gemmatimonadaceae bacterium
CCTCTGGATCAGGAGAGTCCTGGTTCGAGCCCAGGAGGGGCAACTTGGCTTTGCTCGCCGGGCTTGCAGTGCCCGGTCGCCGCCGTGAGCATTGGGTAAGGAATCCCCGATCGGACACGCTCAGGCGGCTCAGAGCCGAGATCCAGCCAGGTGCACCTGGTGCGGAACGGCGAGGCGCCGGGTGGGATCGGGGAGCCGGGCACCGCGGCCACGGCGGCCGCGCTGGCCAATGCGATTTTCGCGGTCACGGGCAAGCGGCTCCGGAAGCTGCCGCTCCCAGCCGGGCCTCGCGCTAGCGGCGCGCTAGGTGGTGGTCATAGGTCGCCAAACTAAGGCGACTGTGTGTGCCTACCTTCCTTATCTCGGCCGTGGTGTGATGGCCAGCTTGTCGTCCACCGGGATCACGACCACGGCGAACGGGGTTCCGGCGTCATCCGTGAGCTGCGGCAGCGGGGAGCCGAACGCATTGCCCCCGACCATGGCATTGTCGTAGTTCGGGGCAAATACCATCATGTGTGGGTGCCACGCGCCAGGCGGCCCCAGGTGCTGGTGCGCCGACCACATGTAGGCGAAGGTCACCGCGTCCCGGTGTGGCAGCTTGCCGGCGTCGTGAGCGGCCCGAACTGCCTGCGCGATCTGGTCCGGCCCCTTCCCCTCCATCGCGAGCCTCGTCCGGAGCTCGTAGTACGGCATCGCGGTCTTCGCCGCCGGTGCGGTGAAGCAGATCGGCGCGCGGACTGTCGGGTCGTACACCAGATCCCGGAACTGGGCGGGGGTATAGGTCGGCGCGCTAAAGCCCCGCATCACCATACACACGGCGCCATTCTCGCCCTGGCTGGCGACTTCATATCCGGACTTCGTCAAGACCTTGATCGTCGCACGATCCGAGATGCCCGCCGGCGCGGCGCTTCTGGCCAGCGCGACCTCGGCGTCGCGCGGCATCAGGTACTGGCTGAGTGGGGGATAGGTGACGCTTTGAGCCCCCAGCGCGGAAGCACCCAAAGTCGCTGCCAGCGGCACCGCAATAAAGTGGAGCGGTTTCATATTTCCGTTGTCTCCCGTCTCATGAGGTTGTCCTTCCTGTAGTACGGCTGTCGAGACGGGCGGGATACGTCTGGACCGGGAGACCCTAAGAGGGCTCGGAGACGAGGACGGAGGTCGCCGCCTGAAGAATCCAGGGTGTGTGCCAGAAGTCCACAAGACGGGTGATGCGGTTGCCGGTGATTTCGGCGTGAACAGCAGAGTACAGCGCCCACCCGTCGGGGTGGCGGTGCAGCAGGATGATCTGTGGCTCCCCGTCCACCTCGCCGACCGCCAACCGCCACGGCACCGGCGCACGCTCGTAGTTCCCGAAATAGGGCGAGTCGGCAACCCGACCGACAAACCGGTCCGCCACGAGCAGCCTCGCGTCGGCGGCGATGAGCTCTCGGACACCGTCCCAGTCGCGTTGGTTGAATCGTTCGACGTAGAGACGCAGGAGCTGGGCGACCTCAGCGTTCTTCGCGCGGGGCGGGGGCGTTCCCTGGGGCAGGGTCGCGAGCTTGGAGCGGCCGCGGTGCAGCGCGGCCTTGACAGCGCCCACAGTGGAATCGATGTACTCCGCGATGTCCTCCAGCGAGTAATCGAAGACGTCCTTAAGGAGCACGCAGGCGCGCTCCATTGGAGGCAGGGTCAGCACGAGGTGTTCGACCGCACGACCGAGGGCCGGCCCGGGAGGGTCGACCGGCGCGACCGACTCGCGCCTCTCGGCACCACCCTCGGCCTTCTCCCGGGCCTCGCGGCGGCGCACAAAATCGATGCACCGATTATGAGCGATCCGGAACAGCCACGGCGCCAGCGGACGCTCATCGTCGAAGGTGTCCAGCTTGCGATAGGCTTGGAACAACGCCTCTTGAACGACATCTTCGCCGTCCACAACCGACCCGGTCATGCGCGAACAGTAGCGGTGCAGGCGTGGCCGGAGGTGAGCGATCGTCTCAAGGAAGGCCAGGTAGCGTGCCTCGAGGGGTCCAGCATCCAGGTGAGGACTATCCATACTGATATCTACGGAGCCGAGGGCCTCTGGGATACGGACTCACCCCGCTAGGCAACCGATATGGCATTACGGCGGCATCACGACGCCCTCATGCTCACCGCGACACTCGCTAAACGCGGTCCCGTATGCAGCGCCCAACTCGGTAGAGGAGAGGGTGGACCTCGGGGTCCGGTCCGGCCGTGCCATGGACCAGTTGCCTCTGCCAGATTGCGATCCACAGACTGAGCGAGAATTCAAATCTGGCGCGCCGCCGCCACCGGCCGCAGGCGGGATCGGCAAATACTGTCATCTGCGTGAGCAAGACACCGCAAAGTCGAGCATCAACGCCAGCAAACTCCAGCATCGGGTGACACGAACTCGCGTTAAGGGCAGCAAGTTGCTGGAGTTTCGGCGGATACAACGCTCCCTCTGGATCAGGAGAGTCCTGGTTCGAGCCCAGGAGGGGCAATGGCCGCGGTGAG
>CAZFKN010000190.1:0-2273 GCA_964519805.1 uncultured Gemmatimonadaceae bacterium
CGCCTCCAGTCCCATGATCGCGTCGCGGAGCGCGGTGGCGTCGCCCTGCCGGTCGGCGGCCCGGGCGACCTGATCGAGACCCTCGGCGGCCTCCTCGCCGCGCGACGCGTCTTCCGAGGCAAGCCGCCGGTACGCTTCCGCGGCCGCGCGAAGGTCGCCCACGTGCAGCGCAGCGGCGCCGAGCTTGGCCCAGACGCGCCCCGGCGTATTCCGCGTGGTGGCCGCCCGGTATCGGGTGAGCGCTTCGGCGTACCGGCCGGCGCCGTAAGCCTGGTCGCCCGCGAGCTCCGGTCCGGCGCCGGGGCCGCACGCGGCGATCACGAGCAGCAGCGCGAGTGCGAGGCGGTTCACCGCGGGACGCGCTCCACCATGGCGAGATAGGCATCGACCCGCGCGTCGTCCGGCAGCCGCTCACGGCAGTCGCGCCAGACCGCGCGGGCTCCGTCGGTGTCACCCGAGAGATAGCGGGCCATCCCGAGGGTGGTCCGGGCCTCGTCGAGGTCGGGCCGCACCCGCAGCACCCGCTCCAGCTCTTCCCGCGCCTCGAGGTACCGCCCGCCGGCCACGAGGTGACGCCCCAGTCGATAGCGCAGATCATGGAAGTCGGGACCGAGGCTCAGGGCACGCCGGTACTCGAACACAGCTTCGTGGGGCGCGCCTGCGTCGGCGTAGGCCTCACCGAGTTGAGCGTGCAAGTTGGCGAGCCTCCCGGCGACCGCGCGGGGGAAGCGGCCCGAGCCGTCCTGCGCCCGCGTGGCCCGCCCGAAGGACTCCGCGGCCTCGTCGCCCCGTCCCAGCTCGGCGAGGACCACGCCGCGGTGGACCAGGGCTTCGACGTACTCGGGGTTGCGGGTAAGCGCGGCCTCGAACGCAGCGAGCGCCTCACCCGGTCGGCCGAGGAGGGCCAGTGCGACGCCCCGCAACTGGTGCGCGTCGGCGAACTCCGCGTCGGATTCGAGCAGCTCGTCCAGGAGATACAGCGTCCCAAACCAGTCACCGGCCGTAAAGCGCTCGCGTGCGCGCGCGAGCAGCTGCTCAGCGTTCCTGTGCATAGGTCCCCCGGAACCAGGTCACAAAGCGGGCGATCCCCTCCTCCAGTGGAACGCGGGGATCGTACCCGAGAACACGCCGCGATTTCTCCAGATCGGCGCAGGTGCGCTGGACGTCGCCGGGCGGCATCGGCGCCCATTCGACTCGGGCCTCCATGCCCATGGCACGTCCGAGCGTGCTCACCAGCGTCTTGAGCGGCACCGCGCGGGCGCCGCCGACATTGAAGATGTCCACCCCGACCGGGGCGGTGGCAGTCCAGTCTATCGCCGCCAGGACGCCCTGGACGATGTCCGAGAAGTAGGTGTAGTCGCGCGCCTGGGACCCGTCGCCGTAGAGCGTGAGCGCCTGGCCCTGCACCAGGCGCCGCGCGAACGAATGGATCGCGAGGTCCGGCCGCTGGCGGGCGCCGTATACCGTGAAGAACCGGAGCGAGGCGGCCCGGAGCCCGTGCAGCTGCGCCAACGTTTCGAGCAGGAGCTCGCCGGCGCGCTTGGTCGCCGCGTAGGGTGATACCGGCGTCATCGCGATGGCGTCCTCACGGAACGGGATCGGGGTGGTATCACCGTAGACCGACGACGAGGAGCCGAAGACCACGCGCGAGAGACCCGCCCGCCGCGCCGCCTCCAGGACGGCGGCGGTGCCGGCGACATTGACCCGGGCATAGCCCACCGAGTCGGCGATCGAGGGCCGCACCCCCGCCTTGGCGGCGAGGTGCACGAGCACCGTGTCGCGGGTAAGGTGCGGGGCGAGCGCGTCGACGTCGAACATGTCCAGCTCGTGAAACGTAAACTCCGGTCGATCCCCGATCTCCCTGAGGTTCCGCTCTTTGGAGGCCCGGGCGTAGAACGGATCGAAGTTGTCGATGCCCACGACCTCGTCCCCGCGGCTTGCGAGAGCCTCGACGAGATGCGAGCCGATGAAGCCAGCGGCGCCGGTGACCAGAACGCGGGTCACCGGCCGATCCGCGTGCGGAAGTAGGCAATCGCCCGCTCGAGCCCCTCCTCCAGCGCAATCCGGGGCTCCCACGTGAGCACCTGCCGCGCGATGGCAATGTCGGGCCGTCGCACCTTGGGGTCGTCGGTCGGCAGCGGCCGAGTCACGAGCGGCGACTTGGACCCGGTGAGCCGCAGTACCAGCTCGGCCAGTTGCCGGACGGTAAACTCGTTTGGGTTGCCGATGTTGGTCGGCTCGGACCGGTCGCTCCCGAAGAGCCGGTAAATCCC
>CAZFKN010000191.1:0-2206 GCA_964519805.1 uncultured Gemmatimonadaceae bacterium
GGAGCGCTTTACGTCGCGGGAGCGCCAAGTCTCGGCGTGCGCACGCGCGGTCAACTGGAATAATCCTCAACCGGGCGAAGGTGGCCCGCACGAAGGGAGTTCACGATGGGAGAGCTCGGGTTCGACAAGCTGCTGCTGATTCTGGTCGTCGTACTTCTCCTCTTTGGGGCCCGGCGTCTGCCGGAGATCGGCGCCTCGCTCGGGAAGGGGATCCGCGAGTTCAAACGCAGCGTTTCCGACGTCCAGGGTCCGGGCGCCCCTGACGGGGCGAATCCCCCAGCCGGACCAGGGCAACTCGAGAGCAGCGCCACCTCGTCGCCGCCCCCCACGGGGGAGCCAAAGCGACTCTCTGATTGAGAGGTGCTCATGCAATCGCAGTGGCGGACCGCGCCCCGACTCTCCCGCGCGTGGCTGCTAGTCGCAGGACTTGCCCTTGCCGTACCCCGCGGCACTCAGGCCCAGGACTTCTGGTGGCCGCGGGTGGTCCAGTCCCTCACGAGCCCTCTCGATGGGGCGACCGCGGCTCAAGTGGCGGAGGCGCTACCGGCCGGAACCGCGATGGGGCCGATGCCACCGC
This sequence comes from uncultured Gemmatimonadaceae bacterium, assembly GCA_964519805.1. GTDB lineage: Bacteria > Gemmatimonadota > Gemmatimonadetes > Gemmatimonadales > GWC2-71-9 > DASQPE01. The sequence continues at coordinate 578 of CAZFKN010000191.1, forward strand.
CCATTGCGAATCCAAGTGCCCTCGCGATCGATGAACGTAAGCAACCGGTTCCAGCCGCGGTGACGGCGCTGACGCCCTACATCGACGCTGCGCGCGTCGCCGGCACGGCCAATGTGGCGACGGCCACCGGTCCGTGGTTTCTGCAGATGGCGCTCGCCATCAAGGGGTTACGGGCGCACGGCATCATTCGCGACCCGAGCGACTGCGAGGCCGTCGTCCGGACCATCATGGATAGCGTCGTCACCGAGCCTGCCGCGTCGCCCGCCATTTCGGTGTTCCAGGCGTTTGCTCAGGTGCTCCGCTCAGTGGCGTGTGCCCCCGCCGCGCGACAGTATGCGCGGGCAGAGTCGCTGATGGGGCGCTCCCCTGCGGGGGGAGTCGAACCACGCGCCGGGTCCGCCCCCGCAGCCGGCCAGATCGCCTACAACGCGTTCCCGAAAGACCCCCTGCCGGTCACGCACTGCACGGTCGCGGCCTCACCGCTGCCGGTGTGGATCCTGTCCAATGGTACCGTCGTCAGGTTCGCCGGCGGGATCACCCTTCAGATTGGTCACCTGTTCGCTGATTACTCGCACCACTATCCTGCGCTGCTCGTGCTCACTGGGCCGCCACCATTGGTCTACGGGACCAACTTCAACGGCACGCTGTTTCGGCGCGCGGGCGCCGGACCGGTTACTCCGGCGGGGCAGTGCGAGTGACTCCACCGTCGGGCGCCGGAAACCGCGTGCGCCCGTCGCGCTCGCGGGCCAGGCGCAGGCAATCCTTACTGTGAACGGGTTGTCGCTCTGGCGGGTGCTCGTGCTGGCCAGCGTGCAGGGGCTCACCGAGCTCCTGCCAGTCTCGAGCTCCGCGCATGTGGTCGTCGCCGAGAAACTCATGGGCCTCGACCCCTCCGCGCCCGCCCTGACGCTGTTGCTGGTCATGCTGCACGCCGGCACGATGCTGGCCGTCATCGTCTATTTCTGGACCGATTGGCGCCACGCCTTCTTCGCGAGCGCGGCGGCCTTCACGCGCTTCGCACGGTTGCTGGTGTTCGCGACGGCCGTGACGGGCGTGGTGGGCGGGGCCCTGATCGCCGGGATTGAACGGCTGTGGTTCCGCCACGCGCCGCGGGCGGAGGTGGAGCTCTTGTTCGGTCATCTGGAGCTCATCGCACCGGCGCTCGCCCTGGCGGGGGTGCTGATTCTCGTCGCCGGGCTCCGCCAGCGACGGTCGTCGCCTAGGGCGGCCGACGACGGGGACCGCGACCCGGCGGACGACGTGGGGCTGGATGCCCGGCAGGCGGGCCTCATCGGCGCCGTGCAGGGGCTCTGTTTGCCGTTCCGTGGCTTCTCCCGCTCGGGGGCCACCATCTCCACCGGGATGCTCGCCGGCGTCCCGAAGATGCGGGCCGAAGCGTTCAGCTTCGCGCTGGCCGTCGTGCTCACGCCGCCGGTGGTCATTCGGGAGACGCTCCGGTTGCGGTCGGCGGACCATCTGGACGCTGCCCGCCTCGCCTCCGCAACGCTGCCGAGCCTGCTCGGGGCAGGCTGCGCTTTCGTTGCTGGCTTGCTGGCGCTCCGTTGGCTCAGCCGGTGGCTCGAGCGCGGGCGCTGGGCGTGGTTCGGCGCGTACTGCCTGCTCGCCGCG
>CAZFKN010000192.1:0-2143 GCA_964519805.1 uncultured Gemmatimonadaceae bacterium
GCGTCGCGAAGTCGGCCCCCGTAGGGGGCGAGCCACGCCGGTACGGCCGAGGGACTGACCTGGAGCCACGCGGTGTGGCCGCGGCTGCCTCCGTGCTCGTGCGTCAGCCCGGGCACCTTTCCAATACTCCGCATGATGACTGCCTTCTGCAGCACCCAGCAATGCGCGTCGAATGGACTGATCCCGAGGCAGACGGCCACGTCATATCGCTGATCACGGAGCTGTTGGAACTTGTAGAACCCCGACTCCCAGAGCGTCGAGAACTTGATCTCGGCCCGCAGGCCCTCGATCACCCGATCGGCGTCGCTGTCCGCCGCCTTGGTGACATCCAGATCCTGAGCGGCACACCACCCCGCCACCAGCTTCTCCCCAATCGTGCCGATCTGTCGCGACGGGCGGGTCTTGATCCACGCGAATGGGCTCCCCATCCACCCAAGGTCACCCCCGGCGTAGTCGACCTCGAGCTCGCAGGCGATCGCGGCCAGGACCTGCACGTCGGGATCCTTGAACGCTCCTTGCATGAGCCCGCGCTAGAAGAGGGACGGCTGCGCCGAGGGTGGGATGGCGATTCCTTCGCAATTGACCAGCTCGGGCGAGAACTCGGCCAATCGTTCAGCCATCACCTTTATGGCCTCCGGATTGGAGTCTACGAGCACGAAGTCCCGGTTGTTTCGCGCCGCGGCCTCACCAAACGATCCGCTCCCCGCGAAGAAATCGAGCAGCAGATCCGACGGGTGGCTGTGGACCTTGACGATCCGCTCGAGAATGCCGAGCGGCTTCTGATTGGGATAGCCGGTCTTCTCCTTGCCGCTCGGGCTCACGATCGTGTGCCACCACACGTCGGTGGGGGTCTTTCCCAGCGCCGCCTTCGCCGGGCCGACGAGCCCCGGCGCCATGTAGGGGATCCGGTCCATTTCGTGGAAGCGGAACACATAGTTCTCCGGATCCCTGGCGTACCACAGGATGTTGTCGTGCTTGGGAGGCCATCGCGACTTGGAGCGGGCGCCATAGTCATACGCCCAGATGATCTCGTTCAGGAACGACTCGCGCCCGAAGACCGCGTCCAGCAGGACCTTGCAGTAGTGAACCTCCCGGTAGTCGATATGGAAAAAGAGCGAGCCATCCGGACACAGCACCCTGCGGGCCTCGTGGAGCCGAGGCTCGAGGAAGGTGAGATAGTCATCGAAGAGGTCGGGGTAGCTCTGGCTTCCGAGCTTCACGGTCTTGTAGCGCTTGCCCTGAAACCCGACCCGGTCCCCGGATTCTTCATCTCTGACCGTCTGGAGACTGTGGCGAGTCTGTTCCTTGCCGGTGTTGAAGGGCGGGTCGATGTAGATGAGGCGAACCGACTGCCCTGGAAGGCTCTTCAGCACTTCCAGGTTGTCGCCGAAGATGATTCGCCTCACGCGGGCTCCATGCTGTAAGTAGTTGCTGGATGCGAAAGTTACCCGCCAGGTGACCCGGTCACCAGTTCGCGGAGTCGCCGGCGGAGGTACATTGGTGACGAGGCGCTATCTCGACGAACCGATGAATAGCCTGTGGCGCTGCGCCGTCCTGGCGCAGCTCGTGTTGCCCCCCATCGCGTCCGGCCAGCTGCCGGACCGACCCGACCGGGCTCCGCCCGCGCCCCCGCCCGGTGCCGATCTCCCTCAGCTCGCGTCCTGGATCGAGCATTGGCTGCCGACCGTCGCCGCCGTGTCCGGCTCGACCCTCGACAGCACGGGTGACTTCTACGGCCGCATGTCCGACTCGGTCCTGGCGGCTCGGCTGGATGGCTGCACGCTCGTGCTGCACGAACGGTCCGTCAGCATCGTGCGCGGCTGGCGGTCGGCGAAGTACCTGAGCATCTACGTGCCCCTGGCGCAGGTCGACACCGCCCTGCTACAGCCCAAGATGCGGCGGGGGATGCTGCTGCTGAATCGGCCCAGCGTGCTGCTCACCGGCCAGCTGGTCGTGCCGCTCCGCAACCGCGCGCGGCTCGAGTTCATCACGGTGCTCGCGGAGGACCCGGATCCGCAGTACCCGATGCTGGTGAGCGAGCACCAGGTGCCGTTCATCTTCGAGGAGGTACCCGCCGCCCGCTCGGCGCTCGCGCTCCGGGAGGCGGCGACCCGCTGCGGGGCCGGTACCTGATTCAGCGACA
>CAZFKN010000193.1:0-1804 GCA_964519805.1 uncultured Gemmatimonadaceae bacterium
CCGTCCCCACCGACGCCACGTCACCCCACGTGACGCGGTACGGGGCGGCAGGGTCTTGTCCCACGATCGACCGGGGGGCCAGGACCAACCCGAGTACCGCGAAGAGCCCTCGATGCACGCGAGCGATTCCTCTGCTCTCATTGTAGAACGTCGGTGATGCGGTCGGCGCCCAAGATCGCCCCAAAGGCGGCATCAGGCCGGCGTCCGGGGTGCGGTCGCGGGCGGCGCCCCAGCCCGCCAGCGGCGTGCAACCTCGAGGCCGGAGATGCACGCGGAGAGCCACAACAGCCCTGCCGCGTACCCACCCACCACGTCGCTGAAGTAGTGCACCCCAAGGTAGAGCCGGCTGACTCCAACAGCCACGATCAAAAGAGCGGCGCCCAGCAGCACGGCGATTTGCGTGCTCCGCCGGTGGACCCAGAGCACCACGAGCATGTAGGCGAGCATGCCATAGCCAATCAGTGAGCCCATCGCGTGGCCACTCGGAAAACTCCAGCTGTGGCCATGGAGGAACGCCGCGGCATAAGGCGGCCGCGGGCGGCGGATCACGATCTTGAGCACCTCATCGAGCAGGGCGCCGCCAGCGAACGCGGCGACCCAGCCGCCGAGGAGGATCCACTGACGCCGGGCCGCGAGGAGGACACCCACCCCGAGCGCCAAGACGGTGAGCGTTACCGGCGAGCCGAGCAGCGTGATCGCGTGGAAGATGACGTACCCCGGTGGGGTGGCATGCCGATGTAACCACTCGAGGAGTGCCACGTCGAACCGAGTGAGCGGGTCATGGTGGATGACGTCTTCCGTGACGCCGCCAAACAGCCACAGGCCCGCTAGGCTGATGCCGAACCCGATGGTGAGGTGCAGCCCCAGGTACTCTCCGCGCGCAAACCGCGCGGCAACGAACGTCCAGACGCGCGGATACCGCACTTTGAGCTGCTGGAGCGCCGGTGTCGTGAGGACGCGCTGCCAAACGAGCTCGGTACGCTCGACCAGTCGGGTGCGGTTCGGCGCAAACCAGCGCCACCCGAGCGCGAGCCCCACGATCAAAGCCACGAGCAGGACGCCCGCCAGGCTAGCCTGACCGACGTAGTGCTCAAGCTGTGGCAGGTTGCGACCGAACACGTAGCCGAGCGTACCAACGATCACGGCCCAGCACACGGCTCCGAGAGCGTTATAGAGCATGAAGGTGCCGTACGGCATGCGGGCCGCCCCCGCCAGCACCGCGGCCCACGTGCGTAGCAGCGCGATGAAGCGGCCGAGGAAGACCGTCTTAGGGCCGTGCCGCTCAAAGAAGGTATGGGCCCGCGCCAGATGCGATTCATTGAAGCGAATAACGCGCCCATAGCGCCGCACCAGCGCGACCCCGCCTTCCCGCCCGATCCAATAGCCGCCGTTGTCGCCGATGATCGCCGCGAGGGCCGCGGTCGCGACGACCGCGGAGATCGAGAGGTGCCCGAGTGCGGCGAACGCCGCAGCGCTGACCAAGGCGGTCTCACCCGGGAGCGGGATCCCGAGGCTTTCGAGGCCGACCAGGAAAAAGAGAACAGCGTAGCCGTAGGATGCAACGAGCCCAGATATGGTCCCCTGCATGCTGCAAACCTGCAGGTGGCGGGCTCCGGTGCCTAGTAGCGACGGGGGATCGTTGGCAGCCTCAGGGAGTCGGAAGAACAAGGGACCACCTGAACTGCGTTTGAGGGTTCGCCGCCTAGGAGTCGAGGGTTTCTTCATCGCTCCCGACCCCCCGTACGTGCTTCAGGAGCGAGCGGGAGCGCCGTCAGTATCGAGCGCTTGTCAGGCGCCACCTCGC
>CAZFKN010000194.1:0-1763 GCA_964519805.1 uncultured Gemmatimonadaceae bacterium
CGCTGTTGGGCTGTCCGAGATCGCCGCCGTGCTTCGTGAACAGGTGCCGGATCTCAGGCGTCGTGCGCATCTTGTTGTCGGTCAAGACCTCGACGTAGACCGCGACACCGCCGGGGCCGTAGCCCTCGTAGACGACGTCTTCGTAGGTGACGCCCGGCAGCTCGCCGGTGCCCTTCATGATCGCCCGCTTGATGTTGTCGGCGGGCATGTTGCAAGCCTTGGCGGCCGCGATCGCGCTTCGCAGGCGCGGATTGCCGTCGGGATCACCGCCGCCGGCCTTCGCGGCGACGGTCAGCTCTTTGATGACGCGGGTGAAGATCTTGCCGCGCTTGGCGTCGAGCGCGCCTTTCTTGTGCTTGATCGTGCTCCATTTACTGTGGCCGGACATACGAACTCCCCTGTCGATGGAACAAGTTTAGCATGCGGGTCCGGCGGGCCGTTAGAACGTGAACTTGACGCCGATCTGGTACGAGGCCGCATCGAACCGGACGCGCCCGGCTTCGACGTAGTATGCGCCCGTGTCCTTCACGCCGTCCGGAGGCCCCGTGAACTGGCAGTGCGACTTGTCGACCGCGCAGTTGGCGTCCGGAAACCCGGGCATCGGCACATAACTTCCGCCGTCGATCAACCCGCCGGTCAAGACCTGGATCGCCCCGAACGGCCCGAGCGCGCCCGGATCGCTCTTCACGGCTTGGTCGTTGGGGACCGATATTCCGAGCATATCCCCACCGTTGACCGTCATGTGGAACTTCCCGCTGTAGGTCGTGTAGCGCGCGTCGAGAAACACCGACCAGTGCTTGTGGAACGTGTACTCGAGCCCGCCGCCGAAGTGCCACTCGGGCGTGTCCGGCGTGTCGACGACGATCCCGCTCAGAGGAACCCCGGCCGTTTCCACGGGATCCAACGTGCCGGTCTCGTTGACTCTCCTGAACGCACCTGTGGACTGGTCGAGACTGACCGATAGATCGTTGAGGGCAGCGCTCGGCTTGAACGAGTTGTAGGAGTAACCGACGCCGGCGCAGATGTAAGGGTTGAACGTGGCCTTCGGCCGGAAGCGAAGACCCATGGTCAGCTCGATCGGAATCTGCGTCATCGTGCCGGCCGTGATGTTGAAAATCGCGAAATTGTTCTGGACCTCCGCGGTCGTCGGAGCGCCGTCGAAGAACGCCTGGATCTGGACGTTGCCGACGTTGCCGCGGCGGTAACCGAGCGAAGCCTCGACATAGAACGTCCGGGTGATGCCGTACTGCGCGGAGAGCACCGCGCCGTTCTGCGGCTCGAGTCCGAAATCGGAAAACGCTCCGCTGTCGTTTCTCGGGTCGACGAGAAACGAGTTCGTCGTGCCGTCGTCGTTGAGCAGCGTCCGCACGTTGGCGGCGCCGCTGTGCACCTGGTCGGTGATGCTGTAGCCGCCGACGCTGAATGCGAAGCGAAACTTGTGCTCGATTTCTTCCGCCCAAGCACCCGACGTGAGAACGAGAAGCACCCCTGCGATCGCGCTGGCTCTGAGTCTGCTCACCGTGTCCGTCCCCCGCCGACCGGCGCTAGGATCCATACGGAAAAAAGCTGCCGGGCGAAGGGCCGTTATACCGTGGTGCGCCGGAACGCGTCAAGGCGATACCCGCCCGCCTGCTGCGAATCGCCCGCGAGCGGGAATCCGGCGGCAGCAAAAAAAAGGCCCGCCGTCTCCGGCGGGCCTCCGATAGATGTCCCGGCAACGTCCTACTCTCCCACGCAGTTGCCCACGCAGTACCATCGGCGCT
>CAZFKN010000195.1:0-1729 GCA_964519805.1 uncultured Gemmatimonadaceae bacterium
CGCGACGGAGCGCGACAAGATCGGCCGGCGGGGCCGGGAGGGCGGCGACGTCGTCGAACAGTCCTGGGTGATGGCGGCTGCTCATGCCACTCAGAAGCTCAGCGTCGTCCCCAGACCGACATGCAGCCGGGTCACGTGCGCATCCTGCGCCAGGAGGAACGTCCCTTCCTCGGTCTTCACCCCGAGGTTGTGGCTGTAGACCGTGAGGTCGGCTCGCAGCCCCCAATCGAGCCGGCCCACGCCCCGCACCGGAATGAACTCGAGTCCTCCGCCCACGTGCCACGTATTCGGCAGCAGATTGTGAAATAGGCTGGCCCGGCCGACCCAGCGCGAGTTGCCGTTGCCCAGGGACTGCCCGTTGAATCTCGCATCGGTCACGTGATACCAGCTTCGCCCATAGCCGGCCTTCACGAACGGTTGCAGTGCGCCCGACGCGATGTTGTACCGCAGGCTGCCGGCATATTCCCACATGTCGAGCGTGGCGCTCAAGGGAAACAGCCCCGGTACGCTGCTCACAACCACGTCCGCCCGCATGGTGCCCCTGGAGTGTCGCACCGTGTTCTCGCTCACGAACCGGCGACCCAGAAACAGGCTGATCCCGTAGTAGGGCGGCGACACGCGCTCCACCGTGGGGGCGTTCACGCTCACGTTGAACGAGTCCGTCCCCGCGAGCGCGAACACCTGGTTGAGAAAGGGGACGGAGAGCTCGGGAAAGGCAAGGAGATTCAGGAATTCCGTCGGCACGGTGTAGGACGAGACCCCAACGCTCGCGCCGATGAACCGGAACGGGACGTCTTCTGACCCGTAGAACGCCGGGTGGGCATGCCGGTTGCCGGCACGGATCGGAGCGGTGATGAGCCGGAAGGCGAGGTCGAACGGCGGCAGGGTCACGAGCGTGGGCAGCGTGAGGTTGAAGAATCCCCACCCCGTCCAGTAGTTGTCCTGCTGGCTGGCGGGAAAGAAGGAGCCCAGCCGGTGCGGGTGATAACGGTCGTACCCCGCGGCCGCTCCGGTGCGGTTCCACCCGCCGTTGTAGGCCGGTCCCAGGATCGACGTGTTCCCGGTCTCGGCGTAGCGCACGATGCCGGCAAACGGCGATCGGGTCGCCGGATACCCGAAGCGGATCGGCAACACCAGCCAGGCCCACGCTCGGCGTGCGCCGGGATCCGTCCGCGCGAGCGAGAGGACCTGCTCCCAGTCGGGGACGATCTCCAGTCGGTCGGGGTTGTCGAGGCGGACCACCTTGTGCGTCTCGGCGGCTGCGGAGTCCGGCGGAGCGCGGAAGATGTCCCAGCGCGTGCTCACCAGCTCGCCGGTATTCTGCGGCCCCACGTCTTTGTACAGGCCGGGAAACGGATATGACCCGTGACTCGCCCGGCCGAGCCGGCTCGGCGCCGCGATGAGCTGCTGCAAGCCGCGGTTGTCCCCACCGATGAACACGATCGGGTGCGAGTTGAGCTGCGTCTCGGCCTCGTCCAGGTATGCCGGGCGCCGGATCTGACGCCAGACCCCGGGCTCGCCAACGCACCCTTCACCGCCTTCGGCATGACTAAGCGCGCGGGCCGCTCCGTCTCCAACGATCCGGGCTTCCAGGCCACGCTGCAGGCGCATGCGGGCGCCATCTGCCTTGTCGCCAAGGCGTGGGATTATCACGTGCGCGTGGCGCTCGGCATCTCCAACGAGGAGAACCTGGAGATGATCCAGCGGGTGCGGGCCCGATCGACGACGC
>CAZFKN010000196.1:0-1611 GCA_964519805.1 uncultured Gemmatimonadaceae bacterium
GGACGCGCCTCACCTTTGTCGCGGCACTGGGCCTGCCGCTCACCCTCGCCCCGTCGCTGCTGGGTGAGGTTCGCCGCTGGCCACCAGCGCGCCGGACGGGGGTGCTGCTGGGCGGTATCGCCGGCCTGGTCGCCTTCTTCCTCGGGTGGCGGGGCATCGAGGTGCCGCACGAGGCGATCCGCTATTTCCAGTTGAGCGCCGCGCTCCATCTGACCGTGGCCTTCCTTCCCTTTCTGGGCGCGGAGGAGTCCCTCGCCTTCTGGCAGTACAATCGCCGCCTCTTCCTCGGCTTCCTCCGGGCCGTCGTCTTCTCGGGCGTCCTTTTCGTCGGCATCGTCATCGCGCTCGGCGCGCTCGACAAGCTGTTCGGCGTTCACATCGCCGGCGAGACCTACTTCCGCATCTGGCTGATCGTCGCGTTCGTGGTGAACACCTGGATCTTCCTGGCGGCCGTGCCTACGGACCTCGCCGCGCTTGGGCGCGACACCGAGTATCCCCGCGCGCTCAAGGTGTTCGCACAGTACGTCCTGACGCCGCTCGCTTTCACCTACCTCGTCATTCTGCTGGCGTATCTGATCAAGATCGTGGCCGGGGGCGAATGGCCCAGCGGGTGGATCGGATGGCTGGTGGCAAGCGTGTCGGTCACGGGGCTGCTCGGCTTCCTGCTCGTGCATCCACTCCGCGCCGACCCGGGCGAGGGATGGATCCGGACGTACGCCCGCTGGCTCTTCGTCGGACTGGTACCGTCGGCGTTGATGCTCCTCGTCGCGTTCTGGAAGCGGATCATACCGTACGGGCTCACCGAGCCGCGTGTGCTGGGGCTCGCGCTCGGGCTCTGGCTCCTCGCCATCGCACTGCTCTTCACCGCCCGCGCCGGGACGAGCATCCGGATCATCCCAATCAGCCTGGCCGGCCTGCTGCTGCTCACCCTGTACGGTCCGGTCAGCCTGACGGCGGTTTCGATCTCGAGCCAGGGTCGCCGTCTCGCGCGACTGCTCCGGGCCCGACACCCCACGGACGTCGACGCGCGCGAGGCGAGCGCGGCGCTCCGCTTCCTGATCGATCACCGCGCAGGCGACGAGATCGCGGCCCGGATCGGGCACCCGCTGCCTCCGATCGCTTGGAAGTCGATCCCTCGGCGCGGCGATGCCCGGGACAGCCTCGGCATGCGGATCATGGCGTTGGGTGGGGTAGAGTACGTTTCGGAGTCTGGGCCGCGTGGCCCCGCCAGCTGGTTCCAGGTCAGCAACAACGACCCGCTCTCGGTCGCCGGCTTCGACTGGCTACTCCCGGCCTCGGCGGGCGACACGACCACTCGCGTGGCCGGCCCGGATTCGGTGGCTGTCATTGGCCACCTCGGCGGCAACATCGTTCGGGTCCGCGTCGGCGCCGACACGCTGGAGTTCGACCTCAGGCCGCTCGCCCAGGGCGGCACCGGCTCGCTCCCGGCTTCGGGCCGCAGCACCTCAAGGATGCGGCCAATCGAAGCGGTGGCGGGCGGGAGACGAGGTGGGCTCGCGCTCAATCAGCTGAACGCAGGGCGGTCGGGGGATTCGGTACTGGTGAACTACTGGAGCGGGTGGGTGCTGGTGGGGAGGAGGTGACGGCGCG
>CAZFKN010000197.1:0-1524 GCA_964519805.1 uncultured Gemmatimonadaceae bacterium
CTCGCCCGCGGCGGCCGGCGTGTACTCGAAGTCGTAGATCTCCCCCGGGTCGGACGTCAGGACCGCCGGACGCGAGGTGGCTTGCGACTCCGGCAGCGGGTATCCGTCCTTCGCCACCGCCCGCCAGGTGATGGGCGCGTCGCCGGCGTTCATCGACACCAGGAGCGGCCGGTCCCCGGCCAGGTTGAACAACCGGAAGCGATACCGTGTGCCGGCCTTGAGATTCATTGTCTCTGGCTGGGTCTTCCCGTTCAGGATGAAGTTGGGAAACGGACCGAAGACGGGGTTCTGCTCGGTGCCGGCCGTGCCGAAGAACAGGATCTTGTCCGTTTCCGGATCGAAGCGCTGCCCCGGTTCCAGCACGATGATCGGCCCATACAAGCCGCTGCCCATCTGCATCGATTCGTTGAAGTGCGTGTGGTACATGAACGATCCGGCGCGCGGCGGCGTCCAGCGCACCGTGAGCGAGTCGTGCGGAGCAATGGCCGGCAGAATGCTCTTCCCCGATCCACTCCAGCCGGGCACCCCGTCCGGATAGCTCTCCAGCTCGATCCCGTGCCAGTGCACCGAGGCGGCCTCGTTCGACTGGTTGACGATCGTCACCGCAACGCGCTGCCCCCGCTCGAGCAGGAGCGTCGATCCCGGCACCGGTAGAGCCCCGGGGTCCGCGGCCTCAGCCGTGCCGTCCACGACATATGACATGGCGGCCTGCGAGCCGTAGACGTTTGGCTTCTCGCGTTGAACGATCCGGATGGCCCGCGGCGTCTCGGAGGGCTCCGCGTTCGTGCCTTTGGGCGCGATGGTGATCCCCATGACCAGCCCGAACATCTGATGCGGCCGGTCGGACTTGTGGTGACTGAGCATCGAGGAGTCGAGCGTCCCGTTCTCGGTATCGAGCGCGACGAGGTGCGATAGGTGCGTGGCGTAGTGGCAGTGATAGATCCAGTTTCCCGGCCGGTCCGCGTACCAGGACAGCGATGTGGTTGCGAACGGCTGAAGGACCTCCGTCACCGCCATCCGCCGCTGCTCGGGCGTATAGAGCGTGTCGGTCACGCCGTCGCCCTCCGACTCCGTGCGGAAGTAGAAGCCGTGGAGGTGCATGGGGTGATCGATCTCGGTGAAATTCACGACCCGCCAGTGGATCGAGTCGCCCTGCGCGTAGCCCAGGCGCTCGGTATGCGGCCACGACAGGCCGTTGATGGCCATCGTGCAGCGGCTCAATCCCGACGGGCTCTTCGCCTCGACCGCGCACCACCACGAGATGGCGAAGATGCGCTCGTCCGCTGCCCGCGGCGCGTTGGGCGGGTCGACCACGATGACGCCGTGGAGCTGCATGTCCTCCACCAGCCGCAGCCCGAACGGATCAACGCCCCGCTTTCCCAGGTAGTAGTAGGTGCCCGGCGTCGTCGCCTTGAACCGCAACGGCATCGTTGCATTCACCGGGACGATCACGGAGTCCGACGGCCCGCGGGTCTTGCCGAAACCGTAGACGATCAGGGGCTTGTCGAGCCGGTTGCGCACGGT